>JBBJLY010000010.1:0-73898 GCA_037720695.1 Kofleriaceae bacterium | reverse complement strand
GTGAACACGACCGCTGCATCGAACGTGGCGGCCGAGAATCCCAGCAGGACCTCGACGATGCGGTTGCGATCGGTGGCGTGGGCGAGCTCGCGCATCGCGACGTCGGCCGAAATCGGCGCGTGCATCGGCGGCTGGGTTGGCGCGCGCGAGATCGTCGGGGTCGACAGCTGGAGCGGGGCTTCGGAGATCGGTGCGGCCTCGGCGGGCGCCTCGACGTCGGCGTCGAGCGAGTCGATCAGATCATTGGCGTCGAGCTCGAGTGCCTCGGAGTCGTCGAACAGCTTCTCGAGCTTCGCGCTGCGCAGGCGGGGCCGGGGACCGGGCGCGGTGATCGGCGAGGCGGGCACCGGTGGCAGGCCGGGCAGGGGCGGTGCGGGCAGCCCGGCATTGGGCGCTTCCTCATCGCCGCGCGGCGAGTCGCCAAACTTCACGAAGCGCGCGGGACGCTGCACGCCGAAGTAGCGCTCGATGTAGTAGTAGATCCGGACCTCGGGGCAGACGCGCGGGAGCACGCGATACCCGGTGACCTGGTTGAGCGCCTCGAGGGACGCGAAGTCGTGCGGGTCCTCGATCGCCGCGATCAGCTGGCGGTCCTGGACGACCAGCGGCACGCACTTGTGCTTGAACGCCTGCGCCGGCTCGAGTAGCCGTACCGCCGCACGCTTCGCGCGCTCGAGCATCGCACCGGTCGCGATCGGGATCCCGAGCTCGAGCCCGAGGTACACGGTCAGTGCTTCGAGATCGATGAAGCCGTGCTCGAACAGCACGGTGCCGAAGCGACCGCCGTCGCGCGCCTGAAAGCCGAGTGCCGCGGTCAGCTGGGCTTCGGTCAGCCTGCCGTCCCGGACCAGCATCTCCCCGAGCTTCATGTGCCGGCAAAGGTATCACGGACGTGCTATTTCAAAAAAAATGCGCGCCTGGGTGATGGCTCTCGGCCTGTGCGCTTGTGGCAGCAAGAAGGTTGCGCCCGAGCCCGAGGCCGAGGATCCGGCCGCCGCGACCGACCCGATCGATCCCGACCCCGACGATCCGGACGAGGCACCGCCGCCGCTGTCCGAGTTCCCCGATAGCACGCGCTCGCTCGAGCTGGTGCGCACGGTCAGCGTGCGGCTCGCGCCGGCCGAGTCGGCGAAGCGGATCGGCTCGATCGCCATCGACACCCGGATCGACTGGAGCAAGACGGCGAAGGGCGACGGTTGCAAGAAGTCGTGGATCCAGATGCGGCCGCGCGGCTGGATCTGCGGCGACTACGTCAAGCCGAGCACCAAGCCGGCATTCGGTCGCGAGGTCCCGATGCTGGACCGCGGGGAGCTGGTGCCGGGTGTCTACGGCAAGGTCACCGCGGCGAGCTCGGTCACGTACACGTTCGAGAAGCCGAAGCCCGAGCCCAAGGGCAAGCCGAAGCCACGGTTGCCGAAGCCGACCGGGCCCGTGACGTCTCCGGATCAAGTCGAACCGGTCGCGCCCACGACTCCCATCGCGACCGGGCCCCGGCTGGTCGAGGGCCGGCCGCTGGTCGGCTCGGTCAACGTTCGCCAGTACGAGGAGCTCGTCGTCGACGACAAGACGTACTGGAAGATCAGCAAGCAGGATCCCGAGTACGTGCTGAGCAAGGCGATCCGCCAGCACCAGCCCTCGGTGTTCGCCGGTGCGCGGCTCGCCGACGACACCGGGTGGGCGCTGCCGGTCGCGTTCGTGTGGCCGCGCGTCGCTGGCTGGCGACAGGCGTACACGACGCACAAGGAGGTCGGCGGCGGCATCAACCGCACGCTCGCCGCGCGGACCGCGATCCCGATCCTCGAGACCGCGGCGAAGGCGGGCAAGCCCACCGCGTACCGGATCGGCGCGCAGGAGTGGATCGCCGCGGCTGACGTCCGCGTGTTCCAGCCAACCCGCCCGCCGAAGCTGCTCGCACCCAACGAACGCTGGATCGACGTCGACCTCGACTCGCAGATCATGGTCGCATTCGAGGGCGAGCTGGCGGTCTACGCGACCATGGTGTCGACGGGAGGCAAGGAGACGCCGACCGAGACCGGCGAATACCGGATGTGGCTCAAGGAATCCGAGGCCGACATGAAGGGCCTGAATGGCGAGGATCCGTACTCGGTCGCCACCGTGCCGTGGACCCAGTTCTTCTCGCCCGAGAAGGGACTCGCACTGCACACCGCGTACTGGCACGACCAGTTCGGCACGCGGCGCAGTCACGGCTGCGTCAACCTCGCGCCGCGCGATGCGCGCTGGCTGTACTTCTGGAGCGATCCGCAGGTCCCGCCGGGCTGGACGATGGCCGCCGGCGTGGTCGAGGCGCCGGGCTCGATCGTCCGCGTGCGCTCGAAGGAAGATCCGGAGCCGGAGCCCAAGGGCTACGCGAAGAAGGTCGTCGAGGCGCGTCAGCAGAACGCGCCGCGCTGAGCTCACGCTTCCCAGGTGACCGCGTCCCCACGCTGCCAGTCGTGCAGCGTGTCGGCGAGCCCGGCGGCAGCAAACGTCGCCGCGATCGCCGCGTGGTCATCGCGAAAATGCGTCCACCCATCGCTGTGGATCGGGAGCACGCGGCGGGCGCCCAGGGTCCGCGTCACCTCGGCGGCATCGCGCGCCGTCATCGTCAGCTTCGCGCCGCGCGGGCTGAGCGCGGCGCCGCCCATGTGGAGGAACGCGGTGCCGACCGGACCGCGCGCCGCGATCGCATCGATCCCGGCGTAGCGGACGGTGTCACCCGAGATGTAGATCGCGCCGTCTCGCTGGCCTTGCCACGTCACCAGGAACCCGATCACGCGGCCGACGAACGGCAGGCTGAACCGCGGACCGTGGCGAGCCGGCGTCGCGGTGACGGTCACGCGGGTGGGGCCGCGCGCGAGCTCGTGCGACTCGAACGGCCGCAGGCCGACGCTGTTGCCGCGCAGCCGGCGCGCGCCGGAGCGGGTCGTCAACACGGCGCCACTCGCCGGCAGCAACGCGCGGCCCTCGGGATCGAGGTTGTCGATGTGGCGATCGTGCGAGAGCAGCACGGCATCGATCGGCGGCAGGTCGGTGGCGGCGATCGCCGGACCCAGCAAGCGCGACGAGCGGGCGCCCGGCGCAAACGTCACCGTGAGGCCGGGCGCACCGAACGCGGGATCCGTGAGGATCGTCAGCTCGCCGATCCGCAGGAGCACCGTCGCCACGCCGATGTACGTCGCCTCGATCTGCATCCGCGCAAAGCTTTCACACCCACGAGAAGTTCTGAATCAGCGTGACGAGGATTCGTCGTGGGCGAGGTGCCCGCTTCGGCTACGCTGCGCCGGTGTCTCTTCGCATCACGCCGACGATGCTGCATTGCATCGACAACCGTGGACGGATCGAGGAGGTCAGCGAGCAGTGGCTCGCGACGCTCGGCTACCGCTACGACGAGGTGATCGGCCGGCCGTCGACGGACTTCCTCAGCGAGGACAGCGCTCGCTACGCCCGTCAGGTCGTGCTGCCGGCCTTCTTCGAGTCCGGTGCGTGCAACGTCGAGTACGAGATGCGCCGCAAGGACGGCGTGTTGATCCCGGTGCGCCTCACGGGCATCGCGGTACGCAACGACCAGGGCGTGTTCGTGCGTTCGATCGCGGTGATCGAGGATCTGACCGAGCGCCGCGCCCTCGAGCAGAAGATGTTCGCGGCACAGAAGCTGGAGAGCCTCGGCATGCTCGCGGGCAACGTCGCCCACGACTTCAACAACCTGCTCGCCAGCGTCGTCGGTAATGCGCAGCTCGGGCTGCGTCATGCCGGACATCTCGCGCCGGCCAGCGATGCGCTGAACCGGATCATGACCGCGGCGGCCCGCGCAGCGGATCTCTGCCGCCAGCTGCTGGCGTACTCCGGGCGCGGCCAGTTCGAGATCTCGCACGTCGAGCTCGACGCGCTGGTCGCCGAGATGGTGCAGGTGCTCGAGGTCAATGTCGGCAGGCAAGTCGCGCTGGTGACCGAGCTTGACAGCGCCAGCGACACGATCCACGTCGATGTGACCCAGATCCGCCAGATCGTGATGAACCTCGTGATCAACGCGGCGGAATCGCTCGCCGATCGTGAGGGCACCGTCCGGATCGCGACGCGGGCGCTGGTGCTCGATGCCGCCACGATCGCCGCCACCGCCCACCCCGATATCGTGCCCGGTCGCTACGTGTGCCTCGAGGTCAGCGACGATGGCAGCGGCATGCCGCCGGAGATCCTCGCGCAGATCTTCGATCCATTCTTCGACCAAGCAGACCGGGCGCGGCCTCGGGCTCGCGGCGGTCCGTGGCATCGTGCGTGGGCACCACGGCACGCTCGCCGTTCACAGCGAGCCGGAGCGCGGCACGCGATTCGCGATCTACCTGCCTGCGTCGGCGCCGGACGCAGAGCCGACGATCGAGCCAGCCCGGCCAGCGCGTCGACCCTCGAGCGGAGGACCATCCTCGTGATCGACGACGACGAGCTGTTGCGCCGGACCTTGCGCGGGCAGCTCGAGGGCGCCGGCTACGAGGTCCTGCTCGCCAGCACCGGCCGCGAGGATCGCGCTCGCCCACAGCACGAACATCACCGCGTTCCTGATCGACGTCACGATGCCCGGCCCGAGCGGTCCCGAGGTCGCGGCGCGGATCCACCGCGAGCGGCCGGACGCGCACGTGGTGTTGATGAGTGGCTACAACCGCGTCGAGCTGCCGCCGCCGCTCCGGCCGCGGTTCCTGCGCAAGCCATTCAGCGAGCAAGACTTGCTGCGCGCGCTCGATTCGTGATCACAGCGCGCCGCGTCGATCTGGCGTCACGATAGCGAGACGAATCTCGATCTTCGAGCATGCATGTCGCTGAATCTCGCGGATGATGCGGCCGATGAGTGAGGACGATGAGGAACCCCGACGCCAGGTCGTGAAGCGCGAACGGCGCGAGGCGGGCGACCGGTCGGCGACCCTCGCGCACACGCTGATGAAGGTGCCGCCATCGACGATCGCGAAGCTCGAGCTCGATGAAGATCTGTTCGCCGCGGTCGAGCGCGCGCGGGCCGTGACCTCGCAGATCGCGCGCCGACGCGCCGAGCGCACCCTCGCGGGCGAGCTCCGCAGCGCCGACATCGCGGTGATCGCGACCCGGCTCGCGAACGTCCAGGAGACCGGCTCTGCCGAGCCCCGGCTGTTCCAGCTCGCGGAGCACTGGCGGACGAAGTTGCTCGAAGGCGGGATCGCGGCCGCCGCCGAATTTCCCGGCGGCGGGGCCGAGCCACTGCCGCTGCTGATCCAGCGTGCGCAGAGCGAGCGCGCGACGGGCAAGCCGCCGGGAGCTGCCCGCGCACTGTTCCGTCACGTGCTTGCCACGCTCAAGGCGCGCCCCGGGTGATCCTCGCGGACCCCGTTGCAAGACCTGGGTGACCGTTCGACACTCCGCTCGATGAAGACCCGAGCCGCCGTCGCGTTCGAAGCCAACCAGCCTCTCGTGGTCGAGGAGGTCGACCTCGAAGGACCGCGCGCCGGCGAGGTCCTGGTCGAGATCAAGGCCACGGGGATCTGCCACACCGACGAGTTCACGCGGTCTGGCGCGGATCCCGAGGGTCTGTTCCCCGCGATCTTCGGGCACGAGGGCGCGGGCATCGTGCGCGAGATCGGGGTCGGCGTGACGTCGCTCGAACCGGGCGACCACGTGATCCCGCTCTACACGCCGGAGTGTCGCGGCTGCAAGTCGTGCCTGTCGCGCAAGACCAACCTGTGCACCGCGATCCGCGCGACCCAGGGCAAGGGCCTGATGCCGGACGGCACGAGCCGGTTCTCGATCAAGGGCAAGCCGATCCATCACTACATGGGGTGCTCGACGTTCGCGAACCACACCGTGATGCCCGAGATCGCGCTCGCGAAGGTTCGCCGCGACGCGCCGTTCGACAAGATCTGTTACATCGGCTGCGGCGTCACCACGGGGATCGGCGCCGTGCTGTGGACCGCGAAGGTCGAGGCCGGCGCGAACGTCGTCGTGTTCGGCCTGGGCGGCATCGGCCTGAATGTCGTGCAGGCCGCCCGCATGGTCGGCGCGGATCGCATCGTCGGCGTCGACATCAACCCGGCGCGCCAGGCGATGGCCCGCGAGCTCGGGATGACGCACTTCGTGAACCCGAACGAGGTCGCCGGCGATCTGGTCGCGCACCTGGTCGAGCTGACGAACGGCGGCGCCGACTACAGCTTCGAGTGCGTCGGCAACACCAAGCTGATGCGCCAGGCGCTCGAGTGCTGCCACCGCGGCTGGGGCCAGAGCATCGTGATCGGCGTCGCCGGCGCGGGCCAGGAGATCGCGACCCGGCCGTTTCAGCTGGTGACCGGGCGGGTGTGGAAAGGCTCCGCGTTCGGCGGCGCGCGCGGGCGCACCGACGTGCCGCGGATCGTCGACTGGTACATGGACAAGAAGATCGAGATCGATCGCATGATCACGCACAAGCTGCCGCTCGAGCGGATCAACGAGGCGTTCGACCTGATGCACGAAGGCACGTCGATCCGCACCGTGGTGGAGTTTTGATCACGCGGAGCGAGACCGGCGCGTTCGGCGGCGTGCAGGGGTTCTACGAGGTCGAGAGCGTGGCGTGCGCGGGGCCGATGCGGTTCGCGGTCTACCTTCCACCAGGAGTCGAGCGACCACCCGTCGTCTACTACCTGGCTGGGCTGACCTGCACCGAAGAAACGTTCGCCGCGAAAGCCGGCGCGCAGCGCGTCGCGGCCGAGCTCGGGCTCGCGCTGGTGACCTGCGATACCAGCCCGCGGTCGACCCGCTATCCCGGCGACGACACCGACTGGGATTTCGGCCAGGGCGCCGGATTCTATCTCGATGCCACGGAGCAGCCGTGGGCCGCGAGCTACCGGATGGAGACCCACGTCGTGCTCGAGCTGCCCGAGATCATCGAGGGGCACTTTCCGGTCGCGACCGACCGGCGCGGGATGTTCGGCCACTCGATGGGTGGTCACGGTGCGCTGACCCTCTCGCTGCGGCACCCGGATCGCTATCGCTCGGTCTCCGCGCTCGCGCCGATCGTCGCGCCTTCGCGCGTGCCGTGGGGACACAAGGCGTTTCGCGGCTACCTCGGCGACGAGCCGGCGCGCTGGGTCGCGCACGACACGTGCGAGCTGGTCCGTGCCGGCAAGCGCTGGCCAGGCCCGGTGCTCGTCGATCAAGGCCTCGCCGACAAGTTCCTCGCGCGCGAGCTCCAGCCCGAGCTGCTCGAGCAGGCATGCGCCGACGCCGGCCTCGCGCTCACGGTGCGCCGACATGCCGGCTACGATCACGGCTACTACTTCGTCGCGACGTTCGTCGAGGACCACCTGCGCCACCACGCGCAGCAGCTCGCGTGATCACTCGCAGTCGTCAGGCCACTGCTCGTGGTTGTCACAACATGAGGTCGACATCGAACACGCCATCGCCGGAGCTCGCGGTGCCGGTCACGTGTGTCGTCCCCGCGCTGCGGATCGTATTGCCGGCGCCGTCGTCCTCGATCTCCCCGGTGAAGCTGAGGTTCAGCGTCGCGGTGCCCTCGATGTCGCCGCTCATCGTGTAGTCACCGAGGAGCGTCCCGGTCAGCGTTCCGGTGGTCGCCGTGGTCTCCGGGATCCCACGGAGGGACAAGTTGAGGAACGGCTGTGTGGCGACGTCGGTGCTCGTGTCGTAGGTCAGGTTGATCTCGAGCTCGGTGTCGTCCTCGGTCTCGACGAGGATCACGCCGTCGGTGTAGTCGACCATGCCAACTCGGAGCCGCATCCCCTTGTTGTCAGACGAACCCTGATCGACCTGGCCCGTGATCGTGAGATCACCCGCCGCGCCGCCCGTCGTCGCCTGCGGCGCGATGTTCGCGCTCGAGGCGGCGTTGAAGCCAGCGAACCCGAGCGCGAGTGACTTCTCGACCGAGAGATCGAGTCCGAGATAGGCGCGCTGGGCTTCCTCGTCGCTATCGATATCGTCGTCGCTACTGCCGCACGCTGCGAACAGAACCAGCCCGAAGGCCATGATGCAAAGCTTTCCCATGTTGCTCAGGTGGGGAGCTCGCGCTTCGCGGTTGCACAAAACATGTGCACACGAGGTAGGCGGTGGCCTTCAGAGTACGGGCAGGTGCCGTGGCCTGGTCGCGAGCACGCGCGCCTCGGCCGCATCCAGCTGGACGACGAGGTCGGCGCCGAACAGCTCGCCGAGCGTGTCTCGCGTCAGCCGGTACAGCGAGGGACCCTCGACGTGTGCGCACGAGTAGTCCGTGGCCTCGTCGGCGATCACGATCATGTCTTCCTCGTACGACAGCGGGAACAGTCGGCAGATCGCCGGCTTCACGCCGCGGAAGTCCCAGCCTTGCTCGAGCGAGGCGCGATGGATCGCGCAGCCTCGGCGATCGTGTGCGAGAAACAGGCAGCCGTCGTTGTGGACCTCGGTCCGGACGACGCTGCCCGATGGATAGTCGGGATCGACCTCCACGTCGGTCTCGAACCACGGCTTGTCGGCGACCTCGGCGCGGAGCAGCGGCCGGATCTGATCGGCGCGCGCGAGGATCGCGTCGCGCTCCAGCAGATCGACGTCGCAGCCGTACTGGCAGCAGGCATCGAGCTTGACCGTGTGGGTCGCGACCATCGTGCAGTTGTGCGTCATGCAGTCGGGCGCGAGCTTGCGGGTGAACACGGAGGCCCACACGTGCTTGAACCTGGGGTGTGCGAGCTCGACAGCTTCCTCGTCCATGCGGCCACGGACCCTATCAGGTCGCGGCCAGCTCGGCGATCACCAACGCCAGATCGACTCGTGAACCGTCGCCGCCAGCATCGCGGTCGACCGCCAGTACCAGCGCGGACAGCGTCGTCTGATCGATCACGCAGGCTGGATCTGGCTCACCGCGCACGAAGTTGCGGTGACACGACTGGACGACCGGCAACGAGTCCTGGCGCATGCGGATCGGCGCGCCGTGCGAGCGGCACACGATCGGCCGCGCGTCGTAGATCTTGCACCGCCCCGCCGCGTCGAGCGCCGCGCAGCGATCGGCCGGGCCGGTGTCCGCCAGGGCGCGCCGCTGCGGTTCCGGCCAGCCCGCCACCAGCGCGCGGATCGCTGCCGCCTCGACCACCGTGACCGTCAGCCGGGCGTGACAGCAGTCGGAGCATCCCGTGCCGCATTGCATGTCGTCGCCGTGCCGCGCCGTGACCCGCGCAAAGAACGCGTCGACCTTCGCGGTCAATTCGTCGAGCCGGCTCACCGCACACGGATAGCACGCGGCTATCATCGGCGCGCCATGGACCTCAACGACATCGCCGTGTTCACCAAGGTCGTCGAGACGCGCAGCTTCACGTCCGCGGCCGAGGCGCTCGGGCTGCCGAAGTCGACCGTAAGTCGCAAGCTGGCGCAGCTCGAGGAACGGCTCGGGGTGCGGCTGGTCCAGCGCACGACCCGCAAGTTCGCGCTGACCGAGATCGGGCAGGCCTATTACGAGCGCTGCCAGCGGATCGTCGCTGACCTGGCGGCCGCGGAGCAGCTCGTGACGGACATGCAGGCGACCCCGCGCGGGCGGGTGCGCGTCACCGCCCCGATCGATCTCTCGATGCGCTACCTCGGGGCGATCATCGCGGACTTTCTCGCGGTCCACGCGGACATCAACGTCGAGCTCGAGGCGAGTGACCGGCTGGTCGATCTGATCGAGGAGGGCTATGACGTCGCGATCCGGATCGGTCCGCTCCAGGAGTCGACGCTGATCGCGCGCAAGCTGGTGACGATCGACGCGGTGCTGTGCGCGGCCCCCGCGTACCTCGCGCGCCGCGGCACCCCGACGACGATCGAGGAGCTCGACGACCACGATCGCGTCCTGTTCACGCCAACCCCGCGGACCCAGAGCTGGACCCTGATCGGACCCGGCGACGCGACGTTCGAGTTCGGCCGGCCAGCCCGGTTCGCCAGCAACAACGTCGGCGCCGTGCACACGGCGGCGCGCGCGGGCGCCGGGATCGCGCTGCTCACCGACTTCATGGTCGCCGCCGACTTCACGACCGGCGCGCTGGTGCCGATCCTGACCGAGTGGCGCGGGCGCGCGATCGACGTCAATGCGCTGTACCCGGCGCGCCAGAACTTGCCGCCGCGGCTCGGGCTGTTCCTCGATCACCTCTCGAAGTCGCTACAGCCGCCGCCGTGGCGAACGGCGCCGCGCACGTAGCCCGAGCACCAGCAGGCCGAGCCCGGCCGGGTGTCCGGAGGCGCAACCGCAGCCGCCGCCATGCTCGACGCAGACCTCGTGCTCGCACGCGAACCCGCTCGGGCAGGTGTCGTCTGCGATCGTGCACGCCGGCAACCGGATCGTGAGCGCGCTCTCTGCCGTGGTCGCGTTGCCGGCCTCGTCGTAGGCGATCAAGGCGAGCACGTGCTCGCCTTCCGGCGCGTCGCGAACGGGGATCCGGTATCGCGTGTGCTCGGGCTCGGTGTCGGCGCCGACCTCGACCCCGTCGAGCCGGACCACGACCACGGCGATCGCCAGATCGTCGATCGCCGTGGCCACCACCTCGAACGTCGGTGGCGCGGTGTCGCCGGGGCGCTCGAGCGCGACCACGGGCGGCACGGTCTCGGTCGATGGACTGCCGATGAAGTGCGCGAGGCGCTGTCCCGAGCTGGTCATCCCGCCGGGATTGCAGGTACACGATGCGGGCTGCGCCGGATCTGGGCCACAGGTCGCGAGCTGCGGGAGGAAGCCCTTCGTACCCGCGTCAGCGATCAGCACGTACGACATTGCGTCCTGCGCGAGGCCCTCGTGCTCGAGCGACACGAGGTGGCCGATCTCGTGCGCGATCGTGGCGCACAGCTCGTCGACCCGACGCGCGACCTGGCGGTGCGTCTCCGAGAAGCTGAACGCGATGCCGCGCTCGGTGATGTTGCAGAAGTTGTCGGCGGCCGCGATCCCGAACAGCTCGTTGCGAGCCCAGCCGAGCTCCTCGCCGGTTCCGCCGACCACGGCCTCGAGATAGATCCCGGTGGCCGGCTCGTGCTCGACGAAGCGAAGATCATAGGTGGCGTAGTGCCGCTTGACGCACGCGACGATCGTGGCCCACGGCCAGTCCGCGGCGAGCGGCGGGATGGTCACTGTCGTCACGCCAGCGCGCCCGGTCACGTCACGGTGGATCGCGTTGGTCTCGGACGACGTCGCGGCCTCCACCTGGTACGTGCCGCCCCGGCGATTGAGATAGATCGTGCGCGGGATGTCCGCGGGCAGCAGGTCGAGCTGAGCGCTGGTCGCGCGCTGCCGCGTGCCTCACCGCGGAGCCTCCGCGCGCGCGAGGGGCGACGTGACGACGAGTGCGACGACGCCAGCGAGCAAGTGCCCCTGGGATACGAGCAGCCTAGCCACGCCACGCGCACCAGGCGAGCCACAACCAGCCGGCGAGGAACGCCACTCCGCCGATCGGCGTGATTGCACCGAGCACCTTCACGTCGGTCGCCGCGAGCAAGTACAGCGAGCCGGTGAACAGGACGATGCCTGCCTGGAACAACCAGCCCGCGGTCGTGGCGCCTCGGACGACGAGCACGCCGGCGAGGATCATCGCGAGTGCGTGATAGATGTGATAGCGCGCCCCGGTCTCGAAGATCTCGAGCGCGCGGACGGACAATCGATCCTTGAGCGCGTGAGCCGCGAACGCGCCGGCCGCGACGGCGAGCGCTGCATTGAGTGCGCCGAGCGCGACGAGCGGAGAGCGAGCCATGCGGGGCAGGTTACTCCGTTGCCCGCGCGCGCTCGCAAGCTGCTGGTGTCTGCGATCGGCGACGACATCTCGGTCTCCGAGTGGGAGATGGAGGTGACAACTGAGGACTGGAGCCCGATTGCGCCACTGCTGGCTCCCGGCGGCTCCACCCCGTGGCCAAGTAGCTGAAACCGCGCGTCCGAGCCCCTGGCATGGGGACTGCTCATCTTTGCCGGATGCGTCGAATCCTTCCCCTCAGCCTGCTGTTCATCACCCTACTCGGCGGCCTCGCCATGGCGGACCACGATCGTGGTCGCCGCGACCGGAGCGGAGACCGCGGCTGGGACCGTAACCGAGGCGGGGACCGCCGGGTCGATCGCCGGTCCGATCGTCGCGTCTATCGCGGGCCGGTCCGCCAGAACCGCCGCGTCTACCAGCGCCGCCCGGTCTACGCCAGCAACGGCCAGTTTGTATTCAGCAACGGTCGCCGCCATCGCTACGTGCGCCCGGTATTCCGCCAGCGCTACTACAACTACCGCGTGCGGCCGCAGGTCTACGTCGAGCAGGTCCCGCAGCAGGACGGCTACATCTGGACCCAGGGCAGCTGGTCGTGGAACGGCGGCGAGTGGATGTGGAACGCGGGCTACTACGCTCCGGACCCGAGCATCCAGGTCTATTACGACGACGGTAGCTGGGAGTAGTCAGCCGACGGTGACGACGACCGCGTCGCCTTCGGGCTCGACGCGGATCGGGACGTCGAGGAACAGCCGGAGCGTGTCGATGTTGGTCGTCGCGTGAAGCGAGAGCGGGGCCGAGCGAAAGCGCCCACCGCCCGCGACGGCGAGCGGTAACAGTAACTGGTCCGCCAGGTGCTCGCCGACCGGGACGTTCGCGGCCAGGAACCGTGAGAGCTCGCGGCAGGCGCGCTCGGCGACGACCTCGGCGCGCAGTCCCTTCTCGCCAAATCCGGTCACCAGCTCGCGCGCTCCGGCCCGCTCGACCTCGAGCATCAGCACGTTCGCGGTGCCGGCCACCTTGACCTCGCGGACCTCGCACTCGATCGGCGCAAACCCGCACTGCTCCTGGACGACCGCGAGCTCTCGCTCCGCGACATGGGTTGGCAGGCGCGCCAGGATCGCCGTCGCGTGTCGCGCGGTGATCGGGCCTGTCTCGATCAGCTCGAGCGGGCGCAGACCGCTGGGCCCGATCGCCAGCGTGACCTCGCCACGATGGCGGGTCTGCTGGTCGTGCGACGGCCCGCCACCGAACGCGAAGCCGTGGCGCTCGAGCGTCAGCGTCACGTCGGCACCCATCGCTCGGAGTTGGGGGACGAACACGCGATCGAGGAAGTCGTACGGCGGCGCCATCGGGTTGTGCGTTCCGCCGATCACGCTCGCGCGAAACGCCCGGCCCGAGACGATCGCGGGCACGAGGATGGTCTGGACGACGAGCGAGGTCGAACCCGCGCTGCCAATGTCGATCACGAGCTCGTCCGCAGACGCGTGGACGCCCGCGGCCGGCGGCACGAGCTCGAGCTCCTGTGACCCGACACGCGCGCCGCGGAGCTCGGCGCCACACAGCCGCGCCGCCGCCTCGACACACGCGAGGTGCTGCCGGCGCAGCCCCGGCTTCGCGCGCCCGGCGCGGATGTTGTGCATCCGCAGCGGGCGCCCCGTGATCACGGAGAGCGCCAGCGAGGTCCGGAGGATCTGCCCGCCGCCCTCACCGCGCGAGCCGTCGACCTCGACTAGCCCTTCACGCACACGACCTGCCGCAGCTCGTGCACGATGTCGACCAGCTCCGCCTGCGCCGCCATCACCTTGTCGATCGGCTTGTAGGCTGCCGGCGTCTCGTCGATCACGTCGCTGTCCTTGCGGCACTCGATGCCCTCGGTCGCCTTTGCGTGATCGGCGAGCGTGAACCGGCGCTTGGCCTCGCCGCGCGACATCGCCCGCCCGGCGCCGTGGCTGCACGAGTGGAACGACTGCGCCTCGCCCTTGCCGCGGACGATGAAGCTGCGCGCACCCATCGAACCCGGGATGATCCCGAGGTCGCCGAGCCGCGCGCGCACCGCACCCTTGCGCGTGACGAACACGTCCTTGCCGAAGTGGTGCTCCTTGGTCACGTAGTTGTGGTGACAGTTGACCGCGAGCTCGCCGAGCGTGAACGCCGGCAGCTCCTCACGCGCCGCGGCGAGCACGGCATCCATCATCAGCTGACGATTCGTCATCGCGTAGCGCTGGGCCCACTCGACCGCGAGCACGTAGTCGTCGAAGTGCTGCGTGCCCTCGCTCAGATACGCGAGGTCGCGGTCGGGCAGGTCCTTGACGTGACGCTGCATGTCGCGCTTCGCGAGCTCGATGAAGTAGCTCCCGATCCGGTTGCCGACCCCGCGCGAGCCGGAATGCAGCATGAACCAGACGCGGTCCCGCTCGTCGAGGCAGACCTCGATGAAGTGGTTGCCCGTGCCGAGCGTGCCGAGGTGGATGACGTCGTTGCCCTGGCCGACCTTCGGGTGCTTGTCGGACAGCGTCGCGTAGTCGGGCGTCAGCGTCTTCCAGGCGGCGGCGGTCGCTGCCGGCACGCGATGCCACGCACCGCGATCACCCTTGCCGCCGTTCTGCGTCCGCCCGTGCGGCACGGCCTTCTCGATCGCCGTGCGCAGCGACTTCAGCGAGTCCGGCAGGTGGCTCGCCGTCAGCGACGTCTCGACCGCCATCATGCCGCAGCCGATGTCGACACCGACCGCCGCCGGGATGATCGCGCCCTGGGTCGGCACGACGCTGCCGACCGTCGCACCGATCCCGAAATGGACGTCCGGCATCACCGCCACGTGGTGGAACACGATCGGCAGCCGGGCGAGGTTCTCGAGCTGCTGGCGCGCCTGTGGCTCGATGGCCACGCCACGCGTCCACGCCTTGATCGGCACACCGTCGGTCTCGAACTGATCGTAATCGGACATGAGGCTTCCTCTGGCAGGGGCCAGGTCTTCCAGGGTCGCGCGAACGAAAGCGGCTCGCGCGAGGAGCACACATGTAAAGCCTCGCCGCGGTCGCTGCAAGCCTCAACCTGCATGTCCCCGGATTCTCAGCGGGCTCAGCTCAGCGATAACCCTGGGCCTGCAGGTTGAACAGCGTCGCGTAGCGGCCGCCCTGCGCGACCAGGTCGGTGTGCGACCCGCGCTCGATGATCCTGCCGCGGTCGAGCACGATGATCTGGTCGGCCATCCGGACGGTCGAGAACCGGTGCGAGATCACGATCGCGATCTTGTCGGTGGTCAGCTGGCGGAACCGCTCGAAGATCTTGACCTCGGCCTCCGCATCCATCGCGGCGGTGGGCTCGTCCAGGACCAGCACGTCGGCGTCGCGGCGCATGAACGACCGCGCGAGCGCGACCTTCTGCCACTGACCGCCCGACAGCTCGCGGCCGTTCTTGAACCAGCGGCCGAGCTGCGTGTCGTACTGATCCGGGAGCGTCTCGATGATCGGCTTCGCGAGGCCGGCGTCGGCCGCGTTGTCCCAGCGGGCGCGGTCGTCGTACGCGAAGTCGTCACCGGCTCCGATATTCTCGCCGACGGTGAGCTGGTAGCGGACGAAGTCCTGGAAGATGACGCCGATCCGGCGGTGCAGGGCGGCGGGTGACCAGTCACGCAGGTTGGTGCCGTCGAGCGTGATCCGGCCCTCGGTCGGCTCGTAGAGCCGGGTCAGCAGCTTGATGAGGGTGGTCTTGCCGGAGCCGTTGTCGCCGACGATCGCGAGCTTGCTGCCGGGTGGAATGGGAGGTCGATGCCATCGATCGCGGGCTCGTAGGCATCGGGATAGGTGAACGACACGGCCTCGAACCGGACGCCATCGCCGGGACGCGCGCCGACCGACTCGGTCCCTTCGACCACCAGCGTGGGCGTGTCGAGGAATTCGTAGAGGTTCGACAGGTAGAGGTTGTCCTCGTACATGCCGCCGACGTCGCCGAGCGCGCTCGACATCGCAGACTGCGCCTGCCTGAACACGATGATGTACATCGTCATCGCGCCGATCGAGATGCCGCGGGCGATCGTCTCGAGCGCGATCCACAGGTACATGCCGTAGAACGCGACCGTGCCGATCGTGCCGAGGATGATGGCCCAGATCGCGCGGCTGATCGTGATGTGGCGATCGCCGGCGTACAGCCGGTCGAAGATCGCCTTGTAGCGGGTGAGGAAGCGGGGCCCGAGCCCGAACAGCTTGACCTCCTTCGCGTGGTCCTCGCGCGCCAGCACGGTCTCGACATAGACCTGCTCGCGGGTCTCCGGCGTCCGCCAGCGCGACAGCCGGAAGGCGTCGCCGGAGAACTTGAGCTCGGAGATGAACGGCGGGATCGCCGCGGCGATCAGCACGCCGAGTGCGATCGGCGAGAACGCGGCGAGCAGGACCCCGAGGCCCATCAGCGTGATCATGCTCTGCCCGAGCTCGAACGTCTGCGAGACCAGCGACAGCGGCCGCGACGACGCCTCGCGCCGGGCGCGCGTCATCTTGTCGTAGAGCTCGGAGTCCTCGAACTGGGTCAGCTCGAGCGTCAGCGCCTTCTCGAGGATCTGGACGTTGATCCGTTGCCCGAGCTGCTGGCGCAGCAAGCTCCGCATCATTCCGAGCAGGCGCGAGATCACGGCGAGTGCGATCACGAGGCTGAGCTCGACCACGACCCACTCGATCGCGACATTGCGCGTGGCGACCGTGTCCGCCGTGGAGGCGACGAGGATCGAGTCGATCAGGTGCTTGCCAACCCACGCGATGCCACCGGGCAACAGGCCCGCGAGCAGGCTGCCGAGAGCGAGCCCGATCGTGAGCGCGCGGTTGGTCGACCACACGAGCTGGATCGCGCGCTTCGAGTACTTGAAGACGCCGACGTAGCTGCGCCAGTTGATCCGCTCGGGAGGCGGCGGGCCACCCCTCTGGTTGGTGACGCCGACCTTGCCAGCTCCACCAGCGCCACCGCCAGCTCCACCACCGCCGCCGCCACCACCACCGCCGCCACCGCCATAGGCGATCGGAGCGGGGAGCGCGGACGTGACCATGACCCCGACTGTAATGCGGGCGTCGCCCGCCGCCCACTGGCGGAATGACCTGGTTCGCCGCCCGCACGTCATTGTTGACATCACGCCGTCGGCACTGGACGCTCGTCGCAGCGGATGCAGCCCAGGTACACCATCCTCCAGCGACTCGGCGGCGGTGGTCAGGCCGAGGTGTTCCGTGGCGTCGCGGAGTCGATGGAGGGCTTCAAGAAGTCGGTCGCGATCAAGCGCGTGCTCCCGCACCTGACCAGCAACCCGCAGTTTGTCGCGATGTTCCTCGACGAGGCGCGGCTGTCGCTGTTCCTCCAGCATGCGAACGTCGTCCAGGTGTTCGACATCTCGAAGGCCGAGGACGGCACCTACTTCCTGGTGATGGAGTTCGTCGACGGCTGCGACCTGAAGGCCCTGCTCGAGCACGAGCACCGCCAGAAGCGCATCCAGAGCATCGCGATGTCGCTCTACATCATCGCCGAGTGCTGCAAGGGGCTGCACTACGCGCACAACCTCGAGCATCCCGAGACTGGGCAGCCGCTACACATCGTGCATCGCGACATCTCGCCGCCCAACATCATGCTGTCGAAGAACGGCGAGGTGAAGGTCGTCGACTTCGGGCTCGCAAAGGCCAACAGCCAGGTCGAGATCACGGACGAGGGCGTCGTGAAGGGCAAGTTCAGCTACCTGTCCCCGGAGGCGTGCGAGGGCCTCGAGGTCGATCACCGCGCCGACGTGTTCTCGCTCGGCATCATCCTGTGGGAGATGCTGACCGGGCGCCGCCTGTTCCTCGCCGACCAGCCGCAACGCACGGTCGAGCTGGTGCGCGAGGCGCGCGTCCCGTCGCTGGTCGCGCTCAACCCGAACGTCGATCCAGCGCTCGACAGGATCGTGCGCAAGGCGCTGGCCCGCGATCGCGCGCAGCGGTTCCAGAGCGCCTCGGACCTCGGCGACGAGCTGTCTCACTTCCTGTTCTCGCGCGAGATGAAGGCGACCTCGCGCGACATCGCATCGGCGGTGCGCGCGATCCGCACCGACACCGCGCGCCGCGCCTCCCCCAAGGAGACGTTGATCGACGCGCTGGTCAAGGACGAGCTCAACAAGCTGACGTCGCTGGTCGCGGAGGAGCTCAAGGCATCGCCGCTGCCCGCGGCCAGCAACGAGGAGATGGTCGATACCAAGGACTGGGTCGCGGATCTGCTGGACGACGACCGGTCGTAGCGCGCGGCAACGCGATATCATCGCGACGCATGGCCGAGGAACGGGTCGAGAGTCAGGGCTTCTTCGAGATGCTCTGGGATTGCGAACACTGCGAGACCAAGGGCCTCCTGGCGAAGAGCCAGCGCCACTGTGCCGAGTGCGGTGGGAAGCAGAACCCCGACAAGCGCTACTTCCCGAAGGAAGGCGATGCGCTCCAGCGCGTCGACGGCCACAAGTACGAGGGCTCCGATCGGCAGTGTCCCCACTGCGGCGCTCCGCAGAGCGCAAAGGCGAACAACTGCACCCACTGCGGCGCTCCGCAAGACGGGGCGAGCGAGGTCCGTGGGGTGGTCGGCGCGCCGGCGCCGCCGCCGGCAAAGCGCAAGTGGTGGCCGCCGGTCGCCGTGATCCTCGTCGTGATCGGCCTCATCTTCGGGGTCTGGTACTCGTGCATTCGCACCAGGTCGGCGCAGGTGAAGGTGACGGGCCACAGCTGGGCGTGCTCGATCGGGATCGACAGGTTCGGCGATGTCTCCGGCGAAGCGTGGAGCGAGCAGGTGCCGCGCGACGCGCGCGACGTCCGCTGTCATCCGAAGCAGAAGTCCAGCCGTCAGATCCCGGATGGCGAGACGTGCAGCGACGAGCGGGTTGATCGCAAGGACGGCACGTTCGAGGTCGTCCGCAAGTGCCGGCCGAAGTACCGCTCGGAGCCGGTCGAGGGCGAGTGGTGCGCGTTCACGCGGCGCGACTGGAAGCAGGTCGATCAGCGCAGCACCTCTGGCACTGGCACGGCGATCGCGTGCCCGGCCGACAACCTGCCGCCGGCCCAAGCCGTCGATCAGGTGGGCGCGACGCGCCAGGGTGCGAAGAAGGAGACCCGCACGCTGCAGCTCGGCAACCAGGCCTGCGAGGTCTCCGATTCGAAGTGGCGCAGCCTCGCGGATGGTGCCGCGGTCAAGGTCGAGGTTCGGGCACGGTCGGGCGAGATCGTCTGTTCGTCGCTGTAGATCGTAAACGTAAACGTAAACCTAAACGATCTCGGCTCGGCTCGGCTCGGCGCCCTGAGCTGAGCGCGCGTCCTGGCTCAGCACCACCCGCGGGATCGGGCACAGGGGGCGCCAAACCCGTTTACGTTTAGTTTAGGTTTACGGTTCAGCGTTTTTTGCGGGAGGTCGATTGGACCTTGCGGCGGCGCAACCGGGTTGCCTCCTTGAGGCGACGCTCCGTGCGCTCGATCATCTGCTGCTGGCTGTGCTTCGCGCCCATGCTGTTGCGGTGCGTGTAGCTGCCGTCGTGGCACATGTCCCACGCGCCGCGCTGATCGGACAGCTGGGTATCGAGGATGTGGCGCAGCTCGGACTGGAGCCGCGGATCCTCGACCGGGATCAACACCTCGACCCGCTTCTCCAGGTTGCGCTGCATCGCGTCCGCCGAGCCGAGGTAGTACTCGGGCTTGCCGCCGTTATGGAAGTAGTAGATCCGCGAGTGCTCGAGGAAGCGGCCGATCACGGACACCACCTTGATCGACGCCGACACGCCCTCGAGCCCGGGCCGTAGCCGGCAGGTATCGCGCACGATCAGGTCGATCGTGACGCCGCGCTGCGAAGCACGATACAGCGCGCGCACGATGTCGACGTCCTCGAGCGCGTTCAGCTTCCACTGGATGTGCCCCCGCCCGCCGCCGCCCTGGATCGCGATCTCGCGCTCGATCTTCTCGAGCAGCGCCGACTTGAGCATCTTCGGCGCGACCAGCAGCTTCTGATACTTGCGGCGCGGCTTGTAGCCGGTGGTCAGGTAGTTGAACAGCTCGGTCAGATCGCGGCCGATGCCGTCGTCGCACGTGAACATGCCGATGTCGGTGTAGAGCCGCGCGGTGCCCGCGTGATAGTTGCCGGTCGCGACGTGGGCGTAGCGGCGCAGCCCGTCGAAGTCGTTGCGGACGACCAGCGTGACCTTGGTGTGCGTCTTCAGCCCGACGACGCCGTACGTGACGTGGATGCCGGCGCGCTCCATCCGGGTCGCCCACTTGATGTTGGCTTCCTCGTCGAACCGGGCCTTGAGCTCGAGCACGACGGCGACCTGCTTGCCGTTGCGGGCGGCGCGGACCAGGTGCCTGATGACCTCCGAGTCCTTCGACGTCCGGTACAGCGTCATCTTGATCGCGCGGACCTTGGGATCGTCAGACGCCTCGCGCATGAACCGCTCGACCGACTGCTGGAACGATTCGTACGGGTGATGCACGAGCATGTTCTTCGCATCGCGGATCGCATGGAAGATCGAGCCGTCGGTCAGCAGCTCGAGCGGCGTCACCGGCGCGTGCGGCGTCTCGCGCAGCTCGGGGATGTCGAGCGTCGCGATCTCCATCAGGTCGCGCTGGCCGAGCATGCCTTCGGCCTCGAACACGTCCGTGTGCTCGTCGAGCCCGAGCTCGGCGGCGATCCGGCCGCGCAGCAGCGGCAGGGTCGAGCGATCTACCTGTAGCCGGACGACCGGCGCGAACTTGCGCTCGCGGAGCTCGATCTCGATCAGCTCGAGCAGATCCTCGGCCTCTTCCTCGTCGCGCTCGGTCACCGCGTTGCGTGTGACGCGGAACATCGAGCACGCCTCGACCTCCATCCCGGGAAACAGCAGATCGAGGTTGTTCGCGATCACGTCCGCCAGGTCGACGAACGTCCGCGACGTGCCGACCCTCACGAACCGCGACGTGCCGCCGCCGATCGGCACCTTGACGCGTGCGAGCAGCGGCTCGCCGTCGGTCTCGGAGCGCAGCGTGCACAGGAGATTCAGCGACAGGTTGGAGACGAACGGGAACGGGTGCGCCGGGTCCATCGCCTGCGGCGTGACGAGCGGGAAGATGTTGCGGAGGTAGAACTCGCGGACCCAGACCTGCTCCTTGGGATCGAGCTCCTTGAACGGCGCGATCCACACGCCGATCGCCTTGAGCTCGTTGATCACCTTCTCGAGGATCAGGATCTTCTTCTTCTCGAGCGCGGTGATCAGCTCCATGCAGTCGGCGATCTGCTGCTGGGGCGTCCGGCCATCCGCGGTCACCGAATGCAGCTGCGCGCCGACCTGCTGCTTGAGCCCGCCGATCCGCTTCTGGAAGAACTCGTCGATGTTGGAGCTGACGATCGCGATGAACTTCATGCGCTCGAGGATCGGGACGCGGTCGTCCTCGGCCTCGTGGAGCACACGCCAGCAGAAGTTCAGGTACGTCAGCTCGCGGGGGAGATAGAGGTCCGGCGAGCCGAGGTCAGACGGCGCGATCTCGCTGATGTTCGGCGCCGGCGGGGTTCGGCCCATGAGATCGATCGTCCGCATCGAGGGCCGGTCGCGCGGGAGCTCCGCGTCGGTGACGAGCTCGAGCCGCGGGCTCGAGAGGTCGGTGAACGACCGGTCGGCAGACATTGCGTCCAAAGTATACCGGCCGCGTGACGGGACCGTGACAACCGTCCCCCGCAAGTTTCCGCCGCAATCACGCCGGGTTCTGCGGACCTTGCGCGACACCGTCGCGCGTACGAAAACGTCTGGTACGGGTGCCCTGGCGGACCCAGATCTCGTCGCCTTCCACCCCTGCGGCGTCCACCGGCTGCGCCCCGAGCTCCTGCTTCCACAGCGCGTGCCCGGTCGCGAGGTCGAGCACGACGAGATGGTTCCATGGCGTCGCACCTGGACCCTCGGTTCCCGACACGAGCTCGAACGAGTGCACGCGATCGGTCAGCGTCACCGGTCCCGAGGTCGCCTTGATCGCCGGCCCGTGATCCGGAGCGAGCTTGATGCTCGCGAGCTTTGCGGCATCGCGGATCGTCAACACGAACAGCTCCGCGCGGCGATCGCGGAGCACGCGGACCGTCACGACGTCGGCGTTCCACGCGATGCCCGAGGCGCCGCGGCGGCCACCATACGGCGGGATCAGCGCCTGCCACATCAGCTTGCCGTCGCGCACCAGCTCGACGAATGCTCGATCGCTCGAGCGCTCCTCGCGGATCACGAGCGAGGTCACCGGATCGAGTGCGACGCGGTCGATCTCGGCACCTGCCGCGGGGCGGTGATTGACGAACCACCAGATCCCGATCGCGGAGATCGCGGCGCCGAGCCCGACGATGATCGGTCCGAGCAGACCGAGTCGACGCCTGGTCGTCCGGATTCTCGGGTCCTCGGTCATGGCGAAGTTGGGGTGCGGTGCCGGATCAGGTCTCGCCGACGCGCTTCCCGCCCGCGGAGTTACTGTGGTCGAACGGCTTGGGCCGCGACAATCCACCGCCACCGATCTCGCCTTCTTTGGACTGCACGAGCACGCGGCGACCGGTCGCGAAGAACACCGTGACCTTGCCGGGCTCCGAGATCTCGATGATGCCTTGCCCGAAGTTTGGGTGATCGACGCGGTCGCCAACCTCGAACCGTTCGCTCGCGCGATACGGCCGCGCGGGTCGCGTCAGATCTGCGGCGACCGCCGGTTTCTCGAACCGCTCGACCGGCGTCTTTGGCTCCTTGGGCGGGCGCTTGTTCGACGGCAGCTTCGCTGCAGCCGGAGCACCATGCGGGGACTTGTATCGGTGATAGCCCGCGCACTGTTTGCACTGGACCTTGACGATCTTGTCCCCCGTCTTCGCCACCACGACATGCCAGACGTCGCCGCACTTCGAGCACAGCGACTCGATGTCTGCTCCTACCGCTGCACTCATCGCCGCGGAGCATAGCAGCTTGTGGTAAGCGAGGGACGTGAGCCAGGCCGCAGCCGACCTGATCGTCGAGGAGGCCCACGCGCTGTTTCGCGCCGAGAAGTACGCTGATGCTGCGTCACGTTACGAGAAGGCCGCGCAGGTGTTCCCGCACCACGCCCTCGCGTGGAAAGGGCTCGGCCACTGCCTGCTTTGCCTCGGCAAGGCCAAGGAGGCGGCGCGCGCGTTCGACCAGGCGATCGGCCTGCGACCCGAGAGCGCGACCGCGCTGTGGGGTGGCGCCGTCGCCCACGCCGACGTCGGGAACAAGGTCGTCGCCCAGAACTATCTTCGGCGCACCCTGGTTCTCCAGCCAACCTGGATCGAGATGGCGCGCGACATCCCGCATCTCGCGCAGCTGATCCAGACCTCGACACGCGCCGGCGACGCGATGCGAATTGCCTTCGGAACCTACTCGACGCGGACCTACCGTCACGCTGGTGACGAGGGGCTCGCCGTCGATGTCGGCCGGGTCTTGAACCTGCCGCATTTCGGTCAATGGACCTACTTCACGGTCGGGCTGTCCAATCGCGAGTGGCCCGACAAGCAACGGCCGCGGGTCGAGCTCGTGCTCGCGACCACGGTCGACGGCGAGGTCTGCGGCCAGATCCTCGCAAACCTCGCGTTTCACCTCGCGGCCACCGGCTTCTTTCCGGAGCCAGGCGTGATGGTGCGTGACGTGATCGGCTCGCTCGACGCGGGGGACCTGTCCCACCGCCTGCCGCACGTGTTCATCGCGGTCCCGCGCGTATGGAACCTCCGGCTCCCGATCGACGACGTGCCGCCCGCGATCACGCTCGCGCAGGTGATCCCGGTCAGCGAGGTCGAGTACGCGCTGTGGAAGGGCGACGTGGTCGGGTTCGAGCAGCGGTTCGAGACCGGCCTGGTCGCGGCCGCGGACCTGCGGCGCTCGGGCTAAGCCGGCCCAACACCTCTAAACCGGCGCCGCAGCGACGTTCTTCCCGCGCCGATCCGTGCTTGCCGAGACCCCACTTGCTGGGCAAGATGCCCGCGATCCATATGAAGAAGCTCGCAACCGTCCTAGCCCTCTCGCTCGCTGTTGTCGGGTGCGAGAAATCCAATGGCTCGAAGCTCGACAGCCTCGCCACCACGTCCGATTCGGACGCGCCCGCGAAGAAGCGGCCGAACGCCACGCCGATCGGAACCGGCACGATCGAGGAGCGCGTCGCGCGGCTCGAGCAGTCCCAGGCGGACAACGCGGAGGCGCTCGACTTCCTGAACAAGGTCTACGCCCAGAACAAGCAGCAGATGGAGGCGCAGGAGGCGCGCGAGCCGGATCCGAACGCGATGTTCGCGGTCGACGTCGCTCCCAACGTCAAGATCGGCATGTCCGAAGGCCCGGCAACCGCGCCGGTCACCATCATCAAGGTGTTCGACTTCGCGTGCCCGTACTGCGAGCAGGTCAACGAGACCATGCACGAGCTGGTCAAGGACAACGGCGGCAAGGTCCGCGTCATCTACAAGAACCTGGTCGTCCACCCCGACACCGCGCTCGCCGGTCACATGGCCAGCTGCGCGGCCGCGAAGCAGGGCAAGTATCGCGAGTTCAAGGACGCGTTCTGGAAGAACGCGTTCGGTGGCTACAAGGCCAGCGGCGGCAAGGACAAGACCCCGATGGGCGCCGAGAACATCCTGAAGTTCTCCGCGGAGCTCGGCCTCAACACCACGCAGCTCAAGGCCGACATGGAGGGCAAGGACTGCCAGACCTTCATCCAGGGTGACATGCAGGAGCTCCAGAAGTTCCGCGTCAACTCGACGCCCACCTTCTACGTCAACGGCAAGCACGTTGGCGGCGCGGTCGGCAAGGAAGACTTCCAGCGGATGATCGACCAGCAGCTCGCGCTGGTGCAGAAGTCCGGCGTCTCGGGCGCCGACTATTACGAGAAGGTCGTGATGGCGAAGGGCGAGAAGCAGTTCAAGTCGAAGAAGGGTGGCGGCGGCGGCCCGGAGCAGGGCGGCGGCGGCGACGGCCACGACGGCCACTAAGGTCGGATGCGCTGGCCGGTCCCCGGCTGGTAGTCGACGATCGTCAGCTTGACGTCACCGTAGTCGGTCTTCGCCGTGATCAGCAGCGGCACCCGGCCGCCGTCGTCGCTGACGTAGATCGAGAACTCCCGCTCGGCGTTGTCGGGATACCGGCCGCCAGCACGGGTGAGCTTGACGGTGCGCGCATCGAAGCGCAGCACCGGGAACTCGCCGAGCTCGGTCGCGAGCTTGTCGCGCGCGCCGATCGAGGCCGTGATCGACCACAGATAGCGACTGCGTAGCGATTCGACCGTCGCCTTGGTGCCCTCCGGGCCCTCCCACGCGCGCAGCGCGACGACGAACGAGTTGAAGTCGAAGATCTCTGGCAGCGTGACGGTCTGCTGCTCGACGCTGCTTGGCTCGCTGTCGACGTGGAAGGTGATCGAGATCGTGTTGCCCGTGCGGCCGTGCAGATCGGCGACCGAGTGCTCGACGCGCTTGGTCTTGGGGGTGACCTCGTCGGCCTGGAACTTCACGGACCGCCCGGTCTCGAGGTCGATCCACGACGTGAAGTGATCGTCGACTTGCGCGACATGCGAGGCGAGGCCGACCGTCTTCGCGTGACCTTCGATCGGGATGACCTTGCGACCGTGGAGCTCGTCGACGTTGCCGACCGTCATCGTGAACGTTGCGAGCTCGAAGCCCTGGAGCGCCACCCGGTAGGTCATGCGCTCGCCGGGCGTGACGAGCGGCGGGCCGTGCGGCAGCTTGCCGGGCGCGGCGGTCGGCTTGACCAGAATTGAGGCTGGTCCCCCACTGCGCGGCCCACACGCGAGAACCGCGAGCGTGGCAACTGCAAGGCTTCGCACGCGACGAGCGTAACGCGAATCGTTCGGTAGTTGGCTGGAACTGTTCGTGATCGGGGATGCTCGTAGAAGCCTTGGGTTCGGCAGCGCGCGCTGGTAAGGTCCGCCGCGCTCGCTCGGATGCGAGTGTGTGAGGTAGCAAAAGCGATGGAGACGAAGCATCTGGACCGGGTCGTGATCCGGTTCGTGGGCGACTCGGGCGACGGTATGCAGCTCACCGGGACCGAGTTCGCGAAGGCGGCCGCCGAGGCCGGCAACGACATCTCGACGTTCCCCGACTTCCCTGCCGAGATCCGTGCGCCCGCGGGCAGCCTGTTCGGTGTCTCGGGGTTTCAGCTCCACTTCTCGTCGTCGGAGATCCACACGCCTGGCGATGCGCCCGACGTGCTCGTGTGCATGAATCCCGCGGGCCTCAAGACGAACCTCAAGGACCTGATCGACACCGGCACGCTGATCGTGAACACCGGCGCGTTCGTCGAGGCCAACCTGAAGAAGGCGGGCTACCAGTCGAACCCGCTCGAGGACGGCACGCTCGCGAAGTACAAGGTCCACGCGGTCGACATCAATAGCCTGACGATGACCGCGCTCGCCGAGAGTGAGCTGACGAACAAGGAGAAGGGGCGCGCGAAGAACTTCTTCGCACTCGGCCTCGTGTTCTGGATGTACGGCCGCGAGCCCGAGGGCGAGGTCCGCCGCATCCACCAGCAGTTCGCGAAGAAGCCGGGCTACGGCGATGCCAACGTGAAGGTGTTCAAGGCCGGATACCACTACGGCGAGACCGCCGAGGTGTTCCAGACCGTCTACAAGGTCCCGCCGCATATCTTCAAGCCGGGCCCGTATCGCAACATCACGGGCAACGAGGCGATCGCGCTCGGCCTCGTCGTCGGTGCCGAGCTCGCTGGCAAGACGCTGTTCTACTCCGGCTATCCAATCACGCCCGCGTCGTCGATCCTGCACTCGCTCGCGAAGTTCAAGAACTTCGGCACGCTGACGTTCCAGGCCGAGGACGAGATCGCTGCGATGTCCGCTGCACTCGGCGCCGCGTACGGCGGTTCGATCGCGGTCACCGCGTCGTCGGGACCTGGGATCGCGCTCAAGGGCGAGGCGATGGGCCTCGGCGTGATGACCGAGCTTCCGGTCGTGATCCTGAACATCCAGCGCGGCGGCCCATCGACCGGCCTGCCGACCAAGACCGAGCAATCGGATCTGCTGCAGTCGCTGTACGGCCGCAACGGCGAGTCGCCGTTGCCGGTGCTCGCGGCGAAGAGCCCGGGTGACACGTTCTACTGCGCGATCGAGGCGGTCAAGATCGCCACCCGCTACATGGTCCCCGTGATCCTGCTGAGCGATGGCTACATCGCCAACGGCAGCGAACCCTGGCCGCTGCCGAACCTGGCCTCGCTGCCCCGGTTCGACGTCATCCATCGCACCGATCCCACCAACTACTTCGTCTACGAGCGCGATCCGCGGACGCTGGCGCGCTCGTGGGTGATCCCGGGCACGCCGGGACTCGAACATCGGATTGGCGGCATCGAGAAGGATGCGCTGACCGGCAACATCTCGTACGCGCCCGAGAACCACGAGAAGCAGACCCACGTGCGCGCCGACAAGATCGCGCGGATCGCCCAGGACATCGGGGAGCTCGATCTCGCCGGCGCCGAGAGCGGCGACGTGCTCGTGATCGGCTGGGGCGGCACGTACGGCTCGCTGCGGCAGGCGCAGCAGAACCTGGTCGCGCTCGGCAAGTCGGTCAGCCATGCCCACCTGCGCTGGCTGGCGCCGCTCGAGCCCGGGCTCGAGAAGATCATCCGCAACTTCAAGACGGTGATCGTCGCCGAGCTCAACATGGGCCAGCTGCGCGGGGTGCTTCGCGATCGGTTCCTGATCGACATTATCGGCCTCAACAAGGTCCAGGGCCTGCCGTTCAAGGTGCGCGAGGTGACCGACGAGATCGAGAAGCACCTCTCGGCGCCGGCCTCCGACACCAACCTGACTGCCTCCACCACCACGCCGCCGCTGGCGGCGCCTGAGGATCCCATGAGCGAAGCGATCAAGATCAAGCTGAGCAAGAAGGACCTCGAGTCCGATCAGGACGTCCGCTGGTGCCCGGGCTGCGGTGACTACGCGATCCTCGCGACGGTCCAGCGCACGCTCGCGAACCTCGGCATCCAGCGCGAGAACACGGTGTTCGTCTCGGGCATCGGGTGCTCGAGCCGGTTCCCGTACTACATGAACACGTACGGCTTTCACACCATCCACGGGCGCGCGCCCGCGGTCGCGTCGGGTCTCAAGATCACGCGCCCCGACCTCGACGTCTGGGTGATCACGGGGGACGGCGACGGGCTGTCGATCGGTGGCAACCACATGATCCACTCGCTCCGGCGCAACATGGATCTCAAGATCATCCTGTTCAACAACCAGATCTACGGGCTGACCAAGGGCCAGTACTCGCCAACCTCGGCGGTTGGCACGCGCGCGCCGTCGACCCCGACCGGCTCGATCGATCACCCGCTGAACCCGATCGCCCTCGCGCTCGGTTCGGGCGCGACGTTCATCGCGCGCGCGGCGGACACCGATGCCAAGCTGATGGGCAAGATCCTCGAGGAGGCCTACAAGCACAAGGGCGCGGTGTTCATCGAGATGCTGCAGAACTGCCCGGTGTTCAACGACGGCGTGTGGGAAGGCGTCAAGGACGACCCCGCCAACAAGCAGCTCGTACTCGCCGAGGGCAAGCCGCTGCTGTTCGCCGGCGGGACCAAGGGCATCAAGCTCGGCGCGGGGATGGTCCCGGAGATCGTCACCGTCGGCGATGGCGACAACGGCACCACGAAGGTCGAGGACGTGCTCGTCCACACCGAGCGTGGCTCGCTGCTGTACGCGAACCTGCTCGCCCAGCTAATGCAGCCGGATTACCCGATGCCGATGGGCGTGCTCTATCGCACTGAAAAGCCCACGTACGGCGAGCTGGCGTGGCAGCAGATCGAGGAGGCCAAGGCCAAGCAGGGCCCCGGCGATCTGACCAAGCTCATGTACTCGGGTATGGTGTGGGAAGTCGGTGCGGACGGTACGCAACACTGAGCTGCTGCTCGCAGTCGTCCTCGTGACGACTGCATGTACGAGTGGTGCGCCGCCCGGCTTTTCTGGCGTGGGTGGCGGCGATCGTTGGACGTTTCCGCTCGTCGGTCCGCTCGAGGACGGGTTGCTGGTCACCCCGGTGACCGTCGGCCAGTACGGGCCGTACCTGTTCGCGATCGATCCTGACGCCAGCATCACCGTGATCGATGGCGAGCTGGTCAAGGAGACCGAGCTGCGCACGTTCGAGGGGCCGCCCCGGCTCGACGAGACCGATACCCAGCAGGCCCGGATCTACGCCGAGATCGTCGGGCTCGAGATCGGGACGTTGATCCTGGAGCGGCTCGACGCGATCGTCGTCAAGACCAAGACCTTCGATCAGGCCGGGCGCCGGATCCACGGCGTGATCGGCAAGGACGTGCTCGCGGACTCGCTGGTGTTCGGCTTCGATCGCGAGCAGGGGCTCGCGCATCTACTCGAGGCCAAGTCGTTCAAGCCGCCGGCGGGTGCGATCGAGATCAAGTACCTCGAGCTCAAGAGCCAGATCGTTAACGCGAAGGTGCCGCCCACGCCACGCCGGCTGGCCAAGGCGCAGGTCAACGGCGAGCCCGTCACCCTGCACCTCGATCTCGGGGCGACCGCGAGCCAGCTGCGCGAATCGGCGTGGCCGACTGCCAAGCTCGCGTCGCGCGAGCTCCAGGGCGGCGTGATCGACGAGGTCGGGACGCTGCGCCGGATCAAGACAGTGAGCGAGCCGGCGCCGGCGAGCCTCGGTGCGGCGGCGAACCCGGAGGTCGTGTTCTTGCCGTACGCGGACAAGCGGTGGCCCGAGCAGGACCTCGCCGGCACGCTGGGGCTCGGCTTCTTCGCGCCCTACTCGGTATGGATCGACTGGACCACGCGGACCTACTACCTCGTGCCGCGCACGACGGGCGCGACCGCCACGCGGATCAAGCGCTGGGACTCGGGGCCGCTCGCGCGCTGCAAGGACAACGGTTGCATCACGTTCCGGCTCGTCGATCCGCTCGCCGGCAAGCCCCTCGACGAGGGCAAGGTGCACCCCGGGGTCGTGCTGTCGGTCACCCGCGACCCGCGCGCCGGCGGCAGCGATCTCGAGGTCATCCTCGAGGCCAAGGACCAGCCCGAGCTGCCGCGCCTCATCGTCAACTTACCGGCCCACGTCGATCGCGTGATCGATCAGCTGCCGGCCTCGTTCGTCGGCACGACGCTGCAGGTGATCGACGCCAGCCCGCATCCGCGCGCGTGCCAGACCCGGGCGGCGTGCGTCGACAAGCTAGCGCGCTGACATGTGGCGTGCGCTGGTCCTGCTCGCGGGCTGCGGTCGGTTCGGGTTCGAGCCGCGACCGGACGATGTGCTCGATCGCTGCGCCGCCGAGCACGAGGAGCTCGGCAGCTGGAGCCCGCCCCGGCTGCTCGCCGCGGTCAACGATCCGACGACCGGCGACGACGATCCGGTGATCACCGCCGATGGCCGCGAGCTGTTCTTCACGTCGGCGCGCACGGGGACGCTCGGTCAAAGCGACATCTGGCGATCCCGCCGCTCTGACCCGAGCGCGCCGTGGGAGATGCCGACTCACGTGCCAGAGCTGTCGACCGCGAGTAACGAGAACACGCTCGAGCTGTCGACGGATGGACTGACGATGTGGTTCGCGTCGGATCGGCCCGGCACGCTCGGTAACGAGGACCTGTGGTTCGCGACGCGACCGGACCGCGAGTCGCCGTGGCGTCAGGTCACGAACGAAGCCGAGCTCAACACCGCGAGCCTCGAGCGTGGCCCGTCGCTGTTCCTCGAGGGACGCGCGCTGCTGTTTCACACCGGCCGCACGGGGGGGCCCGGCAAGCAGGACCTCTGGATCGCACAGCGCGACGAGGTCGGGGCGCCGTGGCAGCCGGCGGCTCCGCTGGCCGCGCCGAACACGTCCGGCGACGAGCTGCGCGGTTGGGCCAGCCCGTGCGGGCTCGAGCTGTACTTCCAGGCCTCGCGCGGCGCGACGATGGACTTCTACCTGGTGCGCCGCGGGTCCCTGGACGAGCCGTTCGGGCCGGAGCGCCGGATCGACGAGCTGTCGGATGCCATCGAGTACGATCAAGATCTGCGGCTGTCGGGTGATCGGCGGCACGCGGTGTTCTCCAGCGGGCGCTCGGGTCGCGGCGATCTCTACGAATCGAGCCGCTGAGCGTTGACGCGGCGGGCGGGCGAGAGAAGATCGCCCGCCATGTCCGAGCACGTCGTCACGCCAGAGGATGTCGAACGAACGATCACCGCCTTCACGCGCCTCGATCAGCGCGGGGACAAGAAGGCGATGAACAAGCTCGCGCAGCGGCTGCAGAAGGAGCAGCCGTTCCTGCTCGCGCATGCCGCCGCGGTTCGCACCGAGCACGGCGACACCGTCGGCGAGGCCGCGGTGTTCTACGCAACGCTCGTGTGGGCGATGTACGATCGCGGGCGCGACGGCACGATCCCGCGGCTCACCCAGCAGAACCTCGCCGAGGCCGACCAGGTGGTCACCGAGCAGCTGTCGACCGTCGAAGGCCTCGCCGACAAGCCCGTCCACGAGCGCGTCGCGCCGCGGCTGGTCGAGACCCAGCCCTACATCTACGCAAAGCTGGCCGAGTTGCTGTCCGAAGATGTCAAGGAGAGCGCGATGACCGAGGCCACCGCGTCGGCGATCATCAAGCCGACCGAGGTCGTGATCGAAGCGTTCGATGCCGCGATGTCCGGCCGTCGCCCCGGCGAGCAGCAGGGCACCGTGGTCGCCGATGCGAAGGTTGGCCGCAACGAGCCGTGTCCGTGTGGCTCGGGCAAGAAGTACAAGAAGTGTCACGGCGAGCTCGCGGGCTGATCCAGCGCGCGATGTGCACCGCGCTCACCTGATCGCGCACGGATCCCGGTGGGGGCCGTGCCCCAGGCAACTGGGGGTACCGGCGGCCGTGGCAGATCGAGTTGCCGCTCGCATCGTGCACGGGGCTGCACGACGGTGCAGCGTCGCGGTAGTGCTGGGTTGTTTGGCGCGCGCGTGTCGTCGGTTCCTGGGACCGCGCTTGCACGGAAGCTCGGCATGCTTCGCAACGTGCTGGTGTTCGTGATCGCGATCGCGGGATGTGCCGTCGAGGACACCGAGCTCGAGCACGACGAGCCAGCGGACTTCGAGGTCGACCCCGACGACGGCAAGGGCGACGGCGTATCGGCGGTGTTCAACCAGCACCTGGTGTTCACCGACGCGCTGTTCACCGCGGGCGAGGCGATGGATGCCCAGGCGGTCCAGACGTTCTTCGAGCAGTCGCCGTACGGCAATCGCTCGTGGCTCGCGTCCCACACGGTCGACGGGGTGTCCGCGGCGCAGGCCGTGGTCGATGCCGCGCGTGCCCACAACATTCACCCGCTGGTGCTGATCGCGCGCATGCAGACCGAGACCTCGCTGGTCAGCAAGACCGTGCAGCCGGCCCAGCGCATGATCGATCGCGCACTCGGCTGCGGCTGCCCCGATGGCGGCGGCTGCTCGAGCGAGTACAAGGGGCTCGCGAAGCAACTCGTGTGCGGCGCGACGATCCTGCGCAAGTGGTACGACGCGTCGACCGCTGGGACCGGCGAATGGCGCAAGGACAGGACGAAGCGCACGCTCGATCCGAAAGCGTGACCCCGCAAAATCACGCCACGGCCTCGCTCTACGCATACACGCCGTGGGTGCTGGTCGGACGCGGCGGCACGTGGCTGGCGTGGAACGTGACCCGAAAGTACGTCCGTCATGCCGAAGCGACCGGGCTCGTCGAGCCGATGCCGTAACCAGGTGCCATAGTGCTGGCGTGCCGGCCGAAGGGATCCACCTCACCGCGGTTCGCGAGGCCACCGCGGCACCGCAGCTGTCTCCGGCGGTCCGTCGCCGGCTGGTCAAGTACGACGATGCGGCGCGGTTCGGCGCGATCCTCGTCGACCTGCCGTACTTCCATCGCTACGCGCTCGAGGTCGCGCGGTACCTGACCGGCCGACCCGCGGGAGCCTCGCGCTGGGGCGCCGAGCTGCACGAGGGCGGTGCGGTCGGGCTGCTGCAAGCGCTGGTCGAGCGCGCGCGCCGCGATCGCGATCCCGTGCTCGGCGCGATCGCCCTCGGCGTGGCCTCGCACTGCGCGATGGACCGCGCGCTGCATCCGCTGGTCAACTCCCTCGCGCGCAAGTTCCCGGTCGGCAAGAGTCACGATGCATCGCATCGCGAGGTCGAGAAGTTCCAGTCGATCTGCTTCCACGAGGCGTACCTCGGGCGAGACACGATGGGCACCGCCGAGATCAGCGGATACCTGACGATCCGGCTCGCCGGCACACTCGAGGTCCCCCATGCCCGGGCGATCCGCGACGCGTGGCGTGCGTCCAACCGCGAGACGCCGACGCAGGCCGAGCTCGCGGGACTGCGCCGAGGCTACCGGATGCATGCCGGGCTGCTCGGCACGCCGCTCGGCAAGCTGGTCGCACCGCCCGCGGCCAAGGAAGCCGCGCGGCCCCGCTACCTGGCCGGCGCGTGGGGTAACTTCGAATCGTTGCTCGCCGCCGCCGTCCAGCTGTCGCTGCGCGTGCTCGATGCCGCCGGTGCGGCGCTCGACGCCTCGGACCACGATGCCAAGGCCGCGCTCGCCGCGCTCGCCACGCTGCTCCCCGCGGGCACGATCGACCCCGGCGGGGAGGACGTCGATCTCGCGCGGCCGTGGGGCGGCGCCGTTGCAGGTTAGCACCGCGACGCCGACGCTCGAGGCCACGCTGCGCCGAGCGTAACGACGCTGCGGTAGAGTCGCGGCCATGCGCCTCCTGCTCCTCGGCATGCTCGTGGCTGCGTGCGCTTCGCGCGCACCGGTGACACCATCCCCTCCGGTGACCGCTCCGCCACCGTCCGCAGCCGGCGCGCTGACGCTCGACCAGCTCGAGAAGGGCAAGGACGTGCACGGCTTCACGCCGATGACGGTGTATCTCGACGCGCAGGACCGCCCGCTCGGCGCGCGCTTTCTCCACGTCCGCACCGGCTTCGTGTTCGACTATCTGCGCATCGAGTCGGCGCCGCAGGGCTTCCTCTACGTCACCAGCTTTCCGACCTCCGACAAGGGCGAGCCGCACACGCAGGAGCACCTGTTGCTCGGCAAGGGCGATCGCGGACGCAAGCTTGGCAGCGCGCAGTCGATGGCGCTGGTCGAGGCGTCGGCGTTCACCGCGCAGTGGCGCACCGTCTATCACTTCCACACCGTCGCCGGGAACGACGTGTTCTGGCAGGTGTTCGAGAACCAGCTGACCGCGCTGCTCGAGCCGGACTACACCGACGAGGAGATCAAGCGCGAGGTCCGCAACTTCGGGGTCGATCGCGCAGATGACGGCAAGCTGCGACTCGAGGAGAAGGGCACCGTCTACAACGAGATGGTGCGCAGCTTCGAGAACCCAGCCAGCGAGCTGTGGCGCAAGGCCGGGCACCTGGTCTACGGCACCGCGCATCCGCTGTCGTACGACGCCGGTGGCTATCCCGACGCGATCCGCGAGATGACGCCGGCGAACATTCGCGCGTTTCACCTGGCGACGCATCACCTGGCGAACATGGGGATGATCGGCGCGTTCCCGGCCGCGATGGAGCTCGGTGCCGTGCTCGACCGCACCGCCGGGTTGCTCGACAAGCTCGCGGGGCGCAAGGGAAGCGTGGTGTCCGAGACGGATCTGCCGAAGCCCGCGGCGGCCGCGGGCGGCACGATCTCCGTCGTCGAGTACCCGCACAGCGACGCCGCGAACCCAGGTCAGATGATGCTGGTGTGGCCGGCGAGCCGCCAGCTCCCGCCTGCCGAGCGGATCTTGCTCGGCCTGTTCCTCGACGCGCTCGCGGGCGACGAGACCACCAATCTGTACAAGCAGCTGGTCGACGGCAAGACGCGGAAGATCGATCTCGGGGCGACCGACGTGGCGGGCTCGATCAGCAGCGAGCAGGGGCAGCCGATCTACATCTCGCTCGGTGGGGTGCGCGCGGATCGGCTCGAGCCCAAGACGCTCGGCGAGGTCCGGACGCTCGTGCTGGCCGAGCTCGAGCGGCTCTCGAAGCTACCCGACGCAGATCCCGAGCTCGCCGCGTTCACCCAGCGGCTGGGGTCGCGGATCGCGCTCGCGCGGCGTGGCCTGACGAAGTTCCTCGACTCGCCGCCGGGCTTCGGCATTCGCGGCACCGGCGACGCATGGATCGGTCACCTGCACTCGCTCGCGCAGGTCGACGGCTTCCGCAAGTCGTTGACGATGAAGCCGGAGCTCGCGCAGATCGAAAAGCTGCTCGCCGCCGGCGGCAACCCGTGGCGCGAGCGGATCAAGCGCTGGGGCCTGCTCGATCCGCCGTTCGTGATCGGGGCGCGGCCGAGCCCCGCGCGGCGCAAGCAGCTCGATGCCGAGCGCGATCAGCGGATCGCCGTCGAGCTCAAGCGGCTGCAGCACCAGTATCAGACCAAGGACGCGGCGACGACGCTCGCGAAGTATCAGGCCGACTACGACGCGGAGACCACGAAGCTCGAGCTCGCGGCGAAGGCAGTCGCGTTGCCTCCCTGGTCGACGCACCACCCATGACCTTCGATCAGCTACCGAGCGACTCGCTCGCGATCGACGGCGTGACCTCGTTCCGCGCGAAGATCGACAGCATGGCGAGCTCGCGGGTCGAGCTCGCGTTCCGGCTCGACGCGGTGCCCGAGGCAGACCTCATGTACCTGGCGCTCCTGCCCGCGCTGATCAGCGAGGTTGGCGTGATCGACAACGGGACGCCGATCCCGAGCGATCAGATGAAGGAGCGCCTGCGCAAGGAGATCTTGCAGCTCTCGGTCTACTACGCCGAAGGCGTGCGCAGCGGGCGCAACGAGCTCGTGATCGCGGGTGCTGGCAACGACGTCGCGGAGACCCGGCTTGCCCTCGGCTGGATGTCGCGCGTGATGCGCGCGCCGGACTGGCGGATCGACAACCTCGCGCGGATCCGCGACGTCGTCGACCAGGCGCTGACCGGCTGGCGGCAGGCGATGCTCGGCGCGGAGGAGGGTTGGGTCACCGATCCGCACGACGCGTGGTGGTTGCAGGACCGCCCGCTTCACGCGCACACGCAGGCGTTCCTGACCCAGATGCACGACGTCCAGCGGCTGCGCTGGATGTTGCTCGATCCGCGCGACGCGAAGGTCACCGCCGAGGTGTCCGCGTTCCTGACCACGCTCGCAGGTGCGAGCAAGCTCGCGCGCAAGGATCTGATCGCACTCGCGGGCGGGCTCACCGGTGCGGCCAAGCCGGCGGCCGCGACGCGAGCGTATCTCGCCGCGGTCGGCAAGCTGTCGGCGGCGGGCAAGCCGTTCGCAAAGGAAGCCGGCAAGGATCTCGCGGCGGCGATCACCGATCTGCCCGATGGCTCGCTCGGTGCCGACTGGCGATACCTCTGTGATCAGATGCGGGCCGACCTCGCGGCAGGCGCTCCGGCAGCACTGGCGAAGCTCGCCTCCGTGCGGGCCGCGGTGATCGCGCACGGCAACGCTCGGCTCGTCGAGCTCGGCTCCACCACGAGCCTCGACGCGATCGGCAAGGAGCTCACCGCGGTCGTCGGTCAGCTCGACCACAAGGTGCGGGTGCGCCAGCAGTACGCGAAGCGCCGCTACATCGCCGAGCGCGTGCGCGAACGTGATCCCAGGGCGACGGCGCCGGTGTTTGTCGGCCTTGTCAACCCGGCGACGTCGAGCGGCGTTTTCGTCAACACCGCACCGCTCGCCGGCTACTCGGCGAAGACCGACGACGAGGTCCGCGACTTCCTGGCGGCGCACCTCTACACCGGCCACGGTGCGCACAGCATGTTCTCGCGGACGTGGGCGGCGGGGCTCGCGTACTCGAACGGCGTCCGGCCGCAGGCCACCGACGATCGGCTGCTGTATTACGCCGAGCGCACACCACTACTACCGCAGACGCTCAAGTTCGTGATCGAGCAGCTGCGACAAGCGAAGCCAGATCCGAACCACGCGCGCTACGCGATCGCCGAGTCGTTCACGTCGCGCATCGCGCAGCCGTACGAATCGCGCGCCTCGGCGATGGCGGCCAACCTGGTCGACGGCCTGACACCCGACGTGGTGCGCGCGCTGCGGACCAAGGTGCTCGCGCTGTCCAGGCGCCCGGACTTCGCAGACGCGCTGGCGGCCCGCAAGGACGACATCCACGCGCGTGTGCTGCCAGGTTACGGCAAGCCGCTCGGGACCGGCGGCGTATACTTCGTGATCGGCCCCGCGAAGCAGCTCGATGCATACGCGGACTATCTGCGCGCCAACGTCGGCAAGGATGCCGTGCTGCACCGGTTGTATCCGCGCGACTTCTGGATCCCGGCGAAGCGCTAATACATGATCTCGAACGGCGGCTGGTACCTGGGCATCGGCACGTGGACGGTCCACCGCGGCGTCACCGGCGCCTGCAGCGATACGTCGCGGCCATTGTTCGCGTAGTGGTGGTCGCTGTCTGCGAGCGCCGCAATGTTGTGTGCGCGCCAGCAATCCGCGTGGTGATCGTCGAGCAGGTTCTCGCCGGAGGGCGGCACCTGCTCGGCGTCGAGCAGGTCGTAGCACACCGGTAGCGACGGACTGGTGAGGCCCATCAGCTTCGGCAAGATGCGTGCGCTCGCGGCGGGATCGAGGCCCATGTCGTCGAGCACGGCGATCAACGAGTCGTCTGCCGCTTCCTCGGTCGTGAAGTAGCGTGCGCGCGACCACGGCTGCCCGGTCGCGCCCGTGAAGCTGGCCTCGACCGCCCGCATCTTCCCGCGCCGGTCGTTTGCGAGCGCGTACATCCCGTTCACGAACCGGCGGCCTTCGATCAGCGTGCGGTCCGCGGCCGACAGCGAGGCGAGGTAGTCCGCGAGCACGAGCCGGTGGGCGGCCGCGTGAAAGTACGCGTAGTCCTCGGTCACGGCGGCCATGCACTGGTCGCGAAAGTGCGCGAGCGCGGTGTCGATCAGCGTCTTCGCGTTGGTGGTCTCGACGTTCAGTGCCTGGTCGAGCCCGACGTACCGCTGCTGGATCGCGTCGAACACCGACACCAGTTCGGCGATGTTGGCCTGACAGCCGCTCGGATTGGCCTGCTGCATGACCTGGATCGTGAACTGGAGCGTGGTGAACAACGAGCCGTCCTGGTACGGCAAGCCGGCGAGCTCCTCGTCGACGAAGTGGCCCGCGTCCTGCGCGAGAGCACGCCACTGCTCGACGTGCTGGCGCACGATCGGATCGTCAGGTTGCAGGAAGCCGAGCGGCTCGCCGGGCGTGGCCTGGTAGTACTTCCACAGCTGGCGCTTGATCTCGGGAAACGGATGCAGCGCGATCGCGTGCTCGAGCTCGTGCATGATCACCGCGAGCAACTCCTCGTCCGTCGGCTGCAGCGTCAGCAAGCCGGTGAAGAACTGGACCGACAGCACGGACTTCATGCTGCCCGACGTCGAGTCGGTGGTGACAAAGGCGTTGAGCGCTGGGCTGTCGACGATCACGAGCGACGGGGAGGCATCCGCGAGGTACCCGACCTCGTTGGTCGCCTGGTATGCGAGCCAGCCGCGATCGAGCAGCGCGCGCAGCCGGAGGTAGCGCGGATCGGTGTGAGCGACCAGCACGGCCTGCGGATCGCGCGCCTGATACCAGGTCTCGGCGGCCGGATCGTCGGGGAACGTCATGAAGCAGTCGACATCGCTGACGCCGCAGATCGCGTCGAGCTCGCAGACGCCGTTCCCGTAGCGCGCGTCGTCACAGGCCCACTCCTCCTCGCCGCAGCCACCCAGGATCGCGAGAACTAACAGGGGTCGTATGCATGGCTCCATGTGGAGCGCGCATACGGACGAAGCGGTGGGTCCTTTACGCGAGACCCTCGACCTTGATCCAGGGACCGGCGGTGTACGGGAAGGATTGGTCGAAGTGAACGTGCGCGACGTACCACAGGGTGACGTCGTCGCCGTCCAGCGCTTCGTCGCCGACGTAGGCAGCTGGAAACGTCTGGGAGCCGGCGGCGCTGCGCGGCGTGAACGGAGCCCATTCGCCATCGTGGTAACGCACGGCAAACACCTCGGCGTCGTCCCACGAGTGCGGCCGGATGTTGATCGCCGCGCCCGACCCGAAGTCGACCTGGCGCCACACGTTGCCGGCCTCATCGGCCTCACCGCCGTACGGGAACCAGCCCTCGTGCTCGACGCGTTGCCAGCGCGAGTCCTCGAACCGCTCGAACGCGTCATCGCGCGCGCCGTCGAGGTCGAAGTCGAAGCGCCAGTGCGGGTGATACGTGTGCTGGTCGTGGACGCCTGGCCCGTAGATCGTCAGCCACGGGCACAGCCGCCCGTCGTCGTGGAACCGCCACAGCTGCGTGTAGTGGTACGGCCCGGCCTCGAACGAAGCCGACAGCTCGACGCCACCGCGGAACGTCTGCACGCGGACGGGTCCCTGCAGCGTGCGCGTGCCGAGTGGCACCCACCACGGACCGTGGACCTCCGTCGCGTCTTGCTCGACCTCCAGCGTCTCGCGCTGGTGATCGACGGTGACGTACGGCATCGAGGCTTCCCACAGGACGCGGCGGCCCTTGAAGTCTGCGAGGTAGATCATGATCCCGGCCGACTCGGTGAGCCGCCAGTTGAATCGCCAGTTCGCTTCTTGGATCGAGCTCGACATCACCACATCTCCGCCGGGACCACCTGGGTCACGGTGTTATCGAGGAGGTCCACCACCGCGACGAGCGAGGCGTGACCGTCGTTGCGCCCGAACACGACGGCCGCCGACCGCCGCTGGTACGACATGTCCTTCGCATTGCGTCCCCAGTAATGCATCGTCACCTGCGGCACGTCGCCGAGCACGAGCTTGCTGCTGACGCGCTCGTCGACCAGCGCGATCGACACCGCGAGCGCCTCTTCATCGCGCGACAGCATCGGCTGCGCATGCGAGATATCGAGGTGCGCGACCACGCCAGCATCGAGATCGACGCAGGCATCGACCGCACGATCGGCGGCGTAGTCATAGGCGACCACGCGCGCCAGCCGGTGCCCAGCCATCCAGTGCGGCGGCTTGACGACCAGCGGCTCGGTGCACAGCACGCGATACCTGCCGACCTTCGCCATCGAGCTCAGCCGGCGATCCTCGGTCAGCGTGCGCAGCGCATCGGCGACCTCGCCCGCGGTCAACGGATCGAACAGCGTGGCATCGGCCTCGCTGACGTCTGGCGCGCGCCCAGCACGTCCCGGCTTACCCGAGAGGCCCATCCGCTTGGGCTTACCGACCGGCTGCTTCACCGCTGGCCTGGCTGCCGGTTTCGCCTTCGACTTCGCAGGTTTGGCAGTCTTCACGGCCTTCTTCGTAGACGCCATGGCGCGGACTATACACGCGTTTAGATCGGCGGCCGGCGCCGGGCGTCTCAATTGGCATGGTTCGCAAGGTCCTGGCGCCCCTCCTGATGTTCGCCGCGTGTTCCGCGGCTCATGCCGATCAGCCGCTCGGCCCGCAGCCGCCGCGCGGCACCGCGATCGCGATCGGCATCGCGCCGGTCAAGGTCCGCGCTCCTTACGATGTCCAGGTCATCCGCGAAGGCGGCGAGACCGCGCCGACCTACGCGCTCAAGGATCGGTTCTACGTCCAGGGCAACGCGGGTGAGCGCTACACGATCCGCGTCACCAACCCGACGCCGAACCGGGTCGAGGCCGTGATCACGGTCGATGGGCTCGATGTCATCGACGGCGAATCCGGTGACCTCCGCAAGCGCGGCTACGTCGTCCTGCCGTACGGCGAGACCCGCATCGAGGGCTTCCGTACGTCTCAGGCCGACGTCGCCACCTTCCGGTTCAGCACCGTCGACGAGTCGTACGCCGGCAAGAAGGGCAAGGCGCGCAACGTCGGCGTGATCGCCGTCGCGATCTTCGAGGAGAACGCCCCACAAGAGCAACAGGTCATCGTCGGTGACACCCGCGCCGACTACGACGACGAAGGCGAGTCGGTCTCGAACCGTACTGCAAAGGCTGGTAGGTCGCGTGACGTCGCGGCCGCCGACCGCGCACCGCCCCGTCCGCGCGCGGAGAAGCGCGCCCCGGCCGAGCCGAGCAGCGAGTCCACCGCGAGCCGTCCGAGTGGCGGTGCCGCACGCGCCCCGGTGCCGCCGCCGCCTCCGCACCACGACGACGGCGACTCGATCGAAGCAGTCCCGCTCGACATGCCCGCCCCGCGCACCACGCGCCCCGGGCTCGGCACCGAGTACGGCGAGCAGCGCTACTCTGCCGCGAGCTTCACGCGATTCGTGCGCGCCGGCAATCGCCCGGTCGCGGTCGCCGAGCTTCGCTACAACGACTTGGGTGGCCTGATGGCGCTCGGGATCAATATCGGCCCGATGCCCGACCACGGCGAGATCATGACCCGCGAGACGGCCGACCCGTTCCCCGGCGACGACCGCTACGCGCGCCCGCCCGGCCGCTGATTCACAGGTGGAAGCCCCGCGTGTACGTGATCACGGTCGCGGTCTTGAACCCGCTCGGCACGATCACCGCGTGACCGCCGACGTCGCACACCAGTGAGGCGACCGCCTTCTTGAACGCTGCCTCGTCGCGAGGCAGGTCGCCGTTGTAGTGATCGAACGTGCCGACCTCCTCGAATGACTCGTCGGGTGGTGCGCGCAGCACGGTGAACTCGCAGCCCCCCGGCCCGGGCTGTCGCGCGACCTCGCCCCGGGTCGACGGCGTGTACGAGTAGCTGGTCGGGACGCAGCCACCGACCAGCGCGAGCACCACGATCAGTCGATCCATGCCGCCATCCTAGCTGGCTCTCGCAGGCCGCGCGCAACTCGCGTAGCGCTCGCCGCAGCGATCCTTCATCGCGCACTTGTCCCCAAGTTCTCGCCGCGGACCGGTCGCGACAGTTGCGTCGCCCGGCGCCACCTGCTTCGCGATGCGGAGGCTTCGTCCGCAAACCGGACAGCATCGACACCGCGGTCCGGTCGCATCACCGCGACATTTGCGTCGCACCGATGTCCGAAGCTCGTACCGACGCTGGTTCGTCCGCATGCCGGACCGCCCGCCACCTGTCGCGCAACCATCCAGCCCCGCTCGTGATTCGTGCGCGCAGCGTGGCCCGCACGATCTCCAACGCTGCGAAGTTGTCCGCCAGCCGGACAGCGTTGCACATGTTGCGCACTAATTCAGTCGCACCAGTCGCACCGGATTTAACGCGCAAGCTGCGGCGACACCAGCTCGCGAAGCGCTCAGCTGCGGTCGATCGGGCGCAGCGAGCGACACACGGCGAGCGTGGCGGAGATGTCGGGCCCGCTGCCATCGCAGTTGATGTTCTCCTCGCCGGGGATCACCAGCCGAAAGTTCTGGATCGTGTGGCCGGCGACCTGTTGCGAACACGTGTAGTAGAACGCGCCGCCCGCGAGCTTCCCGGTGTCGCCGATCGTTCCGGCGCACGGCTTGGTGGCGGCCTCGAGCGTCTTCGGGCCAAGCGGCATCCGGGACAGATCGAGCCTCGAGAGGATGATCATCCCGCCTTGCTTCACGCTCGGGATCCGGAACGTGTACGCGCGCTGGTTGAGCTGCACCAGCGTCCAGCTCGCCGGGACCTCGAGCTGGTAGCCGAAATCAGCGAGCACCTGTCGCGTCACCGGCTCGGTCGGCGCGCGCTCCGGGTCCGGTGTTGGGGTCTCGTCCGGCAGCGGCGTGACAACGGGTGACGGTGCGGGTGCGGGTCTGGCGTCGAGCTCGTTGCCCTTGCAGGCGGGCACGATCCACAGCAGTGCGAGCAGGTAGAGCTTCATGCCGATCGCCAGCGCAAGCGACGTACCACCGCCCGGCCGCGCAGGTTCGCGCAGTTGCGCGCGGTGCCATCACGCCGAATCGGCGCGAGCGCGAAACCGGCGCGCCCTCCGGGTGGTCGGCGCGTACGCTGCCGCGATGAACCGGATCCTGATGATCGGCATCGAACCCACGCTCGTCGACTTCTCCGCGATGCCGGCGCTCGATGCCGCGAAGGTCGCGCACGGGCTCGCCACCGAGGAGCAGCGCCTGCGCGCGCTGGGGTTCGATGCCGCGTGGTGCCTCACCGATCTCGGCGCGACCGCCGAAGCCGTGGTCCGCGAGCAGCTCGCCGCAAAGCGCTACGACGTCGTGCTGATCGGTGCCGGGATCCGCGCGCTCCCGGCCAACTTCACGCTGTTCGAGCGCCTGATCAACGTCGTGCACGAGTGCGCCCCGCGCGCGAAGATCTGCTTCAACACCAACCCGAATGACACGCAGGAGTCGGTGCTGCGCTGGATCGCACCGCCGCGTTGAGGTCGCACCCGTTCAGGGATGCGGGCGCACGCAGCGCGCAGATCCGATCGTGAAGTCCACGAATCGAGCGTACGTGGTCGTGTGCGTGCCGTCGAACTGTCCACCCACCACGCTCGGGACCTTGCACCGACAGGGCAACCCGGGACGGCAGGTCTCGTTCGGATCGTCGCACGCGATCAGGTACTCGTGGGCCCCTTCGATCGTGTCATGCACGCCGAACGGCGAAGAGCCATCGCGCCGCCCACGCGTACCGTCGAACAGACCTGCCACGGCAATGCTGCTGTATTTCTTCCACTCGCCCTGGCACGCCCCGCGCTCGGTACACGTGTAATTGGGATCCCAGCGGTCACCCCACGGATAGATCAGATCACGTCCCGTCCGCGGGTCATGCCGCGCTGCATATTCCCACTGGGCGCTGGTCGCCAGCTGCTTCCCGACCCACGCGCAGTACCGCATAGCTCCTTCGATGGAGAAGTGTCCGATGACGCGCAATTCGTGACCAGGCGAGACCGTAAACGTTCCATCGCGTTGCTCGAGCCCGTTCCTTGGCCTCGGCCAGACACACGGGGTCTCGGTACTGACGACCTTTGCATGCATGCCCGGACAATCGTTGCCGTGCGCATTGAGGAACAGCGCGGCCTGGGGAGCTGTGACCTCGAACTGATCGATGTCGAAGCTTCGCAACGTCGTCGCGACTGGCGTGGGATGGAGCGTGACGATATGGGCGGGTGGTGACTCGAGCGCGCCACCCATCTGGAATGTGCCAGCCGGAATGCGGCACATCGGGTTCGGGTCCCGCTCCGGCCTCGGCGCGTACTTCGTGCTGCAGTCACCGTGGTGATGCTTGCGCACGATCGCCTTCGGGGCTGGACCATGGGGCTCCAGCAGCGAGACGTGTGATCAGCCCGGGGTCTAGAGCGGCATCGAGGAGCGCATCAACCGTCGGAACTGCAGCGTCGCTCGCGATCCGAACCTCGGGCGGGTCAGGTCGCGACGAGCACGCGGCAATGACCGCGGCGAGTGCAGTGCAGCCGATACGGCGCATGACAGACAACGTTGCTGGTCACGCATCAGGTGTCATCTTTCCCAGTCACGGTCGTCGTCGTTCCGAAATCACCTTGGCCCCGTCGTGCGCGGCAGCGGGGCCCGCGGAGCGGTGATCGGCGCACGCTGGGGCGCCGGCTGCAGGTCACGGGTCATGGGCGGCCATCCCGGACCACAGTTGCGAACAACTTCGATCTGGAGCCTCAGGGCTCCGGGATCGGCTTGCTGGGATCGACTTCGCAGTCGTCGAACGGGTTCTTGATGTTGTCGATGCAGATCTTGATGCGCTGGAGCACGCACAGCACGACCTCGGTGCTGCCGTCGAACACGAGCGAGACATTCCCGGGCTTGTAGCCCGGCTCCTTGCACGTCAGCTCGACGCGCGAGCCACGCGGCTCCTCGATCGTGGTGCCACCGATGCCGCGATACGTGGTGCCGGCGTAGAGCCGAGCGCCTTCGGGTCGGGTCAGGACCTGGATCTGGATACCGCGCTCGTTCGGGATCGGGACCGTCATGCCGCCATCGCGCCGCACCAGCCGGGTGCCGGCATCGTTCTGCAGGACGACGATGTCGGTGGCGTCGAGCGATGCGATCGCCGCGTCGTCGCCCTGTCCGCCGTCCCCGGAGATCGGGACCTGGACCTGGGCGTCGGGCGCCAGGGCGATGACGCCACCATCTCGCTGCGCGGTGGTGATCGCGTTCGAGCGACTCTTGACGACGAGGGCGATCGCGCCGATCGCGCCGCCGGCGATCAGGGCGAGGAACAGCAGGAGGGGCCAGCGGCGGCCACGGGGGACGGCGTGCTCCTCGGTGAACACGTGCTCGAACGTCACCGGCTTCTCGCGACTGGTGACGAACTCGGGCTCGTTCTTGAGCCGGCGATTGGTGGGCGCGCGCGAGCGCGGCTCCTGGCGGTCGGTGAGCGGCGTGACGATGGGCGGTGGCGGGATCGAGTCGGGGGACGGAAGCTGATCTGCACCGGGGGCAGCGGCGCGAGCGCGAACACGGGACTGCCGGTGATGCTGACGCCGACCGGCGCCTGCAGGCCCTCGAGCGCGACCAGGAGGTCACTCATCTGCTGGTAGCGGTGCTCGCGCTTCTTGGCCAAGGCGCGCAGCACGACGTCCTCGAGCTCCTGCGTGATGCCGACGTCGGGACGCACCTTGGACGGTGGCTCGACCGGGTCGAGCATCTGCATCGCGAGCGTGCGCACCATGCTGTCGCCGCGGTGCGGGACGCGGCCGGTGATCATCTCGTAGAGGATCACGCCGAGCGCGTAGATGTCGACCCGGCCGTCGGTGTCGTTGCGTCCGGCCGCTTGCTCGGGCGCCATGTACTCCGGCGTGCCGAACACCGAGCCGGCACGCGTCAGGCGGGGGGCGTTGGGATCGTGGCCTTCGACGGGCATCACCTTCGCGATGCCGAAGTCGACGATCTTGATGAAGTCGGTGCGCCCGTCGCGGTCGACGAGGAACACGTTCTCGGGCTTGAGGTCGCGGTGGACGATACCCTTGTCGTGGGCGGCACCGAGCGCGCGCGCGATCTGGGTCGCGATCTTGATCGCGCGGGGGAATGGAAACGGCGCGCTGGCCCGGATCGCCGCGCCGAGCGTGTGGCCGTTGACGAACTCCATCACCGAGTACGTCATGCCGTCGGGCGTGGTGCCGAAGTCGGTGACGTCGACGATGTTGGGGTGGCCGATCCGCGACGCGGCCTTGGCCTCCTGGACGAACCGCTTGATCGTCGCGGTGTCGCGCATGACCTCCCGCTTCAGGACCTTGATCGCGAGCGGGCGCTCGATCACGGCGTGGCGCGCCGAGAACACGACCCCCATGCCGCCCTCGCCGATCTTCTTCAGCACGTGGTAGCGCCCGTCGAGCGTCTGGCCGACCAGGCGGTCGTACTCGTTGTCGCGGCCGCCGTGGTAAAGCTCGAGCGCGGATCTGGGATCCTCGGAGGCCGATTGCGCGCGGAACTCGTGCGACGAGGGCGCCGGGGGCGCGACCTGGGTGCGCGCCGCCGTGACCGCCTGCGTTGGTGTCGCCGACGGGGTCAGTGGGAAGGTCTGCCGCGGCTCGACATCCGTCGCGTGCGGCTTCGCGGCCGACATCGCGACCGAGAGCTGCGTCTGCGCAGCCGCGTTACCGGCCGCGACCAGCTGCGTGCGGTCGAACGGACAGAACCCAGGCTCTTCGAACGAGCGCTGGCACGCGGGACAGTGGTGCAGCACTCACCGTCCCATGCGCGCGTCGTCGTACACAGCGGTCCGGTAGTACGCGAACACCTCGTTGTTGGCAGCCACGACGATGATGTTGCGACCGTTGAAGCGCATCGACGCCACACCGCGTCCGAACGACTGATCTTCGTCGGGCTGCGCGTCGTACAGCGTCACCACCGGGTTGGTGCTGATGCCGGTCGACGTCGACACCGTGAACGCCTGGACCTGGCCCGAGGCCACACCATCGATGCGGGCGCCCGGATAGCCGACGACGACGAGCTGCGACGTGCCGAGAACCAGCATGGTCGCGATCGCGATGCCGGCATCGGTGCGCGGCGGTCCGACGATCGCCGGCGCGCCCACCGCTTCGAGGTCGTACAGCGCGAGGAATCCGGTGCCACCATCGGTGTGGCCCTGGAGCACCACGTGACGACCGTCGACCGTGAGGATCTGGGAGCCGAGGCTGGGCACGAAGCCGGTGTCGACCGCGGCGGTCGGCGTGGCGAAGGTGCCGCCGGCGCACACGGTGCCGCGCGTGCCGTTGAAGATGTCGCCCGGATAGATCAGGAGATCACCCGCGCCACTCCACACGATCACGTCATCGGTCGTCGCAGCCGCGGCCCGATAGGTCCCGAGCGCGCGGATGGTGACGGCGTCGGCGCCGTTCATCAGCTTGCACTTCGGCTGCTGGAAGTTGGGCTCGGGCGAGGTGTAGAACGCGCCGAACACCTCGTCGCCCTTGGCCACGAGCGGCTGCGACGGTTGGGGTGAGGGCACCGCACCGAAGCCTGGCGCGACCATGAACGTCGCGGCCTCCGGGATGTCGGGTCCGAAGATCGGGGTCACCGCGAGCTGGCCGTTGGTGCCGTGGAGCACCGCGATGCTCGCGCCGCCCGACTTGGTGATCAGCGCGATGTCATCGCTCGACGGATCCGCCAGCACGATCGGCTGCGGATCGAGGTTGCCGATGCCGAACTGGCTGTTGAGCTTCTGCTGGTTGCTCGACACCTCGACGCTACCGTCGGCCTTGTACAGCAGCTCGTTGAACAGGGTCTGGCTCGAGCCAAATACGGCGAGCCGGCCGCCACTGGACGACTCGCGGTTGCCGCGCTGGATCGCGACCGCCCAGTTGGCGGAATCGTCGTCGGGGTTCTCGACCGCACGGACCCAGGCTTCGTCGCGCAGGTCGTCGAACTTGCCCCAGCTGCACGCGCCGGTCAGGGTCGCGCCCGTCAGGGTCGCGAAGATCACTACCGAGAGGTTCGCGCGCATCACCAGCGTGTCTCCATTCCGATGCCCGCGTAGCCGGGCCCGATCTGCGGCGACAGCGCGAGCGCGCGGACGTCGATCAGGCCGGTCGACGGGGCGCCCTTGTCGCGGAACGTGTAGTAGACGGCCGTGAGCGCCGTGATCCCGGCGATCACGAAGGTGGCGTCGGCGGCGATCGCGAATGCCTTGCCCTTGGTGTAACGCGGGTCGCGCGAGTCGGGCGGCGGGTTGCCGGCGGCGATCTCGTCGGACAGCTCGGTCTTGTACTTGCTGGCCTGGAGACCGAGGAAGATGCCGCCACCGGTGAACGCACCGGCGAGCACGTACGCGATCACCGCGTCGCTGCGGCTGGGCTTGGGCGCGAGGCCGACCTTGATGTTGGTCTCGGTCTTCGCCTGGATCTTGATCCGCCGCGAGTACGTCTTCATGTCGGGGCGCGTGACCGTGATCGTGTGCTCGCCTTGCGGCAGCGACTTGAGACACGGCCCGCGCTCGCACGCGATCTTGCCGTTGATGTAGATCGTCGAATCCTCGATGCCGAGGCCGATCACGTTGACCTTGCCGACCGGTGCGCCCTTCAGTTGCGCCTTGATCTCGTGGGTGCCGCCGGGCAACACCTCGAGCTCTTGCGTGTACTCGTCGTAGCCCTCGGTGGTGATCCAGAACTTGTGCTTGCCGGGCTTCACGTACTGCGAGAACGGCGTGGTGCCGATCGCGCCGACCGATTTGTCGTCGATGAAGACCTCCGACTTCGGGATGTTCGACGTGACGTCGATCCAGCCCATGAACTCCTCCTTGCCGAGCACCGCGCGGAGCACGAACAGCTTGCTCGGGTCGGCGGCGATCGTGGACTCCGAGATCATGAAGCCGCGCCTCTCGATGATGATCTTGTGCTCGCCCTCGAGCGTGCCCGACCACGGCGTGGTGGCGAACGCGCCCTTCTTGCGATCGTCGAGGTAGATCGTGGCGTTACCGGGCTCGCTCTCGATCACGACGAGGCCGCGCACCTTGACCTCACCGAGGCTCTGGACCTCGGCCGACGGGGGCGCCGGCGGTGCGGCGCTGCCGCCGCCTGGCTGGGGGCTTGCCTTCAGGCGCTTGATCTCGGCCTCGAGCACGCCGATCGCCTTCTCGACCTTGGCCTTGTCGGCGGCCGCCGGATCCTTCTCGAGGTACTTGCGGTACGCCTCGACCGCCTTCTCGTAAGCGACGGGATCCGACGTCTTCTTCCCTTTCATGTGGAAGGCGGCGCCGACGTTGTAGAGGAACTGCGGAAACGGACGCGAGTTGAACGCGTTCTGAAATCCGGTAGCAGCCTCGTCGAACTTGCCTGACAGATAATCTGTCTGGGCTGCCGGCGAGACGGCTGGCACGTTCTGCGTCGGTGACGCGCCCACGATCGCCGACTGCTGCCTGATCCCTCAGCTCGCCAGCGCGCGCCGGTTCCACGTCGACTACGCGCAGCACGAGCTACTCGTCAGGATCGAGCAGGCCTGTCTCGCGCTTCCTGCATTCGCCCAGGCGATGCCCGACCAGCAACCCGATGCGGTGAAGTCATGACCAAGAACTCCTCTGTCGGAATCAAGCGCCTCGAAGGCATCCACTGGTACGTCCGCGACCTCGAGCGATCGCGCCAGTTCTATGCCGGCAAGCTCGACTTCGCCGAGACCTGGCGATCCTCGCCGGACCTCGTCACGCAGGGCCGGCAGGACGCGGTGTGCTTCGCGGCCGGCAACATCCAGGTCGTGTGCAGCTCGCCGGTCGGCGATGGTGGCCGCGCGGCGCGGTTCCTCGCGAAGCATCCCGACGGCGTCGGCACGCTGACGTTCGAGGTCGAGGATGTCGCGCGCACATTCGCGCTGATCGAGGAGCGCGGCGGCACCCCGATCGACGACATCCAGACATTCACCGACGACGGCGGCACGCTTCGCCAGTTCTCGATCACGACGCCGTTCGGCGACTGCACGTTCCGGTTCCGCCAGCGCGACGGGTTCAGCGCGCTGTGGCCCGGAGCGGTGCCGGTCGAGCAGGCCGGCGGCGGCAACAAGTTCGGGTTCCAGGACATCGACCACGTGACGTCGAACTTCCAGACCATGAAGCCGATGCTGCTGTGGCTCGAGCACGTGCTCGGGTTCGAGCAGATGTGGGAGGTCGAGTTCCACACCTCGGACGTCGATCCCAAGCGCAAGACCGGCTCGGGCCTCAAGTCGATCGTGATGTGGGATCCGCCATCGCAGACCAAGTTCGCGAACAACGAGCCGTCGCGCCCGTTCTTCAAGAGCTCGCAGATCAACATCTTCAACGAGCAGCTGCGAGGTGACGGCGTCCAGCACGTCGCGCTCACGGTCGGAGATATCGTCGGCGCAGTGCGCGGGCTCCGGACCAGCGGCGTCACGTTCATGCCGACGCCGGGCAGCTACTTCGACATGCTGCCCGAGCGGATCGAGCACAGCGGGATCAAGGCGATCGACGAAGACATCAAGATCCTGCGCGAGCTCGAGATCCTGGTCGATGGCGACCATCACCACGCATACATGCTGCAGATCTTCCTCAAGGAGGCGTCGGGCCTGTACAAGGATCCCGCCGCCGGGCCGTTCTTCTACGAGATCATCCAGCGCAAGGGCGACCGCGGCTTCGGCGCCGGCAACTTCCGCGCGCTGTTCGAGAGCATCGAGCGCGAGCAGCAGCAGAAGCCGGGCAGGGCCTTCTGCTCGATCGCCTGTGCGCCGGCGACGTCGCGCGCAAGCATCACATCCAGTTGCGCGGCCCCGGCGGCGAGCTCCGCTACGAGGAATGCTTCACGCGCGACGGGTTCGAGGGCCCGTACACGATCCTCTATCACCTGCGCCGGCCACACACGCAGCGGCTCGCGCGGGACCCGATCCCGCACGGCTGGAAGGCGCCGGTCGCGGTCGATGCGCGCGCGCTCGCGAAGCGCCACTACCGGACGGGCACCCTCGCCGTGCCAGGCCCGCAGATCGACACCCGAACGGCGCTGCTGTTCAACGACGACATGATCGCCGGCGTCGTGTTCCCGACCGAGCCCGACCCGCTGTACATCGCGGATGCCGATGCCGATCAGCTGATCTACATCCACCGCGGCGGCGGAACGCTGCGCAGCGTGCTCGGCGATCTCGTGTTCGCCCAGGGCGACTACGTCTACGTCCCGCGCGGCCTGATGCACCGGTTCCTGCCCTCGGGCGATCAGCACTGGCTGTGGATGTCGCTGACCGGCGGCGTGCACGTGCCGAAGCAGTGGCGCAACGAGGTCGGCCAGCTGCGGATGGACGCGCCGTACTCGCACCGCGACTTCAAGCGCACGGTGTTCTGCCAGCCCAGCGACGAGGGCATCCGCCAGTTCATCGTCCGCCGCGGCGGCGTGTGGCACGGGTTCGAGCTCGCGGACTCGCCACTCGATGTCGTCGGCTGGGATGGCACGGTGTATCCGTGGGCGTTCCCGATCCTGAACTTCCAGCCGCGCGTCAGCTCGGTGCACCTGCCGCCCACGTGGCACGGCACGTTCGCCGCGAAGGGCGTGCTGGTGTGCAGCTTCGTGCCCCGCCTCCTCGATTTTCATCCCGAGGCGATCCCGTGCCCGTATCCGCACAGCAGCACGCACTGCGACGAGATCCTGTTCTATTGCGACGGCAACTTCACGTCGCGCCGCGGCGTCGGATCCGGCAGCATCTCGCATCATCCGATGGGCCTGCCGCATGGCCCGCATCCGGGGAGCTACGAGGGCTCGATCGGCGCGACGCGCACCGACGAGCTCGCGGTGATGGCCGACACCTACGCGCCGCTGTCCGCCACGCCCGCCGCGCTCGGTATCGAGGACGCGGACTACCAGGACTCGTTCATCTGACCTGAGCTGGAGCGCCGCGAGACGGCCTCGATCGAGGAGGATCCGGCTGCGCTCGAAATCGTTCCCACGCCTGGTTGGACTCGCGAGCGAGCTGCTTCGACAATTTCGCGATCTGCGCGCTCGTGGATCGAAGCGCCCTGAGCTGCGCGTGTCGCTGGTAACGGCGGAACTCCTCGGGAAACTCGGTCCACAACTGACCGCCGAGCTGACGCGCCGCGTCGACGGCGAGCTCCTCGAGCGCGCTCTGGCTCGTGACATCGCGCATCGAAAGCTCGACGTACCCCGCATCCCACGACTGCAGCCAGAACCTCGTCGAGTCGCCGAGCAGTGCCGCAAAACCGTAGACCTCCGGCATCCGACGTCCGAGGATCGAGATGAACATCAGGATGGTCGACTCACCATACGTGCCGCGCCACACGCAGCCACGTGCGTGCGGAACTGCGGTGTCGCGAGCCTCGATCACCAGATCGTCAGCTGGCTCCGAAGAAGGTCCTGCGACCCGAAGCAAGACCTTGTGCTCCAGCGCGCTACCGACGCCCATCGATAGTGAACCGACGCGGATGACGTCGTAGGTCGACCGCGGCCGCTCGGGATGGAGCTCGAGGGATTCGTCCGCAAACGCCGCCCACCGGAGTCGGATGCTTCGCTCGACTCCGGGTTCGAGCGGAATCATCCGCGTATCCACCCACGCCAGCCACCTCGCCCGCGAAGCCGGCGCCTTCGCACGGAGCCGCTGAACCACCGCGAGCTCGCCCGCTGACGGCTGGGTCGCGAGCGATGCTCGATATGCGTCCAGGAAGGTCGCGACCGCCGCATCGCCGTTGCACGGCCACGCGACATCGCTGCAAGCGACATGAAGCGAGGCCGCGTAGCGAACGAGGTCCACGACGGCTGGACCGAACCCCGAATGATCGAAGTCCTCGAGCCCGAACGTCTTCGCGGTCACGACGAACTGCTCGACGTGCGCGTCGCCGTGGACCGCCGTCACCGGCAGCGAGCGATTCGCTTGCTGGAACGCATCGCACGTGCGGACCTCGAACGGCTCCGCCAGCATCCTGAAGTAGCGAAATCGGCTCTGCACGAGCTTGGCGATCAAGTCGCTCGATGCCCCACGCCGGACGAGCTCGTGCTTTCGAAGCTCGAAGCTCGCGGCCGCCTGCGTGGCGTGCTCGACCGCGGTGGATCGCGATCCGCACGCGGTCGCCGCAACCAGGGCGAGCGCGAGCACTGGCAGATCCGGCACGGATGCGAGGATACCCGAAGTCACCGTAGTGCAACGACAGGGGGCGTGGCTCGATCTCGCGTCGGCAGCAGCGAACACGCCACTGATCAGGCGCCATCGGCTGGTGCTCGACGTGGACGTTGGAGGGCGAGCACGACCACGAGTACCAGGGCGATGCCGCCGCACGCGACAAAACCGACGCGAACGCCCCACAGCTGCGTGATCGCGCCGACAACGAGCGGTCCCACCATGTCGCCCAGCTCCTTGAACGACTGCGCCGCGCCGACCGCCATGCCGAGGCTGCGGTCGCCAGCGAGCCGCGTGACAAGCGTATCGGTGTTGGTCCACACGGTGCCGACGCCGAGACCGGCGACGATCGCGGCAGGCACGAGCGGCCACCCGTGCAGCGCCGGAATCGCGAGCGTCGCTGACGCGGCCAGCGCGAGGCCACCGACCACGGTCCAGCGCGCATCGACGCGATCCGCCAGCATGCCGGCGACGGGTTGCACGAGCAGGTAGCTCCCCGTCGTCACGCTGACCAGGAGGCCGGCTTGTGCAGTCTAATCCTTGATGGCTCGAAGATAGACCGGGAGGAACCCGAACAACACGCCGACGATGAACATGTTGACAACGATCGCGGCGTAGATCGGCAAGAGCGTGCGCGACTTGAGGAGCGCGACGAGCTCGCGAAGCCCGGGCTCGTCATCGTCATCGTCGTCTCGAGCTTGACCACCGCGGCGGTCATTCGGAAGGAGGAACGTCAGCACGAACGCGAGCGCGCCGAGTGCGGCCGAAGCGATGAACACCGCGCCGAATCCCGCCCTCGTGGCGAGCAACGCGCCGATCGTCGGCGACACGACGTACCCGGCGCCCTTGATCGCGTTGTAGATCCCGAAGGCACGACCGCGACCTTCGACAAACAACCGACCGACGAGAGCGATCGATACCGTTGACAGCGCCGCCGCCCCGATGCCCTGCACGAAACGCACGAGCAACAGCAACGACGGCGGTACGACCAGATAGAGCAACGACCCGGCGATGAACACCGCCAGCCCGAAAAGTAGCGTGATCCGCATCCCCGTGCGGTCCGCGATCAAGCCCGCGGCGGGCTTGGCGATCAGCTCCGCGAGGTCGTAAACCGCGATCAGCAGCCCGATCATCAGGGCACCCACCCCGACCGTCTTCGCGTAGTCGGGGAGGTTCACGGCGACGACGTGCGCCCCGAACGACGTCACGAAGCCCGAGAGCGCCAGGATCAGCAGCAGTCCGCGCCGGCGCACGGGGCTTGCCGATTCGCGAGCACCGGACACGAGATGAAGCTAGCATCTTCGGCGCACGGCAGAGGGTCGCGAGCTCGCCGTGATCGAGGCGATGTGGAAGTTCGGAACCGTCACGCTCGAAGGGTCGGCGCACGGACCGGAGCTCTCAGCGCCCGAACATGCGGCGCAGGAAACCGGTCTTCTCGGGCGGCTCGCGCTGCTCGAGGGCGGCCTTCATCGCGAGCGCCGATGCGAACCGGTCCTCGCGCTTTTTGGCGAGCGCGCACGCGACGATCGCGTCGAGCCATGCGGGGACGTCGGACCTGCGGGCGGCCGGATGGCGCTCGAGCTCGCCGGCCATCACCTTGCCGAGCAGGTCGCGCTTGTTCTGCCACTCGTAGGGCCAGTCGCCGACGAGCAGCTCGAACATGATGATGCCGAGAGAGAACAGATCGGCGCGCGCGTCGACCCCACTGGGATCCACGTACTGCTCGGGGCTGATGTAGAACGGCGTGCCGAGGATGTGATCCTTGGACGTCAACATCAGGCCGTCCTCGACCCGCGCGAACCCGAGGTCGAGTAGCTTGATCTGCTCGCCGGTGTCGCCGGGGACGACGTAGATGTTCTGGGTCTTGAGGTCGCGATGGATCACGCCGCGCGCGTGCAGCGCGGACAGCGCGTCGAGGATCTGGACCGCGAGCGCCGTGACGCGGTCGGGCTCGAACGGTCCCTGCTGCTTGCGCAGGCTGTACAGCTCGGTGCCGGCGAGCCGATCCATCTCGATGAACGCACAGCCGTCCTGCGTGGTGCCGGCGTCGTACACGCGAACGAACGCGGGATGACCGATCGCGGCGGTCTCGCGTGCTTCGCGGACGAAGCGCGCCGACAGCTCGTGATCCTTTGCGAACCGCTCGTGCAGAATCTTGACCGCGATCTCGCGGCGCAGGACCGGATGCTCCGCCGCGTACACCGCCGCGATGCCGCCAATGCCGAGCACCGGGCCGAGCGTGTACTTGCCGCCGAGCACCTGACCGGTGCGCTGCTTCGGGCAGCAGCCATCGTCGGGATGGGTTCGCGCACACAGCTGACAGTCGGCCATCGCCTGCGAGCTTAGCGTTGCGCGACGGTCTGCGCGAGCTTCGTCACCCGGCGATATCCGCGCTGCTCGGCATCTGCCACGAGCGCGCGTTGCTCGGCCTCGAGATGCGTGTCCGCTTCCGCACTCAGCACCTCGAGCCGTGCGAGCCGGGCCTCGAGCGCGAGCCCGGCGTGCTCGTGCTTCGTCGCCTCGACGCGTGCACGCTCGATCTCGTCGAGTCCCTCGGGATCGCCCTGCAACGCCAGCGCCTCGCCGTGCGCGATCGCATGTAGCAGCTTGACCCGTAGCTCCTGCAGCGTGGCGGGCTTGACGCGCTCGAGGAGCTCTTGCGCTTCACTCGACGCGCCCTGCCGCAGCTTGATCCGCGCGAGGATCACCGTCGCCAGCGCCTCGCCGGTGACCGCGCCGCGCTCGTCGGCCTGGGCCTGGAGCGCGAGCGCCTCGGTGGCAGCGCGCTCGTCCGAGCCGAGGTCGAGCAGCAGGTCGGCATGCGCGAGCTCGATCGCCAGCGCGCGTTCGGGATGATTGCGCGCGAGCTCGCGTGCACTCGTGTAGGCCCTGGCCGCGGCGGTGGCGTTTCCGCGATCGGCCTCCGCTTCGCCGCGCAGCTGATGACACAGTGCGGCCAGCGCGGGGGCCATCGTGAAGGCGGTCGCGCACGCCTTGCCGCGTGCGACCGCGACGTCGAGCTCACCCGTGGCGCGGGCGCGAGAGGCGGTCGCGAGATCGATGTACGCGAGCGCGATCGGATCGCGGTCGGCGGTCGCGCTGGCTTCGCGCAAGCGCTGCTGGGCGCCACCGAGCTCGCCGCGCAGCACCTGGGTGTACGCGCCGATCGCGCGCGCGATCGCAGCCTGCACCCGATCTCCCGCTTGCAGCTTGAGCGCCGCAGCCATGTCGTACTTCTCGAGGGCGTCGTCGAGCTGGCCGCGTTCCATCGCCGACGCCAGCCACTCGGTCGCCCCGGTGTTCGACAGATCCTTGACCTCGAGCACGCCCGGGGTGGGGCGTGGCTGGTCGCTGGAACGCGACAGGACCGCGCCACCGACGACGGCGCCGCCGATCACGGCCGCCGCCGCTGCGAGCACCGCGAACTTGCGGAGCCTGCGGGTCGGCTGGCGCGTCAGCTCCGCGAGCAGCGCGTCCATCGTCGGATAGCGGTCGGCCGGGGCCACCGCGAGTCCACGCACGACCACCGCGCGCAGCCGCGCCGGGATCTTCTTCGATGGCTTCTGGAGCTGGCCCCTCAGCACGTTGTCCGCGAGCGCCACCGAGGTCCGTCCGGCGAACGGATACTCGCCGTACAGCGCGTGATACAGCGCGACGCAGAAGCTGAACTGATCGGTCCGCTCGTCCACGGTTTCGGCCTCGTGCTGCTCGGGCGCCATGAACATCGGCGTCCCCATCACCGCGCCGGTGCGCGTGAGCGAGCTCATCGGATGCGGCGAGCTCTCGCGCGGGACGCCGGCACGGCGGGTCAGCAGGATCACCTCGTCGACACCGAGCGCACGCGCGAGCCCGAAATCCGCGACGCGCACGCGCCCGTCCTTGCCGAGCAGCACGTTGTCGGGCTTGAAGTCGCGGTGCACGAGGCCGGCTGCATGTGCGGCAGCGAGCCCGCGTCCGGCGGCGACGAACTTCGCGAGGATGTCGTCGCGCGATCGCGACTGCGCGAGCCACTGGGCGAGGTTGCCGCCGTCGAGCAGCTCCTGGGCGAGAAACACGAGGCCGCCATCGACCCCGACCTCGTAGACCGTGATCACGTTCGGGTGGGTGATGCGCGCCATCGCCTGGCCTTCGCGCAGCATCCGCACGCGCTCCTCGTCGCTCGCCGCTTCGCCGCGCAGCACCTTGAGGGCGACCCGGCGGTCGAGCTCGCGATCGTGCGCCTCGTAGACGATGCCCATCCCGCCGGACCCGAGCTCGCCGACGACGACAAACCTGCCGATCTTGTCGCCGGGCCGAACCAGCCGTGGGGCACCGGGATCGATGTAATCGTCGTCGGTCACGGGCTATCGACGTGCATCAGGCGAGAAACCCGCAGCCAGCGCGAGCAGGGGTGCCACTCGCATGGCGGTCATCTTAGCGAGTTATGCCGCGTGCCGGGCAATGAATGCGACCAGCGTCGCGCCGAACCTGGCCAGCAGGGCGCGCGTGCTGTCGTCGGCGAGCTGGCCCTCCGCGTCGACAGTTCGTGCGCACGCGGGATCAACACCTCGGGTTGTGAAAGTATTTGCGCATCACTGAACAGCAGGATCTGGCGCAGGTGAGCCTGCGCGCGGATCGTCCCGCTCATCCCGCTGGCGGCGCCGACCAACCCGATCGGTTTGCCTCGCAGTGGCGCATTCGCCAGTGGTCGCGAGACCCAGTCGAGCGCGTTCTTGAGCCCACCGGGGATGCTGTAGTTGTACTCGGGCACGCCAAACACGATGCCATCGGCCGCGGCGATCGCCTGCTTGAGCGCCACGACGCGCCCGGGCTCTGGGTGATCGCTGTTGAAGATAGGGAGCTCGAGCGAGTCCCAGATCGAGAGCGTGGCTCCGTCGGGCAAGGTCTGACCGACCGCGACAAGCAAGGCGCGATTGAGCGAGCTCTTGCGCTCGCTGCCGCAGATACCGAGGAGCGCGACCATCGAGCCGAGCGTAACGTCAGCCGCGGGCGCCGTATGCTACGCATGGGCATGTTCTTCAAGAGCTCGAAATCGCAGATGCCACGACCGGGGGAGGCGCTTCCGGGACGCGCGCAGGCGATCCGCGCCGGCGACGCTCACTTCGTGAACGGTCACCGGATCGTCGCGCCGTGTCCGGACGGCATGGCACAGGCGATGTTCGGGATGGGCTGCTTCTGGGGCGCCGAGCGCAAGTTCTGGCAAGCGCCCGGCGTCTACGCCACGGCCGTCGGCTATGCGGCCGGCGAGACGCCGAACCCGAGCTACGAGGAGGTCTGCTCGGGCCGCACCGGCCACAACGAGGTCGTGCTCGTGATCTACGATCCGGCGCAGATCTCGTACGCCCAGTTGCTCGCGATATTCTGGGAGAGCCACAACCCGACGCAGGGCATGCAGCAAGGCAACGACGTGGGCACCCAGTATCGCTCGGGCATCTATACGTTCGACGCCGCGCAGGCCGCGGCCGCCGATGCATCGAAGACGGCGTATCAGGCGTCGCTGACCTCTGCGGGTCACGGCACGATCTCGACGGAGATCTTGCCAGCATCGGCATTCTATTACGCCGAGGACTACCACCAGCAGTACCTCGGCAAGAACCCCGCCGGCTACTGCGGGCTCGGCGGCACCGGTGTGTCCTGTCCTATCGGCCTCGCACGCTGAATCAGTTTGCACCTGTCCCCGATCCTCGCGGTACGACGTGGTCATGGTGCGAGGGACCCTGTCGATCGCCGTGATCGCGGTATGCGCCGCGTGCGGCAGCGGTCACAGCAAGCCCGACGGCGGCGTCGACGCGCGGCTCGAAGGTTTCGACCAGCCCGACCTCGTGTGCCCGGGCGATCCAGCGTGCGCGAGTGCGGGTGATGGCGTGCTACGGGTTGGTGCCGGGAGGCAGGCGTACACGCCGCGCGGTTACGAGACGTATACCGACGACAACGGCGATCGCCAGTACCAGAAGGACGAGCCGTTCGTCGATCTGAATGGCAACGGCAAGTTCGATGGCGTGTGGCTGTTCGGCGGCGGCCGCGCCGCGATGGGGGCGACCACCGAGGTCGATGCGCGCTCGCTCGCGTTCGTCCAGGGCGACATCACGATTGCCATCGTCTACGTCGACACCATCGGCCTGATCGCGGGCGACATGGATCTGATCCGCCAGCACCCGATGCTCGCCGGGCTCGATCTCGATCACGTGATCGTCGGTGCGACGCACGCCCATGACGCGCCTGATGCGGTCGGCCTGTGGGGACCCACGGCGACCGAGACCGGGCGCCAGCCGTTCGTGATGCAGGCGATCTACGATGCCGCGGCGCAGGCGGTAAAGACGGCGGTGATGTCGGCGCGGCCGGCGACCATGGTGATCGCCTCCACCAGGTTGCTGAACGATCCCGCAAACCCGAACAGCTTGACGGATCACTGGAACAAGGACATCCGCGACCCGGTGATCTTCGACCCGACGCTGACGATCGCGCGCTTCGTCGACGCGGCCGCACCGGCGGTGACGATCGGGACGCTGGTCAACTGGGCCAACCATCCCGAGGTCGCGCACTTCAGCGAGACCGATCCCGCGACCATCACGGCGCACTATCCGCACTGGCTACGGATGCACGTCGAGCAGGGCGTGACCACGGCGGAGAGCATCTACGCGCAGACCGATCTCGCCGGGCTGGGCGGTGTCACCGTGTTCGTGCAGGGCGCGGTCGGCGGTCAGATCGGGTCGCTCCGCGGCACCGCCCCACGCGGCCCCGACGGCACCCCGATCACCGAACAGTCACATGCGATGGATCAGGCGATCGGCACCAACGCCGCGGCCCGCGCGCTGACCGCGCTCGCCACCACGGGCGAGGCCGTGTCCGACCTCCCGCTCTCGCTGAAGTCCGCCGTGTTCAACGCGCGGATCGAGAACACGCTGTTTCACGTCGCGTTCCTCGTCCAGTTGCTCGGCCCGCACCCGCTCGTCGGCTACGACGCCGAGCGGCCACTCGAGGTCGGCAACTTCCCGTGGCTGCCGCTCCGCGCGACCTACCTCCAGATCGGCCCTCTCGCGCTGATCACGATCCCGGGCGAGCTGCATCCCGAGCTGTGGGTCGGCGGTTACGACGGGTCGTGGAGCTGGGGCTGGCCGCTCTACGATCCGAGCAAGCCCAATCCGCCGCTGTTCGACCAGGCGCCGCCGCCGCCGTACATGCGCGACCTCGTGCTTGCGCACGACGGCGTGCGCTATCCGATCGCGGCTGGCTGCGCCGAGGACTACATGGGCTACATCATCCCGGCCTATAACTATGCGCTCGATCCGAACGACCCCTACCTGGTCGAGGCCGCGGGAGATCACTACGAGGAGGTGTACTCGCTCGGGCCGCTCGTCGAGCAGCACGCGGTGCACCCGATCCTGCAGCTGCTGCAGTACCGGCGCTAACCGGGCTCTGCCGGGAGATGCACGGTGAACGTGGTGCCGGTCTGGTTGGACTGGACGTCGAGCCAACCGCGGTGGTGCTTCACGATCCCGTAGACGGTGGCGAGCCCGAGCCCGGTCCCCTTGCCGGCATCCTTGGTCGTGAAGAACGGCTCGAAGATCCGCGGCAACACGTCCGCGGCAATGCCCTGGCCTCGATCTGTGACCTCGAGCCGGACGTAGCGTCCCGGCGCTGCGCTCAGGCCATGCCGCGAGATCGCTGCGGCGAGCTCCGTCACGCCGGTCGTGAACGAGAGCCTGCCACCGTCTGGCATCGCGTCGCGCGCGTTGACCGCGAGGTTCAGCAGGACCTGCTCGATCATCCCGACATCGCCGATCAGCGCGGGCAGCCCGCCGTGATAGTGCTCCTCGAGCACCACGGTACTGCCGAGCAAGCGCCGCAGCATGCGGACCATGTTGCGGACCACGCCGTCGAGATCGAGCCTCGTGGTCTGCAGCGGTTGCTTGCTGCTGACCAGGAGGAGCTGGCGGGTCAGGCTGGACGCGCGTTCGATCGACTGCAAGATCTCACCAACGTGCTCGGCTGGATTCTCGCTGCCTTCGAGCATCTGCGCACTGCACTGCATGACCGTCAGGATGTTGTTGAAGTCGTGCGCGATGCCGCCCGCGAGCTGGCCGATCACCTCGAGCTTCTGCGATTGCAGGAGCTGTTCCGTGGCCCGCACGCGGTCGGTGATGTCGCGGAGGAAGCCCGCGAACACCGGCGGCTCGATCAGAACGCGGGTGATCGACAACTCCACCGGGAACTCGCTACCGTCGGCGCGGAGCCCGGTGAGCTCGAGCCGGCGATCGAGGTTGCGCGGCTGCTTCGTGGCGAGGTAGCGCATGAGCCCCGCATCGTGCTTGGCGCGGAGCGCAGTCGGGATGATCAGGTCCGTGAGGGTCTGGCCGATCACGTCGGCGCGCGTGAAGCCGAACGTTCGTTCGGCGGCGGGGTTGAACTCGAGGATCTTGCCGTCGTGGTCCATCGCGATCACGCAGTCGAGCGCGGACTCGATCAGCGCCGACTTGAGCGCCTCGCTGCGCTCGATCGACCGCGTGGCCCGTTCGCGGAGCTCCTTCACATGCAGCCGCAGCTCGAACTGAGACACCACCTGATTGCCGAGCGCGCGCAGCGATCGACGCTGGTCGTCGGCGAGCTGGCGCGGCACGTAGTCGATCACCGCGAGCGTGCCGAGCGCGTGACCGTCTGCGGTGATCAGCGGCACGCCGGCATAGAACCGGATGTGAGGGGCATCGGTGACCAGCGGGTTGGCCGCGAACCGCGCGTCCTGCCAGGTGTCCTCGACGACCATGATCTCGGTGCCCTGGATCGTGTGCGCGCAGAACGCGATACGACGCTCGGTCTCGGTGGCGGCGGTGAAGCCGAAGCGCGCCTTGAACCACTGGCGGTCGGTGTCGATCAGCGTGACCAGCGCCGTCGGGGTCCCGCAGACCTGCGCCGCCAGCGCGGCGAGCTCGTCGAACGGCGTCTCGGCCTCGGTGTCGAGGATGTGATAGCGCTCCAGTGCCTGGAGCCGGTCCACTTCCGCTTGCTTCGAGTCCACCACCCCGAGGCAGAGTATCCCACCGCGCGGCGGGATACGTCAGTTCGGTAGCGGCGTCATCGAGGGCACCTCGTGGACGACGGTCTGCGCGAGCGGCGTCGCCGGCACCTTGAGGGCCTTGCAGTAGACCTTGAGCGTCGCCCTGTGCTGGCCCATCCGGGCCTGGAATGTCGGATCGCTGAGGTTGCCGGTGATCGGGATCGTGCAGATCGACTTGTCGCCGGGGAGCAGCTCGCCGAACGTCGGGAACGGCGTGCCGACCCCGAGCCAGATCTTGTTGGCCTGCGCGCCGCCCGAGAACATGCCATCGATCAGCTGCTTGGCATTCGCGATCACGACCGTGCCATCGAACACGAACACCTGCGCCGCGTCGACCGTGTTCGAGGCGAGCGCCTTCGGCTGGACGGTCAATGCGATCTGACCGACCGGGATCTCGATCGTGGTCTTGGTATCCTGACCGGCCGCGACCTGCACGCTCACCGCGTGCGTCTTCATCGACATCGCTTCGCCACGGATCACCTGCACCGAGACCGTGCCCTCGGGGACCTTCGCGAGCTTGAAGTTTCCGTTATCGTCGGTCTGCGCGAAGCTGGCCTGCGCGCCGCCACCTTTGGTCGAGGCGCTGATGCCGATCTTCGGCATCGGCTTGCCCTTCATCGTGACCTTGCCCGTGATCGATCCAAACCCGACCAGCGCGAGCTGGACCGAAGGCGGGTCGTCAGTGCCCGCCGGGACCGAGACCGCCGCCGAACGCCCGCGCGTCGTGTGCTCGGCGACCGCGGTCGTCGCCTGGGCCGGGATACCGATGATCGAGAACCCACCATCGCGGTCCGAGACCGCCGAACGCACGCCACCATCACCGTCGTTGTTGTCGTCGTCCTCGTTGTTGTCGGTCGACGCGACGAAGAACGCGACGCGCACCCGCGCACCTGCGATCGGAGCGCCGCTGCCGTCGACCACCTTGCCCACGAGCTTGCGGCCGCGGTGGACGGTGATCGTGCCGAGGTCGGAAGTCTTTCCGGACTCGATCGCGACATCCTGCTGGATGAACGTCGCGAACTCGGTGCTGCTGAACGTGACGTCCCACTTGCCCGCGGCGACGTCCTTGAGCTCGAACACGCCATCGTACGCCGGGGTCGCGGCCTTGCTGCCGATCCGCACCATCGCGACCTTCGGCGGCTGATCCGCACCGGCGATCGCGATCTTGCCTTTGATCCCGCCGAAGGCGGCGAGCACGAGGCGCACGTGCTTGTCGCCAGACTTCGCCGCGACGCCATGCTGACCCCACTCGCGACCGCTGTTCGCGCGTGCCGCCCACACCTTGTACGGCCCGTCGGGCAAGCCGTTGACGCTGAACGCGCCCGCACCGTCGGTGATCGCGGACGACATCGCCCCGATCGCCGCCATGTCGAGGCTCGCGCCCTTCAACATGTCGGGGAACACGTTCACCGAGACCTCGGGAACCGGCGCGCCCTTTTCATCGACGACCACACCCGCGATCGAGCCCGCGACGTCGAGCACGAGCTTGAGGTCTCGCTTCGCGACCTGCTCCGTCAGATCGACGGGCACGAGCTTGCTGGCGGCCGAGTCAGACTCGGCGCGAACCTGGAGCTTCGTGCGGGTCAAGCCACGCAGCTGGAACGCGCCGGCCTCGTCGCTGGTCGCCTGGCGCGCCATCACCGACCACAGCTGCTCGCCCTGGCCGGCGACGCGCACCGTCGCGAACGGCACCGGCTTCTGCGCCGTGTCGAGGACGATGCCCGCGATCACGCCGCCTTCCTTCATCGTGATCTCGAGATCCGTCACGGGCTTGTCCGCGATCACGAACGGCGCCGAGGTCGCCGGCGCGTGGACCTCGTCGACCACCGTGACCATGTGCGTGCCCGCGGGTAGCGCAGCGATCGTGAACTTGCCCTTCGCGTCGGTCGAGACCGAACCCGTGGCATCGTCGTCGGGCCGGGTCCACGCGAGACCCCGGGCGGTGATCCGCGCCTTCGCGATCGGCTTACCGCCCTCGTCGACGACCCGCCCCGAGACGGTGAAGCCCTTGCGCAGCCGGATCGCGAGGCGTCCGGTGGCTCCCGAGGAACCGACACTCGCGGTGGCCGTCGCCGGTGCGAAGCCGGGCGCCGTCGCCTGGACGGACACCCAGCCGGGCGTGATGGGAGCCAGCGTGGCCTCACCCTTCGCATCCGTCTTCTGCGTGCGGTGCGCGAGCTCGCCGAGCTTGACCTCGGCGCCGCTGACCGGCTGCTTGTTGTCGTCGGACACCGTCACCACCACGGAGGCACCAGCAGTGACATGAATGACCACCGGGTCGCCCTTGTCGATCAGCTTGTAGCGCGCCTCACCGACCAGATCGCCCGATCGCGCGGACAGCTGGTAGGTGCGGCCCACCAGCTTCTCGAACGTGAACGAGCCGTCGTCCTCGGCCGTGGTCGAACGCGGCGGGTTCGAACCCAGCCAGACCTCGGCACCACCGATCCCCTTGCCGTCCGGGCCGACCACCTGGCCCGCCAGCGTCAGCGGACCTTCGGGATCGAGATCGAGGATGAATTGCGGCGCGCCACCGCGTGGGGCGTCGTCGGGTTTCGTTGGTTCCGCGGGTCGCTGCACGGCGGCCGAGCCAGTGCGCCCGCTGCCGGCGAGCTGCGGTGGCTTGTGATCCCCGCGGTGACGCAGGAACGCGAACCACACGACGACACCAATGACGGCGGCCGCGACGACGAGAGCAACGAGCTTCCGGTTCATGACACTCCGATGCGCCACCCGGCGCCGGCGCATCATGGTTACGCCGACAGCGATTCGGTAGGGGTGCGACGGGGCGCGACCGCCTGTGACGCGAGGTTTTCTACGGACCGTCGAGGAACGAGTACCGGTAGTCGGTCGCGGGCACGAACGTCTCCTTGATCGTGCGCGCCGCGACGAACCGCATCAGGTTCATCGGCGAGCCAGCCTTGTCGTTGGTCCCCGACGCACGTGCACCACCGAACGGTTGCTGGCCGACGACCGCGCCTGTCGGCTTGTCGTTGATGTAGAAGTTGCCGGCTGCATCGCGGAGCTCGGTCATCGCCTCCACGATCGCCCGTCGATCGCGCGCGAACACCGCGCCGGTCAGCGCGTACGGTGACGTCCGATCGACCAGCTTCAGCGTCTCCTCCCACGCCTGGTCGGGATAGACGTGCAGCGTGACGATCGGGCCGAAGAACTCGTCGCGCATGTGGCGCACCGTCGGATCCTCGGTCGTGATCAGGGTTGGCTGCACGAACCAGCCCTCGCGGCCATCACAGCCGCCACCGGCGAGCACCTTCATCACCGAGGTCTCGCGCGCCTCGGCGATCGCCGCCTGGTGCTTTTCGAACGCGCCCTGCTTGATCACCGCGCCCATGAAGTTGGAGAAGTCGGAGACGTCGCCGACCTTGATGGTCTTGATCGTGTCGACCAGCTGGTCCTTCATGTTCGCCCACACGGTCTGCGGGACGTAGACGCGCGAGGCGGCCGAGCACTTCTGACCCTGGTACTCGAAGCCGCCGCGTACGATCGCGGTCGCGACGGCCTGCGGATCCGCCGACGGATGCGCGAGGATGAAGTCCTTGCCGCCGGTCTCGCCGACCAGGCGCGGATACGTCTTGTAGCGATCGAGGTTGTCGGCGACCCGCTTCCACATCATCCGGAACACGTCGGTCGAGCCGGTGAAGTGGATGCCCGCGAGCGCCGGGTGATCCAGCAGGATGTTCGTGCTGCCGTGGGGCAGCCCGGGGATGAAGTTGATGACGCCCGGCGGGAGGCCGGCCTCCTCGAGCAGCAGGTAGATCTGCCACGCGGCGAGCAGCTGCGCCTCGGCGGGCTTCCACACGACCGTGTTGCCCATCAGGGCCGGCGCGGTCGGCAGGTTGCCGGCGATCGCGGTGAAGTTGAACGGCGACAGCGCGAACACGAATCCCTCGAGTGGCCGCAGCTCCATCGCGTTCCACATGCCCGGCGACGAGCGCGGTTGCTGGCGGTACAGGTCCTGTGCGAACTGGACGTTGAACCGCCAGAAGTCGATCAGCTCGCATGCCGCATCGATCTCGGCCTGGTGCGCCGTCTTGGACTGGCCGTGCATCGTGGCGGCGTTCATCCGCGCGCGCCACGTGGTGGACAGCAGCTCGGCGGCGCGCAACAGCACGGCGGCGCGTGCTTCCCACCGCATCGCCGCCCACTCACGACGCGCATCGATCGACGCCAGGATCGCGCGCTCGGCGACCTCGTCCGTTGCGGCATGAAACCGCGCGATCACGTGCTTGTGGCGGTGCGGCATCACGACCTCGCGGATCTTGCCGGTCAGGATCCGCTCGCCTCCGACCACGCACGGGATCTCGATCACCTCGCTCTCGATCGCGGCGAGGGCCGCCTTCAGGTTCGCGCGCTCGGCAGTGCCGGGTGCATAGCTGAACACCGGCTCGTTGATTGGCTCCGGAACCGAGACGATCGCGTCGTGCATGGCGCACGTGTACCACGCGATCGCGGCACCGGGATGGCGGTCCTCACGGGTCGACGTGCAGCGTCGAACAGGCCGCGACCCCGCGCTCGCGGATCGCCGTTGCCTCGGGTGTCCGATCATCGGTGACCCGCTGCTGGTGGACGCACGTGAACATCCGCCCGCCCGCCGTGACCACGACCTCGGTCACGATCGTGAGCCCGGTCTCGATCGGGCTGCGCACGATCGTGCGCGGCGAGCGTTCGACCAGGAATTGCGTCGAGGCGTCGACCGGACCGGAGGCCGTGACGTCGAGCGTGCCGTCACCAACTTGCCACGTCCACGCGTTCGCTTGCATGCCGATCACCTCGCCCCCGTCGACGGCGATCGAGAACCGGTGGCCGGCGATCACACCTTCGAAGCGATCGTTGCGCTTGCTGACCGTTGCTGGCTCGGCACGATTGCTCGGCATGGGTGGTTCATTTCGAGAGCGACAAGCGCTCGCGATCACCACCACCAGAACGAGTCGCGAATCCACACCCATGGCCATGTCGCGACATCAGCGCGACGCACGGCCAGCTTATTCCGGACGCCGTGAAGCGTACAGTCTGGATCGATGATTCGATCGCCACGTGATGACGACTGGCCAGACGTCGCCGCGATCACGAACCATTACATCGCGACGACAACGATTCACTTCGGCTACGACCCGGTCACCCCGACCGCGCTTCGCGACCTGTGTCTCGCTGGCGCGCGCTACCCCTGGTTCGTCGCGGAGGAAGCCGGCCGGATCGTCGGCTACGCGAAGGCCGGGACCTGGCGCGAGCGAGCTGCCTACCAGTGGACGGTGGAGGTCGGCGTCTACCTCGCCCCGTCGGCCTGCGGTCGCGGGCTCGGCACTGCACTCTATGGTCAGCTCCTGTCCGAGCTGGCGCGTCGCGACTTCCGGTCGGCGATCGCCGGCGTCACCCTCCCGAACGATGCCAGCCTGGCGCTTCACCGGCGATCCGGCTTCATCTCGGTCGGTGTGGTTCGCGAGGCCGGATACAAGCTCGGGGCCTGGCATGACATCGAGCTGATGCAGAAGCGATTCTCCAGCTAACCTGCCGGCATGGCCGAGTGTCGACCCGGGTGCGGAGCGTGCTGCATCGCCCCTTCGATCTCCCCGACCCCGGCACTCCCCGCCGGCAAGCCGGCCGGTGTTTGGTGCCCGCACCTCGCACCCGACCTCGCGTGCCGACTGTTCGGTCGGCCCGAGCGGCCGGCGGTGTGCTCGAGCCTTCGTCCAGCGCCGGAGATGTGTGGCGAGTCGGCCGCCGATGCGATGGCGACCCTGATCCGGTGGGAGCACCTCACCGCACCGCGCCCGTGAACCCGGCCTCGCGGCCGGACCTCGGTCAAAACCGCGGGCGTACCCCGATCGCGAGCGGCGGCGAGCGTTAGGATGCCGGCGTGGGGTTCACGAGCCTCGAAGGCGAGGTGCGCAGACGCTGGAAGCGCGTTGCCCAGCTGGGGATCGATTCCGAGGAGCTGCGCTCGCTTCGGATCGCGATCGCCGTAGTCTGCGAGACGCCCCACGACCCGATCGCGCGGACCCGGCTTCACACCCTGACCGCCGACGTCCGAACCTGCGAGCAGCTGGCGCCGTTGCTCGCGGCCGAGGCACGACTCGCGGAGGAACCCGATGTCGTCGCCGCACTCGACGACGAGCTCCTCCGGACGCGCGCGCGGATCGAGCCCGGCCCGCCGCCGATCGAGACGCTCCGGGCCGCGATCGAGCGCGACCCCGAGAATCCCTCGCACCACGAGCAGCTGGCCTGGGCGTACTACCTGGCCGGCGTGTGGCGGCGCGCGGCCGAGGTCCTCGAGCAGCTCGCCTCGCTGCTCCCTCCCGAGCAGGCGATCCTGCCGCTTCACGCGGCGGCCAAGCTGTACCGGAACACCGGCTACACCCAGCGCTCGCGCGACGCGTACCGCGCGGTCGTGGTTCGCAAGCCGTCCAACACCGCCGCGCTGATCGCGCTCGGCGAGCTGATCTCCGAGCCGGCGCGACCGCCCCACCGCAGCCCGTTCGATCCGCCCGGCGGCGAGCCGGTCGAGTGGCCCGCGCTGCCGACGGTTGCCGATCCCGATCTCGGGGCAGTTGCCCCCCTCGAGCCGGTGCCGTCGACGCGGACCCGCAAGCGCATGCAGGTCCTCGACCGCATCGACGACGCCGAGCTCGAGCAGCGGTTCGCCGCGGTGTTTGATGAAGACGGGTCGTTCGAGCGCCGAACCGAGGCACCGGCTGCCAGCATCACCGTGCCTGGGCCGGTCGGTGGTGACGACGATGGCGAGGTGCTCGAGATCAGCGAGCACGAGCCGGAGCCTGCCGCGCGCGACACGGCGTCGATGCTCGAGGGCCGCGACCCCGACGCCGAGGTTCGGTTTGCGGCCACGCGTCGGCTCGCGGTCACCCGACACACCACGCCCGCCCCGCAGACGCGGCGGCGCGAGCTCACGCCGGCGAGCGACCCGCATGCCGCGATCACCCGGCAGATCACGGTGCTACCGGACGAGCAGCTCGGCACCATGGGCGACGCGCATCACGCCGTGACCCGTCCGATCGCGATCGAGATTCCTCCCGAGGCGAGGCCTGTTCCGCCCGACTCGCGACCGCTCGCGGTGATCCGCTTGCAGCCGGCGGGCTCGCTGGCGACCCGGGAGCCGGGCGAGCGGAGCAGCGAGGCGATCGATCGTCCCGAGCCGCCGGCCCGCGCGCCCCGGATGCGCCAGCCCAGCGAGCTGTTCGCCCCGCCGCCCGAGGCGAGCGACCGGATCCAGCGCCTGCGCGAGGCGAGCGAGCGGCCGCCGTTTGTCCCGGCGCCCCGGACCCCGAGCGATCGACCGCCCACCGCAGAAGGCTCGGTCCGCACGCGCGAGCCGAGCGACCGGCGGCTGTCGCGCATCTCGATCCCGGCGATGCGCGACGTCGAGCCGCTCGCCCCGGACGCACGCGAGTCCAGGCCGATCATCGACGTCGAGGACCTGCTGGACGCGATCGAGCAGCCTGACACGGACGGTGATGCCGCGACGCGCGAGTCGAAGCAGATCATCACGCTCGAGGATTTCCCCGCCGCACCCGGGGCCAGCGCGATCGAGGCGGCCGGGACCGAGGCACGCGCCGGCCGGGTGGTCGCCGCGGAGCAGCGACTTCGGGCCGCCCTGGCCGAGCGGCCGCTCGAGACCCAGGTCCACCTGTCGCTGGTCGATCTGTTGCGCGCGAACGCCCGGCTCGACGACGCCGACCGCCACCTCCGCGACGCGCTGTTCGAGGCCCCGGTCCGCGCCAGCGCGCATCGCGCCGCATTGTTGCACCGCCACGCGCTGGTCACCGCGGCGCGAGGCGATCGCGATGCTGCCCACGCGATGTTGCGGACCGCGCACCAGCACGATCCGATGAATCTGATCGTGGAGCTCGCGCTCGGGGAGAGCTACTTCACGCGCGAGGCGTGGACCGATGCCGCGCTCCATCTCGGCGCACTCGCGACCCACCGAGATGCTGGCCGCCACAGCCGGCAGGTCGCGGAGGGGCTGGTGTCGGCGGCCCAGGCGGAGCTCCGGTTGCGGCGCCCCGCGAACGCGATCCGTCATTATCAAGCGGCGCTGCGGATCGATCCGACGTGCGAGCCGGCGCGCCGGGCGCTGGCACTCAAGTCGCGCTGAGCTGGATGGGCTACTCGCGGTCGAGATACGTGTAGCCGGTCATGCCCTGGCGGAACCGGTTGATCAGCGTCCGGCTCTCCTCGATCGTCATCAGCTTCTTGCGCAGCGCCTGCTCGACGCTGTTGCGCAGCCGGCCGAGCAGGTCGCTCGCCGAGTAGTCGACGAAGCCGAGGACCTCGGTGACCGTGTCGCCCGCGACGACTTCCTTCACGTCGTAGTCGCCCTCGGGCGAGAGCTGCACGTGCACCGTGTTGGTGTCGCCAAACAGGTTGTGGAGGTCGCCGAGGATCTCCTGGTAGGCGCCGACCAGGAAGATGCCGAGGTAGTAGTCCTGGCCCTCGTGCTTGGGGTGGAGCTCGAGCACGTGCTTGACGTCCCGCATGTCGATGAACGAATCGATCTTGCCGTCGGAGTCACACGTGATGTCGGCGAGCGTGGCACGCCGGGTCGGCTCCTCGTTGAGCCGGTGGATCGGGCAGATCGGGAACAGCTGATCGACGGCCCACGCATCCGGCACCGACTGGAACATCGAGAAGTTGCAGAAGTAGGTGTCGCTCAGCGCCTTCTCGAGGCCCTCGAGCTCCTCGGGGATGTGGTCGCGCCCGCGCGACAGCATCAGCACCTTCTCGCAGATCGCCCAGAACAGATTTTCACACAGCACGCGATGCTCGAGCGACAGGTGCCCGAGGTTGAACAGCTGGAGGACCTGATCCTTGTACTCGACGGCGTCGTGATACGCCTCGAGCAGGTTCTTCGGGGAGACGCTCTGGTAGGTCTCCCACATGTTGATCACGAGCGGCGGCGCCGGCTTCTGCAGCTCCTTCGGGGCTTGCGCGTTGAACTCGGTCACGCCGTGGACGTTGACGACGAGCACGGAGTGGTGCGCGGCGATCGCGCGACCGGACTCGCTGACGATGTTCGGGTGAGGAACCTGGTCGGCGTCGCAGATCTCCTTGATCGCGAACACGACGTCGTTCGCGTACTCCTGCACCGTGTAGTTCATCGACGACGCGAAGTTGGTCTGCGAGCCGTCGTAGTCGACGCCGAGCCCGCCGCCGACATCGACGTAGGCGAGGCCCGTTGCGCCCATCTTGAACAGCTCGACGTAGAACCGTCCGGCCTCGCGCAGGGCGTTCTTGACGCTCTTGATCGCCGAGATCTGCGAGCCGAGGTGGAAGTGCAGGAGCTTCAGCGTGTCGACCTCGTTCCACGCCTTCAGCTTGGCCACCGCCTCGACCATCTCGGCGGCCGACAGGCCGAACTTCGAGAAGTCGCCGCCGGACTGTTCCCAGCGACCGGAGCCGCGAGACGACAGCCGGGCGCGGATGCCGAGCGATGGCTTGATCTTCACCCGCTCGGCGACGCGATGGATCTGCTCGAGCTCGGTCGGCTTCTCGATCACGAGGATCACCGTGCGGCCGAGCTTGGACGCGAGCAGCGCGGTCTCGATGTACTCCTCATCCTTGTAGCCGTTGCAGATGATCAGCGCTTCCTCGTCGGTGTGCATCGCCATGATCGCGAGCAGCTCCGGCTTGCTACCGGCCTCGAGCCCGTAGTGGAACGGCCGGCCGAACTCGATGATCTCCTCGACCACGGTGCGGTTCTGATTGACCTTGATCGGATACACGCCACGGTACTGGCCCTGGTAGCCGTACTCTCGGATCGCGCCGTTGAACGCGCTGCACAGCAGCTCGATGCGCGCGCGCAGGATGTCGCTGAAGCGAAGCAGGATCGGCAGCTGGATGCCGCGTGCGACCAGCTCGGCGATCAGCTCCTTCATGTCGATGACAGCTTCGGGCGCTTCAACCCGCGGCTGGACGATGAGGTTGCCCGCCTCGTTCACGCCGAAGTAACCGCACCCCCACCGCGGGATGTTGTACGTGTCGTTGGCGTCGGCGGCGGTCCACCGGCGCAACGGATCATGAGACAGCAGTGCCTTCGCGCGGGCCATGTTTGATCATGCAATTACGGCCAATTGGTCGCGCGTGCAATGACAGAATGACCAAAGCCTGCGGGTGAGCCGCTACGAGGTCACGTCGGGTGCGCACGGCGGGCGCCGGAGTGGGCGGCGACCGCGCGTCGGCTCGTCATCCTCGTCGGGGCTGGCTGCCAGGCGCACGCGCGCAGCAGATCGGGCTCGCTGCCGCGCGCGAGTACCGGCGGCTCGGTGCCACGTGCAGTCCGGGTCACGCGGGGTGGAGCGCGAGGGGGTGGAGCGCGATACGTGATCGGCGCCCACGGCTCGGGCACCTCTCCGAACAGCTCGCGGGCGAGCCGCGCGATCGAGCTCGCGCCGAGCACCCACAGCTGGTCGATCGCGAGCTGCTCGAGCGCGACGCAAAGCTCGCTCGCCGAGGCGTAGCGCTGCGCCGGATCGGTGGCCAGCGCCCGGCGCACGACCAGCTCGAGCTCCCGCGGATAGCGGGCGTCGAGCTGCGAGGGCGGCAGCCACTCGCCGCGTACCACCGCGAGCATGCGCTCGAAGTCGCTCTTGCCCGAGAAGCAGCGCGCACCGGTCGTCAGCTCGTAAAGCACGATGCCGAGCGCAAACACGTCCGCGCGGTGATCGACCGGATCGCCGAGGCACTGCTCGGGAGACATGTAGCTCGCCTTGCCGCGCACGACGCCGGGCGATGTGTGCACGGTCGCGATCGCGGTCTGCGCGATCCCGAAATCGACGACCTTCACCGACCCGTCGTGACCGATCATGATGTTCGATAGCGAGACATCGCGATGCACCACGCACAGCGGCCGGCCATCGGGTCCGGTCCGGCGATGCGCGTGATCGAGTCCCGTGGCCGCTCCCACGACGATCGCGACCGCCGTCTCGTACGGGACGTCGACCTGCTTGCGCACGGCACACGCGAGCAGCTCGCGGAGGTCCACCCCGTGAACGAACTCCATCGCGAGATAGTACTGATCGTCCACCACATCGACCTCGAGCACGGCCGCGATGTTGTGGTGGTCGAGCAGTGCGACCACGCGGGCTTCATCGAGGAACATCTGGCAGGCCTCGGCCTCCTTCGCGCGCCGCGGGTTCAACACCTTCAGCGCGACCGGCCGCTCGCCGCCTCCGACCCGATGGGCGAGGTAGATGTCCGCCATACCACCGCGGGCGACCCGCTTGATCAGCTCGTAGTCCCCGAGCCGCCGCAGTGGCAGAGGTTCCAGGTCGGGCTCGGTGGGAGGAGCGCGGAGGGGGACCTCGGGAGGCACACACATCCTACGCAGCCTGACCGCGAACAGTTTCCAGCTAATTTCGCAGGCCTGGATCCGCAGACTTGCGACCGACTTGACGCCTGGGCACGTGAGGCGACTTACGATCGTGGGCGGACAGAGGTGCAAGTACCCTCGGGGTACACCTTGCGACACCCTGCCATTCGGATAGATTCGCCCGTCCAGCTATGGGCAACGAGGTCGGAAAGGATACCCCCGCCGCCAGGATCATCGCGGAGGAGGAGCGCCTCTACGGCCAGGTCCAGGCGCGCGTCGCACTCGGCGATGAAGACGAGGATCGGCCGCACATCGGTGCCGGCGACCTCGACGCAGATCTGCTGTCGCTCCGCGACCAGATCGCGGAGGCGCGACCTGAAGATCTGCCTCCGTTGATCGAGCAGATGACGCGGCTCGCGGCGCTGCGGGCCCGTGTCGGTGGCGGCAAGTCGCTGCCCGTCGACGTCGCGTCACCGTACTTCGCGCACATGCGGCTCAAGGAGCAGGGCAAGGCGCGCGACGTCATGATCGGCAAGCGTGGCTTCATCGATCGCCAGTCCAACGTCCAGATCGTCGACTGGCGCAACGCGCCGATCTCGCGGATCTACTACCGCTACGAGGAAGGCGACGACTACGAGGAAGAGATCGCCGGCCGCCGCGTCGACGGCATGGTCGACGTCCGTCGCAACATCTCGATCGCGCGCGGCAACCTGCGCCGGATCGGTTCGCCGCAGGGCACCTACCTGAAGGATGCGCGCGGCTCGTGGGTCCAGGCCGTCGGCCAGCTCACGCCGGTGCTTCACGGCGGCATGGGCAAGGCCGCGCGCCCGGTCGTCGCACCGGGTGCCAAGGGCAAGCTCGGCGTGCACCACGGCGCCGCGCGCGCAGAGAAGGCGCTCCCCGAGATCGCCGCACTGATCGACAAGGAGCAGTTCGAGCTGATCACCCAGCCGTCGAGCGGCATCGTCGTCATCCAGGGCGGCGCCGGCTCCGGCAAGACCACCGTCGCGCTCCACCGCATCGCGT
>JBBJLY010000125.1:0-23296 GCA_037720695.1 Kofleriaceae bacterium | reverse complement strand
CGATCGCAGCACCGATCGCAGCACCGATCGCAGCACCGATCGCAGCACCGATCGCAGCACCGATCGCGGCGCGGATCCCGAGCGCACCAGCACCCGTCCTCCCGGTCGCGACCAGCAACGCCGCCAGCTTCGTGCGCCAGATCGCGCTCGGCATCGTGATCGGCTGTGTCGGGCTCGGCGTGTACCTCGGGATCGCCGCGTCGATCTGACGCGCGCGAGCGACTATGCTCGCACCGCGTGCTGCTTCCCGCTGCGACCACGAACCTGACGTTTCGCGCCTGGCGCGATGACGACCTGCCGCTGGTGCGCGCACTGTGGGGCGACCCGCAGGTGGTCGCGCTCGTGGGCGGACCGTTCGACGACGCCGCGATCGCCGCGCGCCTCGCGTTCGAGCTCGGCAATCAGCGTGACCACGCGATCGCGTACTGGCCGATCTCGCTCCACACCGGCGAGGCCGTCGGCTGTTGCGGGCTCAAGCCACGCGAGCCGGCGCGCTCGATCCACGAGCTCGGCTTCTATCTCCGGCCGGCGTTCTGGGGCCGTGGCTTCGCGGTCGAGGCGGGCCACAGCGTCATCGCGCACGCGTTCCACACCCTCAAGGCAGCGCGGCTGTTTGCCGGCCACCATCCAGAAAATCACGGATCCCGGCGCACGCTCGAGAAGCTCGGCTTCCACTACACGCACCACGAGCTGTATCCGCCGACCGGACTTCACCATCCGGGCTACGTGCTCGCCGAAAAAAGGTAGGGCGCAGCGACTGTCTATCGCTGCGCCCAGAATGAGCACGACCGTTCGACCGTAGGGCAGTCTATCCCCTACGCGTTTGCGTAGGTGGGCTCCACGTAATCCTTCGGGCTTCCCGACGAGCGGGCGTGCACTCCCAGAACAGAGGCAGATCCCTGGATAGCAGATGTAGGAGACAGAATCGCCCCGGGTCTCGCATCGAACCGCCGGTGCTCAATTTCGAGACTAAGGATCGATTCGAGATTGGTCAACGGAAAAAATGGCGAATGCCGATCATCACCGCGAAGATTGTTGGTTCGTCGCGTGAAGTGCGATCGAAGTTTCCGCAAATCGCGCACGTGTTGCGCGCGGTGACGCGGGCCGCCGATCATCCGGAGCCCTGACCGATCAGCGATTGAGCTCGCCGTCGGGAGTCTTGTCACCCAGTGCGCGCCAGTTCGGACCCTCACCGCCCTGCTCGGCAGTTGACGGGATGCCGCGCGCGAGCATCGACTCGCGCGTCTCGATCGCGTTGGCCCGATCTTCGACCGGTTTCGCGTGCATGCCGGTATCCATGCGGATCGCGTCGCACGGGCACGCCTCGACGCACAGGCCGCAGACGACGCAGCGAAGCTCGTCGATCTCGAACACGGCGGGCTTCTTCTCGATGCCCTTGTCGTCGGTCTCGGCCGGGATGATCGTGATGCAGTGCGCCGGGCACACCGTCGGGCAGCACATGCATGCGACGCAACGCACCGCGCCGTCATCGCGCCGCATCAACCGATGGAGGCCGCGAAACCGCTCCGGATAGACGACCTTTTCCTCGGGGTACTGGACGGTCTCGATCTCGTTGCGCCACTTCTCGTCGACGGGAGCGCCGGCGTGGTTGCGGTTCTTCAGCTTCTTCAGCGGGAGGAACAGATTGCGCGCGAAGTGCTTCAGCGTGATGCCGAAGCCCTTGGCACCGGCCGCGAGGAACGAGGTGTCCTGCGGCTCGGGCCGCACGACCTGGATCGTGCGAACGCGCGGATGGCGGTCCGAGACCGAGAGGACGAGCGGTCCGACCGCGGCGTCGTGATCGTGGTGGTCGTCGTGCGTGCTGCTCATGACTAGAACCCCATGAAGATGAGCTTGATGAGCGCGGTCACCATGACGTTCGCGAGTGCGAGCGGCAACAGCCACTTCCAGCCGAGCTGCATCAGCTGATCGGCGCGGAACCGCGGGAGCGTCCAGCGAACCATCAGCTGGAACCAGCACAGCAGCACGACCTTGAGGCCGAACGCGCCGAGCTGGAGCAGGGCGACGATCCAGTGGTCGAGTGGCAGGTACGAGCCGCCGACGTGGACCGAGTGGACGAGCCCGTCGGTGCCCATCACCTTGACCATCTCGCCGCCGATGCGGAAACCATCCGGATCGAGGAACGGCACCTGGTAGCCGCCGAAGAACACGGTCGCGATGACGGCCGAGATGAACACGACCTCGATGAACTCGGCGAGGAAGAACAGCCCCCAGCGCATGCCGGAGTACTCGACGAAGTAGCCGATGATCTCGGGCTCGCCCTCGGGGATGTCGAACGGCGCGCGCTTGGTCTCGGCGATCGCCGCGGTGAAGAACAGCAGCAGGCCAACCGGCTGCCACAGCCACAGCCAGTTGAGCGGGTTCGCGGCCGCGAGGTCGGCGGTCGCGCCGGTCTCGGCGATGAAGCCGGGCTCGAGGCTACCGGTGATGAGGAACGCGCCCATCAGGGCGATGCCCATCGAGACCTCGTACGACATCATCTGCGACGAGCTGCGGAGCCCGCCGAGCAGCGCCCACTTGTTGTAGCTGGCCCAGCCGGCGATCGTGCCGCCGTAGTTCGCGAGCGTGAGCACCGCGAAGTAGAAGATCAGGCCGAAGTCGACCCGGAAGATCTGGAGTCTGATCGCCTCGGCGTACTGCGCCGCGTCTTGCGGCGCGGTGTAGACGCCCCAGTCCGACAGGGGCTCGAACAGGTTGTGCGGGTAGACCGTCGGGCCGAACGGGATGATCGCGAATGCCACGAACACGGGAGCGAGCGCGAGGATCGGCGCCAGCGCGTAGAGCCCCTTGTGGACGTTCGCCGGGATGAAGTCTTCCTTGAAGATCATCTTCAGCGCATCGGCCACGAAGTGAAGGATTCCCTTCAACTTGATCGGACCGATGTTCGCGCGGTTCGGACCGAGGCGGTCCTGCATCATCGCGCTCTGCCGGCGCTCGGCCCACGTCAGGAGCGACGCGAGCGGCATCACGAACAGGAGGATGAGCAGGATCCACTTGGTCAGCGGGAAGTCGATGACCTTGAGGATGATGCTGTCGTCCTGGCACTTGCCATCGGCGGTGCAGCGACCGTCGGTGCCGCACTGGTTGCCGTTCGGCGTGCACTGCAGCGCGCACTTGCCATCGACGCACGACAGCCCGGGCGGGCACGACTTGTCGGCGCTGCATGCCTGGTTGCAGCCCGCAGGAACCGGCGCGGTGAGGCACAGGTTGGTGCGCTCCTTGTCGCCGCAGCCCGTCATGCCGACGACGAGCGCGACGCACAGCGCGATCGCGGCGAGGGTTGACCGGATAGCCCCGAGGCCGTCTGGCCGAGGGGCAGCGGAGGTCTCAAACGACTTGCGGGGCCTCATCCTCGGCTCCCCGCGAACCGAAGCGCGAGCGGCCGGGCTTCGCGTGCCCAGGTCAGCGCGTTCCAGGCCGGCACGGCTGCGACCATGTCCTTGAACACCTCGCGCACGTGCGCCCAGCCGATCTTGACGTTGGTCGCCTGCGCGAGCCGAACGATGATCTCCCAGGCGGGGAGCGCGTGGCCCGGCGGTCCAAAGGCCGCATGCATCCGCTGCACGTGGCCCTGCACGTTGGTGATCGTGCCGGCGGTCTCGGCCCAGTCGGCCGCGGGCAGCGCGATCTTCGCGAGCGTCACGTAGTTGCGCTCGTGCGCCGTGATCGCGATGACGTCGAGCTGCTCGAGGCGCGCGGGATCGACATTCGGCAGCACGTCGCCGAGGGTGACCAGCGCGCGCAGCGCGGGGACGTCGTTGATCGCGGCAGCGGACTTCGCGGTGAGCTTGAGCGCACCGAGGATGGTCTCGACGCCGCGCACGTTGGGGTTGATGTCGGCGACGCGGAGACGGCCATCCGCGCGCTCGGGCACGGGCGGACGCCGGGTCACGAAGATGTTGGTGACGCCCCACGCCGCTGCAAGCTTCGCGAGCGCGAAGTTGTCCTCGTTGGACGCGAGCGCGGACAGCACGACGCCGATCGATCCGGGCTCGGCCTGGAGCGCGGCCAGCTTGGTCGCGGCCGCGGCGATCGCGCGATCCCAGCTCGACGGGAGGCCGTCGACGACCGCCCCGGCGAGTCGCTGCTCGCGGAGGTCGTGATAGGTGAACCGGCCCTCGTCGCACATCCAGTACGCGTTGACGTCCGGGTTGTGACGCGGCACCAGGCGCCAGGCGCGGCCGTGCTTGTGATGGATCTCGATGTTGCAGCCGGTCGCGCAGCCGTTGCAGACCGACGGCGTGGCCTCGAGCTCCCAGGCGCGCATCGTGAACCGGAAGTCCTTCGCGGTCAGCGCGCCGACCGGGCAGACGTCCACGGTGTTGAGCGAGTACGGGTTGTCGAGCTCCGCACCGGGCGCCGTGGTCAGCACCTCGTGGTCGCCGCGATTGGCGAACTCGAGCTGATGTTCACCGGCGACGACATCACACGTCCGGATGCAGCGCGAGCACAGGATGCAGCGCTCCTGATCGAGGACGACGGTCGGACCGAGATCGACAGCCTTGGCCTTGTGGACCTTCTCGACGTCGACGCGCGAGTCGTCGTTGTCGTGCTCGAAGTACAGCTTCTGCAGCGTGCACTCGCCGGCCTTGTCACAGATCGGGCAATCGACCGGGTGGTTCAGCAGCGTGAACTCGAGCTGCTGCTTGCGCGCCAGCGTCGACTGGGCGTCATTCGTGTGGACGACCATGCCCTCGCCGCAGGTCTGCTGGCAGCTCGGCTGGAGCTTCGGGTTCTTCTCGACCGCGACCAGGCACTGCCGGCACTGCGCGACGATCGGCAGGCCCGGGTGGTAGCAGAACGCGGAGATGTCGATACCGAGCGTGCGCGCGGCCTCGAGCACGTTGGTCCCCTTGGGGACCGTGACCGACTGGCCGTCGATCAGGAGCGTGACCTGGTTGGGATCCGCGGGCGCCGCCGGGACCGGGGGCTGCGCCGGGGGCTGCGCAGGAGGCTGGGTAGGAGGAGATCCGGTGACCGTCACTTGTCGCACTCCCCGCCGATCATGTTGATCATGCCGAAAATCGGCACGATGTCGGCGATCAGGTGGCCGTGAATGAGCTGTCCCGCCGTGGACAGGTGCACGAACGAGGGCGACCGGACATACGCCTTGTACGGGCGACCGGTGCCGTCCGCCACGATGTAGAAGCCGAGCTCGCCGTTGCCGCCCTCGACCATCACGTACGCCTCGCCGGCCGGGACCTTGATCCCGTCGACGATGTGCTTGAAGTGACGGATCATCGACTCGATCGTGTTGTACGTGTCGCGCTTCGGCGGCAGCGCCACGCGCGGGTCGTCGACCATCACCGGGCCATCGGGGATCTGCTTCAGGCACTGGCGGAGGATCCGCAGGCACTGCTCGAGCTCCGAGATCCGGACCAGGTAACGATCGTAGCAATCGCCGGTCGTGCCGACGGGGACGTCGAACTCGAGCTCGGGATAGACCGAGTACGGGTAGTCCTTGCGGACGTCGTAGTCGACGCCGGCGGACCGCAAGATCGGTCCCGCGCAGCCGGTGGCGATCGCGTCGGCAGCAGTGATCGCGCCGATGCCTGCCATCCGGTCGTGGAAGATCTTGTTGTGGGTGAGCATCGTCTTGACCTCCTCCATCACCTTCTCGATCTGATCGAGGGTGTGGGTGAGGTCGTCGTGGAAGTTGTCCGGCAGGTCCTTCACGACGCCGCCGATGCGGACGTAGCTATGCGTGAGCCGCGCGCCCGACACCTTCTCGAGCAGCCCGTAGAGCCACTCGCGCGCCTTCAGGAAGTAGAGGAACGCGGTGAACGCGCCGAGCTCCATCGCGGAGGCGCCGATGCAGGTCAGGTGATCGGTCATCCGCGACATCTCGCTGACGATCACGCGGACGTACTCGGCGCGCCGCGGGATCTGCGGGGTCAGCCCCATCAGCTTCTCGACCGCCATCGCCCAGCCGACGTTGTTGATCATCGGCGACACGTAGTTCAGCCGATCGGTGTACGGGAACACCTGGGTGTACGTCGCGTGCTCCGATTCCTTCTCGAAGCAGCGGTGCAGGTAGCCCGGCTGGACGTCCGACTTGACGATGCGCTCGCCGTCGACGGTGAGCACGATCCGCACGGTACCGTGCATCGCGGGATGCGACGGCCCCATGTTGACGGTCATCAGGTCGGGCGGCAGCTCCTCCTCTTTATCCGAGAGGTCCTGCACGTCCTTGCGGCCCAGCACGAGCTGCTTGAGCGAGGTGACGTCGCGTGGCGCAGCCATCACGGACCTCTTTCCGGCGTCGACTTGATCGGGTTGATCGGGAGATCATCGCGCCGCACCAGCGGCTGCCGCTTCTCCTTGGGATAGTCCTTGCGCAGCGGATAGCCGACGAACTCCTCGTACATGTAGATCCGGCGCAGATCCGGGTGGCCCTCGAATCGGATGCCGTACATGTCGAACGTCTCGCGCTCCTGCCAGTCGAACGCTGGCCACAGGGTCGCGAGCGACGGGCAGCGCGCGTCGTGCTCTGGCACGGAGACCTTGAGCCGCAAGCGGTAGCGATGGCGATGCGAGCGCAGCTGGTACACGACCTCGAACCGCGGCTTGCTCTCGTTCCACCGCTGCGAGGGCGGCACGCCCTGCGGCTGGTAGTCGAGCCGGTCGATGCAGGTCACGAACACCGGCGCGTCGAACAGCATGTTCGGGTCATCGCGCAGCCAGGTCGCGACGGCCACGAGGTCGTCGCGCTTGATCCACGCGATCTCGTCGCCGTGAATGGACTCCGTCAGCTCGATGGCCGACGGGTGGGCTGCCTTGAGCGCCTCGAGAACTTTCTGCGCCATGGGGAACTCCGTTACTCGTCGTTCGCAGCAGCGTCGGCGATCAGCTCGTCGCGCTTGGTGCGCAGCTGGCTGTGACCGCGGCCGGACTGGATCCGATCCATCAGCATGATCAGCGCATCGAGGACCTGCTCGGGGCGCGGGGGACAGCCGGGGATGTAGACATCGACCGGGATCACCTGATCGGCGCCCGGCATCGTCGAGTAGTTCTGGTAGAAGCCGCCGGTCGACGCGCAGACGCCAAACGCGATCACCCACTTGGGTTCTGCCATCTGGTCGAACACACGCTTGAGCGCCGGACCCTGCTTCTCGGTCACGGTGCCGACGACCATCAACAGATCGCTCTGCCGCGGCGAGAACCGCGGGAACTCCGCGCCGAAGCGCGCGAGGTCGTACTTGGGTCCCGCGACCGACATGAACTCCATGCCGCAGCACGCGGTGACGAACGGGTACGTGAACAGCGAGAACTTGCGGCCCCAGTTGCTCGCCTTCTCGACGAGACTTTGCTTGGCCCACTTCGCGGCCTCTTCGAGGCGCGTGGTCGTCAGCTCTACTCCCATCCGATCGCCTTCTTTCTCCACACGTAGGCGAGGGCGACCACGAGGATCGCGACGAAGATCAGCATCTCGGCGAAGCCGAACATGCTGATGCCACCGCCGGCAGCCGCCGACAGGTTCTTGTACAGAATTGCCCACGGGTACATGAACGCAGCTTCGATGTCGAACACCAGGAACAGGATCGCGACCTGGTAGAACTTCACGGAGTAGCGGCCGCGCGGCGAACCGATCGGCTCCGAGCCGCACTCGAACGGCTGCATCTTGTCGGGGTTGGTCGCCTTGGGGCCGACAAACATCGCCAGCGCCGTGAACAGCCCGCAAAATCCGAGGGCCGCCATGATCGCCAGCCCGGCTGGCATATATGCCTGTAACTGCAAAGCGAGGCGAGTATATGGCTCGCCGTCGAGTGGTCAACGCATGGCGCCTGCGATTTGGCGCCGCGGCGATCGACCGCGAGGCCTACAGATTTGCCTGCGCGTTGCGCAGGGCGTCTTCGAGTGCGGCGACCATCTCCTCGTTGTTGTCGACGAGGTAGATCGTCTCGGGATTCGGCCGGCGGTGCGCGCGGATCTCCTCGACGATCGCGCGGGCCGCCTCGTCCACCGGAACATCCCCTAGATCGGTGCCGATGCCGGGGATGGCGATGACCTTGAAGTTGTTGCGGTCGGCCGCGATCAAAGCAGCGCGGGCGGCGCGGCGCACGTTCTCGGCGCCGATCTTCATGCCCGGCTCTTCCATCGTCGGGACGTGGATGACGTTCTTGGCCGGCAGCTGGCCAGCGGTCGTGACGAGCGCGGCACCGACCGCGATCGGCGCCGACTGCATCGCGGCTTGCTGGATCACGTCACCGCCCTGGCGCCGGATCGCGCCGCCGATGCCACCGCCCATGATCCCGAGCGAGTTCGCCGGGTTGACCACGGCGTCGACCGGCAATGTCCAGATATCCGCGCGCGCTACATGAACCTGCATGCCGGTTGGACCGGTAGCACAGGACGCCGGCGGACGTAAAGCCGGAAGAAAAACACGAAAGGCCCCGACGCGGGGTCGGAGCCATGGGCGGTTCGCAGCCGAGCTGCGTACGACGAATCAACCCTGGATCAGGCGCAGGCCTTCTCGAGCTCGGCTTCGACCTTGTCCTCGGCCCACTTCTTCGCGACCGCGAGCTCCTTGACGATCAGCTGCTTCGCGTTGTCGAGCATCTTGCGCTCGCCAAACGACAGCACCTTGCTGCTCTTCAGGCGGTAGAGGTCGCGATAGACCTCGGCGACGTCGAACAGCGAGCCCGTCTTGATCTTCTCCATGAACCCGCGATAGCGGCGGTTCCACGTCTGCTTGTCGATGTGGACGTCCTTCTCGCGCAGGATGTCGAACACCTCTTCGATCTCGGCCGACGTCGCGACCGGGCGGAGCCCGACCTGGTCTGCCTTCTCCTTGGGAACCAGGATCTGCATCCCGGTTGCGAGCACCTTGAGGACGTAGAAGGAGCACACCGTGGTGTTGATCTCCTTCTTCTCGATTCCGATCACTTCCGCCACGCCATGGGCTGGATAGACGGCCTTCTCGCCAATTCTGAAGTCGTTCATCACAGGGTATATCTCCTAGGCTTTCTTGCGGTCGCGGCGGATTCCCACAAAGCAAGGTGGGTGCCACTGCGGACCTGATAACCAGAAATCTCTTATATTATCTCTGGTTGGGTCGCAAAACTGACATCTGGTTCAACCGCCACGATGTGACGGCCTGTCACACCGTGGTACTGAGCTGGCATCGCTCGGAGCGCAGCCCAGTCAGGGGTTCCCAACGCGGAGCGAAGGATATCAATCCTTCACGCGATCACCAGCTAAAAGGTGACCCGGCGGGTCCAGTTGCCCCTGAGACGCCGACGTGTCGGGATGGGATTCCAGATACTTGGATCGGTAAGGAATGAGGCGCGGGAGCGTGGACCCTGGTATTTTGCTGCCACGTGCGCGGCTCGATCGGGCAGATCTTGCTCCAGCAGGGAATCATCGACGCGAGTGCGCTGACGGATGCACTCGCGCGCCAGGGCGGCCGCCACCCGGTAGCGTCCGAGCTCTATGCGCTCGGCTACGCGAGCGAGCGGGTCCTGTGCACCGCGCTGTCCGCGCAGACAGGGTGGTCCGCGATCGTGCTCGACGAGTCGACGATCCAGCTCGACGTGCTCGAGCACGTGTCGCTCGAGTGGTCGCTCATCTTCCACGCGATCGTCGTCTCCGAGGATCCGAAGACGCTGGTCGTCGCGGCCGCGCGCCCCGAGGACGCGATCGTCCCGGTCCGCGAGCTCGGCGCCTCGCGCGGCAAGAACGTCGAGCTCCGGATCGCGCTCGACATCACGCTCGCGCGCACGATCCGGACCGCGTTCCGGATGTGGCGCCAGGGCGAGCGTTACCTGATCGGCGCCCAGGCCGATCGCCACAAGCCCGCTGTTGTCTACGTCCATCCCGATGGCGGTCGCGGCGAGGACGAGCATCGCCGCGCCCAGCGCGCCCTGGCCGAGGAAGCCGCGCGGAACATCGAGCGTCACGAGGATCTCCCCGAGGACTTCTCGTCGGCGTCCCTGTCGGGCGACTGGCAGTCGACGACCGTCACTACGACGCACCACGAACCGCCGGATCTCGAGGAGCGCACCCTCGTGATCGCCGCCGAGCTCGACCGGATGGACGAGGAACCAGCCGGCACGGGCGCGCAGAAGGCGCTGATCGTCGACCCCGATGCTCCGGGGCGGATCCACATGGTCGCCGAGCTCGAACGCCTCGGCTACGAGTGCCAGGCCGCTGCGACGGGGACCCAGGCGATCGATCTGCTGTGCACCATCCAGTTCGATCTCGTGTTCGCCGACATCGCGACGCCCGAGCTCGACGGGCTGAAGATGTGTCGCGCGATCAAGCACAGCCGCCGGCTCGCACGCACCAAGGTGATCGTCACGACCTCGGTCCTCGATTCTGGCCAGGTCCCCGATGACGTGCTGAAGAACCACGCCGTCGACGGGTACCTCGAGAAGCCGCTCGACCTCCGGCGTCTGCATCGCGTGGTCCGCGATCTGTCGCCCGAGGAGCGCGCCGATCACGAGCCGCTCCTCGGCGATGCGCTCGCGCGCTACCACGCTGGCGACATCGAGGGCGCGATCGCTCGCCTGCGCGGCGCGCTGGTCGGGGATCCATCCAGCCCGAAGCTCCACTTCATGCTCGCCAACATGCTGCAGCGGGCCTCGCGCTGGGCCGAAGCGGTCGACGAGTACGAAGCCGTCGTCGAGCTCCAGCCCGCATACTTCCCCGCGCTGACGCGGCTCGCCTATTTGTATTTCCGCCAGGGGCTGCACGCGCGCGCCGTCGAGACCTGGCGCCGCGCGCTGCCGGTGTGCGAGGACCAGGCCCTACGGCGAAACATCGAGCTGTTCATGCGCAAGCTGGTCGCCGACATGTCAAAGCCGGAACCGGCGTAGACAACGCCCTGTGCGCGCCAGAACCGCACGGCGCACAGCGGCGAGCACAGGCAACTGTCGGCAAGTGGCTGATGATAGGCGGCGATGAGCAGGCACGCAGCTTGCTGATGCCGTGATCATGTCCACGATCCTGATCATTGTCCTTATCGTTCTCCTCCTCGGCGGCGGCGGTCTGTTCTTCCGAGGTCGCCGCTAGTAGCGCCACTTCAGCACCCAGCGAGGGGTCGCTGGGTGTTCCGGCCAGCGCTGCTGTAGCGGGACCCGTTCCGCAATCGGCAGCGCTACCTTATCCTCACGTGGATGGGCGCGCGTTCAAGCACGTAGGCGGGATCAGGTGGCCGCAGATCCCGTCGACGACGATCCGACTCCGTTCCAGGTCGTCGTACCTGCGCGCGATGAGCTGACGCGCGAGGTCGCGATGGCGCAGCTCAAGCGCCGCCTGTTCGATCGCGATGTCGCGGTCAAGATCGGCCGCTACCAGCTGCTCGAGGTCGTCGGGCAAGGCGGCATGGGCGTGGTGTGGGGCGCGTGGGATCCCGAGCTCGATCGCAAAGTCGCGGTCAAGCTGGTGCACGCCTCCGTCCCCGCTGCGCGCGATCGGATGTTGCTCGAGGGCCAGGCGCTCGCGAAGCTGTCCCATCCAAACGTCGTCCCGATCTACGACGTCGGCACGCTCGGCGACCAGGTCTACCTCGTGATGGAGCTGGTGCGCGGCGCCAACCTGCGTGTCTACGCGAGCGAACCGCGTCACGTGCGTGATCTCATCGCGGTGTATCGCGACGCTGGAGAGGGCCTCGCGGCGGCGCACGCGGCGGGGCTCGTCCACCGCGACTTCAAGCCAGAGAACGTGATCCGCGGCGACATCGATGGCCGCGTGCGCGTCGTCGACTTCGGGCTCGCGCAGAGCTCCGAGGATGATGGCCAGATCGCGGGAACGCCGCGTTACATGGCGCCCGAGCACGCGGCCGGCGCACCCGCGACCGCAGCGTCGGACCAGTTCTCGTTCTGCATCGCGCTGCGCGAGGCGATCGCGGGCTCGGCCGGCTCGAAGACTGAGGTCGCGCTGCCGCGCTGGGTCGAGCTGATCGTCGCGCGCGGGACGCGACCGGATCCGATCCAGCGGTTCCCCTCCATGCGCGCGCTACTCCACGCGCTCGCTCGCGATCCGCGACGCGTGTGGCAGGTCCGTGCCGCCGTCGGCCTCGCCGCGGTCGCGGTTGCCGCTGCGTTCGTGATCGGGTCGTCCCGCGGCGGGGCGGAGCACGCGCTGTGCGCCGGTGCCGAAGGCGAGCTCGACGCGGTGTTCGGTGCGCGCGTACGGGCCGCGATCGCATCGAATCTCGCGCCACTCGGCGAGGTCAAGATCGTGCGCGACCTTGCCGCCTATCGCGGAACGTGGGTCGCGGCGCATCGCGCAGCCTGCATCGCGCACGGTCGTGGCGAGCTCCCGATCACGTTCTACGAGCGCAGGCTCGGCTGTCTCGCGCGCGCAAAGGCATCGCTCGGTGCCGTCGGCGAGCTGCTCGCGGCGGTCCCTCGCGATCGCCTCGACAACGCGCTGGTCGCCGCGCACTCCCTGCCCGATGTCGCGCACTGCGGTGATCAGGACGCCGCACAGATCACGCCACCGCCGGCCGCGATGGCGGCGCAGGTCGCGATCGTGACCAACGAGATCGAACGTGCGCGCGTGCTCGCGGTCGCCGTCGAGCCAGGTGCAGAGCAGGTTGCGCGGGCGACCGTGCGCGAGGCCGAGGCCACACGATATCCACCGATCCTCGCACGCGCGCTGCTCGTGCAGGGTCGCGCCGAGATCGCGATCGAGGATCCGGGCGCGCCCGCGACGCTCGCGCGTGCCGTGCGGATCGGGATCGAGGCCGGTGATGACCTGACTGCGATCGAGGCGTTCGCGCGCCAGGTCTGGGTCGCCACCGGCGCGGACGTCGAGGTCGACGGCCGGTCGTTGATCGAACCGCTCGCGATCCGGATCGCGCCGCGCGGTGCGTTCGAGCGCGCGCTCCTCTATCACAACCTCGCGAGTGCGCGGATCGCGCGCGGCGACCGGCCCGGCGCCCGGACCCTGCTGCTCGAGGCCCGCCGGCAGGTGTCGGGCGATCCCGCGGATACCGATGTCGAGCTGGTGTGCATCGCGCAGACCCAGGCCCTGATCGCGACCACGGCGCGCGAGCGCGAGCAGCAGCTGGGCTCGGTCGCGGCGACGCTCGAGCGGGTACTCGGTGCGGCCCACGCCAACACGCTCGAGGCACGCTTGATTCACGGCCTCGGTACGTTGCACGGCACGACGGCACGCGCCCGCGTGGCCGCAGCATGTGATGGTTATCGTCGCCACAAGCCGCATCTCGCGGCAGCGCGCGCGTGGTGCGGGTTCGAGCTCGCGTGGCTGGCGGACGAGGTCGACGACGTGACGACGGCGACGTCCGCGATGCAGCTCGCGGTGGCTGATCCAAAATCGGATCGCTACTACGCCACGATCGGGGCGGCGTACCTGGCGCTCGTGACGGGAACCGATCCGTCACGAACCATCGCCGAGCTGCGCACCTTCGCTGCCCGGGTTGCCGTGTCGCCGCAGTACTGGGAGCGCGTCTACGCGGCTGACGCGTACATCGCCGCGGCACGCGGCGCCGAGCGCAGGAACCTGCCGGCGCTTGGGTCGTGGTCGGCCGCACTCTCGATCCTCGAGGCGATCAATCTCCCGATCTACGATCGCCGGCTTGCGCGTGTCCGGGCCGCGGTCGCGCGCGAGCTCGTGCATACGCAACCTGACGAAGCGCACCGGCTCTCGAAGCTCGCGCGCGCCTGGTACGTTGCGGCGGGTGGCTATGACGATCTGATCGCGGCGCTACCGCAGTGAGTTGTCAGTAGTTGCCGCTGAAGCGCAGCGCCGAGCGGAGCGGGTCTGGAGTTGCACAAGGCGGCGGGCGCGCCAGGCCGCTGTCCCTGATCGCTTGCTCGATATCTGGATACTCCTTCGCGCCAGCTTCCGTGCTTGGGTTTGTCATGCGCGGCGTATCGAGGCAGATCGCGCCGTGTTCGTCCCACAGCGCCTCGCTGCTCGTCGGGGTCCTGAAGTACTGCACCTGCCCGCCCGTCCAGGTCAGCGCCTGGCCAGCGACGGTGAACGGGTGGCCGAGGCCGCTGTAGTCGGCGACGAGCAGCTTGAGCGTGGCCTGGTACTGAGCCGGGTTTTTTTGGCCCTGCGAGACGGTCGTGTTGCGCGTCATGAACAGCTTGGCGAGCGTATGGCCACTGCACCCGATGTTGAACCACTTCGGCTGCCACGTCTGATCGATGGTCATCGTCTCGAGGTCGATCTTGTCACCCTCGAACAGGATGCTGTTCTTGGGATCCAGCCCGTGGGTCTCGTTGAACACGAACTCGGGATCAGGGTGAACGAACGGCACATTGCCGCAGACGTTCTTCCACTCGGAGGGCGGCTGCTGGCCAAACATCTCCCCGTAGTCGAGCTCGTAGGTCTCGACGGTAGGGGGCTGCCTGGGGTCGTTCGGGGGCACAGCGATGGCGATCTCGTCGACCGCCGTCACCCGGATCGCGTACTGCTTCAACCCCTGGGGGGAATCACGCTCGATGACGATCTGGGCGCCGGTCAAGGTCTTGCCCGAGATCGTGCCGGAGTGTCCAATCCCCCAGAGCCGAGCGTTCTGGACGACCAGCCGGTAGGACTGTCCATCGAGCCTGAAGTCACGCAAGAAGAAGCCCCCCGAGTTCTTGTCGTTCCCTCTCATTTCGAGGTCGTGGAAGCCCATCTGATCGATCTCCGGCGAGTTGGAGCCACAGACCTCCTTCTGGCACTGGCTTGACGCCTGCCGGACCTCGGCCAGCTCCGGTACGCCACACGCCCCCACCATCACCACGCTCAAACAGATCGATCTCATGTGCTTCCGCTCCTTGGGTCGGTAGTGTCACGACTCGCTCGGTTGTTGCGTCGAATCGCCTTTTGTGACGCTCGACTTTGGAAGCTGCCGCGAACACACACGTCTACGCGGGTCGCGGCCGCGCGCGTACCATCGACTATTCCAGCTTCGGCACGACCGGAACGCGGGTTCCCTCTGGCGCCGGTGGGGCTCGCAGGGTGGCGAGCGGTTTGGTCCACGGTGGCAGCCCGGGCGGGATCGGCTGGCCGACTTGGACGGTGATCGGACCGACGACAGGAGCCGACCGTTGCATGACTACGATGTTTGCCGGGGAGGGGGGCGCGAGGGCCGGCGAGCTGCTCGACCTGGACGACGTCTTGGCGAGGTGAACGAGGAACAGCGCCGCCACGAGGACGCCGACGGTTGCGATACCAAGGAAGTATTTCACGGGTGTTGGTGCTTTCAGCGGCGGGGTGGCATGCGAGGGGGCATCCACGGCGTCGGTCGTGGGATCGGACGACCGGGCATCGATGGACCCGTGCTGACCGGACGTTCGGCAGGCACCCGGGAGATCGGCCACTGCGCGCCATTCGCGTGCTCACCCCAGCCGGCGATAGCGTTGAACATCCGGATCACCCAGGTCGGACCAACGTAGACCCCCGAAGGCAGGTGCGGGCCGATCGTCCCGGGATCCGCGGGCAAGGGCGCGTGAGTCGTGCCGTGGATCAACTTTGAGTGATCTAAGTCATCGTTGGCGTGCTCCACCAGCGCTTGGAGCCGCTCGGTCTCGTTCTTCTCGTCCGCGATCTGTTCCGGCGTCAGGAACGGTACGCCTTGCCAGGTCGGGTCCGGCTTGGCCTCAGTCTCGGCGGTCATCCCGTCGACGGTGTAGGCTGCCGCCGCGGTCTTCAGGTCCGCGACCTCGACGTATCCGGGCTCCGGCGGCTTCTGGTCAAGTGCCAGACGGGTGGGGTTCGTTCCATACGCCTTCTGCACTGCTTCGCGGCGCGCGGCGTTCATGCCCAGACTGCGCGCCCACCGGCCGTTGACGAGAATCTCGTGCAGCATCTCGATCGGGATCGACCAGCAGATTCCGGTGCCGCAGTAGAACCCTGCGCGGCGCACCATCGCGTCAATCCCACCGCGCGACTCGAGCTCCTTCTTGTACTCGACGCTCATCTTCATGTGTCCGCTCGGATCGAAGTAGTTGACCGGATCCTGCTGCGCATACGAGTAGCGATGGAACGATTGCGGATCGTGGACGTCGGGGATGAGCGTGTCCGCGGACACGAAGTGTGCGAACGCCGGGTCGTAGTAGCGCGCGTTCATGTATGTGAGCCCACTCTCGTCGTCGCGGCGTCCGCCGCCATGCTCCTGATCCTGCGGCGTGCCTTCGCTCGCCGCGTGGAGCCGTCCGAACGCCGAGTAGTCGTAGCGGTTGGTAGCGCGGCCGGCTGCGTCGGTGACGACGCGGGTCGAGCGCGTGAGATCCGTCGTGTAATAGCTGACCTGCGAACCGTCGCGGCGCGCGAGCAGCTGGTCGCCGGCGGCGTAGTAGGTGACAAGGCGCCCGTCGACCAGCTCGACCAGCCCGCCGAAGTACAGGCTCGTCTGGGTCGGAGCCGCCTTTTTGATGCGCGCCCCGTCGGTGTCATAGGCATAGCGAGTCGCCTCGCGACCGGTGCTCGTCGAGGCGAGTCGGCCGTCTGGAGTCCAGCTGAGCCGCACCGAACGGCCGTCTGGATCGCCGAGCCGGCTCAGGTTGCCGAGCATGTCGTAGGCGCGCGAGAAGCCGTTGTCTCCCGAGGTCGGCGCGTGGGGGTGCGCCAGGTCGTCGTGACGGACATCGCCGGTCGTCGAGCTCCAGCGCATCCGGCCGAGCGCGTCGTACGAGAAGCCTTCGCGAAGAGCGAGGTCGGGAGAATTGACCTGGAGCAGGCGGCCGAGGTCGTCGTAAGTAAATTCGCGCTCCACTTGGTTCGAGTTGTCTTCGCTCACGGTGTGGATGCGGCCCGCGATGTCGTGGCCGTAGGTCGCGGCGTATAGCTGACCCCTAGGTCCAGTCGTCAGGGTGTGGTCGAGCCAGCGCCTGTTCGGATCATACGAGCGTGTCATCGTCACGCCATTGCCGTACGTCAGACTCGCGATCCGACCGTCGAGCTCGTAGCCGAGCTGCGTCGCGTAGCCCCCGACGGAGATCAGCCGGCCGCTGGTGTCGTAGCCGTGGACCACGGCCTCACCCGGGTTGCCTCGCGCGTCGGGATACGTGAGCGTCGCGAGGCGGCCGGCGGAGTCGAACGATTGCCACATCGGGAGGCACGTGCCGTCGATACAGCGGGTGGTGTCCACGATGTTGCCATCGTTGTTGTAGCGATAAGACGTGCGCGACGTCGTGCCGTCCTGTTGGTCGTTCAGCTCGACGAGCCGGCCATCGCTCGCGCCGGCCGGCGTGCCTCCAGCGTCCGTATCCCACTGCCAGGTGGCGGTGCGGACGATCGCGCCGTTGGTGTCGACGTCCTCGCGCAGGACCTTGCGACCGCTACCGTCGTAGCCGAAGTGAAGCGCCTGACCGGCGGCGTCGGTCGTGCTGGCGAGTAGGCCATTCGCGAGGTACGTGAAGCGTGTCATCCCGCGATCCGGATCGACCGTCGACGCCTTGCGGCCAAGGACGTCATAGTCGATCGTCGTCGTGAAGCCGAGGTGATCGATCACCCGCCGCAGGCGGCCTTCGCCGTCGCGCTCGTAGCGCGTGATCTGCTGGGTCGCCCCCACATGCTCGATGACCTGCAACACGCGACCATGACCGTCGCGCAGCGAGGTCTTGTCGTGGCCGCGCTCGTCGCGGTCGACGCGTTTGCCAACGAGGTACTGGCTGGTCCGCGTGTTGCCATCTGGGTGGATCGTCGTGACGAGCCGCGCGGCTGCATCGTAGGCGTACATCGTCCAGGTTCCGGGCTGCCCACCGCTGGCATACGCGCCGCTGATCCCGGCTACGCGCGACGACGCATCGGCAAACTGTGTGTCGACGGTCGCGCCGCCTTCGCGCGTCGTGCGGTAACCTCGGCCGAGGCCGTCGTAGAAGCGCTCGCTCCACAGCACCTGATCGCCTGGGCTGTTGTCGGAGGTTTCGACGCGAACGCGCTGGCGCTGCGCGGCCGGACCGGTGGTGACGCCGGTGGCAAGATACGAGGTCTCGGTGAAACCGCCGCTCGGCATCGTGGTTCGACGCGGTCGCCCGTAGCCGTCGTACGTGAGGGTCGTCACCGCGTTGTTGCCATCCGTTGACTGCGTGACGAGGCCCGAGACCGGATCGACGACGAAGTCGGCGCACGTCTTGCCGTAACAGCTCCGCAGCGGCCTCAAGCCGTAGCGCGCATCGTAGGTATACGAGTCGACCTGCGATCGTGGATCCGTGACGGTGAGCACCTGGCCCGACGTATCGTAGGTGTAGACGGTGTCGCGTAGCAGGTTGCTCTGCTCGAACCGCGAGACGGTGCGCAGCTCGCCGACGAGCCCGGGCCCGACCGTGAACGCGTTACCGTCGTACGCGAAGGTCGCTAGCGAGGACAGCGTGGTTCCCGCGGCCGTCACGTCGTAGCGCAGCTCGTACGCCGGCCGGTCGGTGATGAACGCCACAGCGTTCGCGATCGGGGGCGTATAGACCAGCGTCGTCAGCGCGCCAGCCGCGCTCGTTGCGCGTGCGGCCACATTGCCGTAGGTGTCGAGCGTCAGCACCTCGCTGCGTGCGAACCGGCAGCTCGCGGTGTCGCACTCGTAGTCGTCCGTGACCTGGCGATCGCAGGTGTACGGCGCGCTGCCGGGCGCGACATACGAGAACATGGAGTATGCGTGGACCGCGTTCGCGCCGTTCATCCGCAGCACGCGCGAAGGCCGCGCGCCGCACTGATCGTCCAGCGTCGTGTACGCGAGCTCGCGTGAGTCGCCGTCGGTGGTCTGGATCCAGCCGAAGCTGAGCTCGCCGAGCGCGATCGAGAAGTGCGCATCTCCATACCCGTACGACACGGTTTCGGTGACCGCCGGGTTATACGCCTCGTCGCGGATCTCGACCGACGTCACGACCTGCGGCAGGCTGTTTTCCGGCAGGTACGTGCGCCAGCCCGACAGCACCGAGTAGGCGACCGCGGTCACCGCACCGGTCCCGTTTTCGATCTGGCTGATGCGATCGCGTGGCGGATTGAACAGGTAGACCTGCGTCTGGACGGGATGAACGTAGAGCAAGCCGATCCCGCCGGTGCTCGGCTCCACCCACGGCTGCCAGCGCCACGGGTCGTGCTCGTAGCCGTTGAATGCGAGGCCCTTGGTCAGGCGGACCGGCCAGCTCGCCGCGTCGACGATCGGCGCCTGCGCGGTGAGCAGCGCGCTGCGGAGCTGGCCGTTGGCATCGACGTACGTCGACAGGTGCACCAGGTCGGTGCGGCGATCGCCATCGATGTCCATGAATCGCACGAGCGCCGAGTCCTCGAGCAAGTTGGTGTCCTCGGGGCTACCGCTCGACCAGCTGACGGTCTGCGAGCGGTACTGAAATCCGCCGTTACCGTCGCTCGCGTAGACCTGCAGGTCGAGCGTGGCGCCAGTCGTGCTGACGGGCACGAGGTCGGTGAGCCCATCGCCGTTGACGTCGGCGAGCTTCAGCCGGCGGAGGTCGCGGAAGTAGCCGGGGTTCACCAGCGTACGCTCGGAGAACGAGCCATCCGGGTTGCGGAGCAGGCTGCGCACCACGCTGCCGCCGCTCGCGGGGTTGCAGCACTGGGCATGGACGATATCGGAGAGTCCGTCCCCGCTGAGATCGACTACGATGAGTCCCGGCGTCTCGACGCCGCTGCCCGCGAACGACGTGGTGGTCGGCATCACGTCCCAGTGGCCATCGCCCCGCGCGCGCAGCGACTCGATGACGATGCTGCCGTTGATGAGCCGCGGCTGGATGAGATCGCCGCGACCGTCGCCGTCGAGCTGCGCCGGCTGCCACGCCTCGAGGTCGGCAATGGGGCCGGCCGGATAGTCGACAACGCCGGTGAAGCCGTTGCCGGTCGACAGCAGTGTGTAGATGCGGATGGCACCCTGGTATGTATCGACGAGCACGAGATCGGCTTTGCCGTCTGGTCCGCCGTTCGGCCCCCCCACATCCATCGCGATGAAGCGCTGGGTGTCGGGCTCGTCGAGTGCCTGCGTGAAAGGGTCAACCGTTCCATTGGAGAGCGCGTTCACATCGAACGTGCTGCGCTGCTGGGTCTCCGTGTTGACGGTCGTGATGCGATAGCCGCGTGGCGCGAGTGGCGTGATGTACACGAGCTCGGTGATCCCGTCGCCGGTGGTGTCGGCCTGGATCCACGCGTGCGCGGGACCGCCCGCGAGCACGCCGGCCATGCGATCGTGAAGCGTGATCGTTCCGTTGTCGCTCGCGCACACGATGTCGCTGCGATCATCGCCGTTGAGATCGATCGCCATGATCTCGACGACGTCATCGGCACCCTCTTCGGACGGACTGCACCCGGGCATCGCGACATCGGCGTTCGGCGGCGCGAACGTGCCGTCGCCGCGGCCGAGCGACCAGCGCTGCGTCGCGTGGAACAGGAGATCGATGCGACCGTCTCCGTCGTGATCGCCGAGACCGCCGAGGGGCTCGGCGGGGGTGACGGAGATCAGGCTACGAAAGCCCGGGGTGTTGCCCTTCGCGGCGAACGCAGTCCAGACGAAATCGCCGAACGAGACCGCATCGGCTCTGCCGTCGCCGTCGACGTCCGTGCTCTCGAGCCGGCTGATGCTGACCCACGGCGTCGCCTGACTCCGCCACCCGAAGCCGCCGACCCCATCCGAGATCCCAGCGAGGAGCGTGACGGTCGGTCCGACCATCGTCGCGATCGTCAGGTCTGCCAGGCCGTCTCCGGATACGTCCCCCGCCGCGATCTGATGGTTCGCCATACTCGTGACCCCGAGGCCGGTGACGGGGGACGTCGTCACTGCCCACGTCCCCGCGGGCTGCGCTCGCGCGACCCTGAGCTCGATGCCGCCGGTCACGGGGCTCGTGCACGCGGGTCGGCGCGGCGATCGCCGTCGAGATCCCCGATCGCGCAACGCTGATCAGGCGCCGTGGGCCATGCACTCGAGCCGCTCACGGCGAACGTGCCGGCGGCTCCGGCGAGGACGCGAGACAGTTTGCCATCGGAGATCACGAGCAGATCGTCGTGGCGATCGCCGTTGACGTCCGCAACGTGAATCGCCAGTGCCGGGCACGGTGTAAACGGCTGGCTGATCGCTGACGCATGCCCGACGACATTCAGCAGCGTGCTCCGGACCGTGGCTTGGTGGCCTCGCTTCGTTGACAGGACCGTGTTCGTTTCGAGATCGGTACAGTCCTTCGACCTGACCGACCACACCAGCCAGTCGACGCGGCCGTCCCCGTTGAAGTCACCACTCAGCTGACCGTGCGGCCGCACGTGGTCGCCGTCGTTGTCGACCACGACGCCGAGCGAGTACGAGACCTGGTACCCGTCGAGCTGCGGTAAATACGGCACCCGCGTCTCGTTCATCGCGGTCAGGCTGTTGTTCGTCACCATCAGGTTCACTTGTGTGCCGGCCCCGAGGAGCGAAGGCGTGGTGAACGTCTTCGCTGGCGATGCGGGCGTCGGTCCCGCCGAGTACGTGCCGTTCGAGACGACCGCGTCGCGGCCGAACTCCTGGATCGATGACACGATCGAGGCGGCGTTCGCCAGGCTCTGCGTATAGCCGAGCTGGTACGCACGCAGCAGCTGGCCGTCCATGCGGACCTCGATCGCATGCAGCCGATACTTCGTCCGCGTGAAGCCCGCACCATTGCCCGAGGACAGCGGATCGGGTCGGAGCTCGCGGACGAAGCGGATCAACGCGCCGGGGATCCCGGGCTGGTCAGCATAGGTGATCGTGTCGGGGTAGCAGGCCTCGTCACACCACCAGGTGTGGCGTACGCGATTGCCGTGCGTGTCCTTGACCTCGGAGACCCGGTACGTCAAGCCGCCGTCGACCGATGCGAGGGTGAGCTGGGTGCCATCGCGCCGCCACAGCGTCCACCCGTTCGCGTCGCGGCGCAGCCGCTCGTAGCTTTCGACCCTGGTCGAGAAGAACCCGGTGACCGACCCGAAGGCCAGCTTCGCCGTCGCGCAGCTCGGACTTGGACTGCCGTCGACGCACGCGACGAGCGTCTGGCCGTCGAGCAAGAAGCGATCACTCGCGTCGTTCCGTGGAATGCCGCGACTCGCCGAGACGCGTGTGATCGTCGGGCCAACATCGACGCGCCAGCCCACGCCGGCAAAGCCATTGCCTCCACTCGACGCATAACGTAACGCAACGTTCGGCGTGATCGCGTGAAACGTGGGTGTCTCGATCTGGATCTCCTCGACGAGCTGGCCTGTCGGATCGACGGACGCGTGGGCGAGGCCCGCAGTGAGGAGCGCGAGCGGGATCATCCAGCGCGCGCGACGAAGATCGGATCGATCGGACATGGAAGCTCCTGCAGAATGGGCGTGCGCCGGGACCGGACCCCAGATGTGGATCCGGGCTCGCGAGCCCTCGGATGTCCAACGGTCACCGCGACTGCGGGACCGCTCTTTGGGCTGCTTGCTTGGATGTAGTGTCGCGACGCCGGGTGGCGTTGCGACAAAACGACAGCCGGCGACACGCGGTCGGGGAGTTACTTCGCGCGCGACTGCGACAGCCGGCGCGCCCAGTCGTCCATGCGCTCCAGCGAGGACGATGCTTCCGCCGGCGCCAATCCCTGGAGCCGGTCGCGCAGCGCAGTGCGCGCACGATGCAGGCGGCTCCGGATCGTCACCTCGGGAGCCTCGAAGATGTCGGCTAGCTCGCCGATCCCGAGCTCGCTCCAGTAATGGAGCTCGAGCAGCGTCTGCTGGTCCACCGGGAGCTGGCGCATCGCCGCGACCAGGTGCTCGTAGTCCTGGTTGCGCGATAGCCGGGTCCGCGGGGTCGAGACCAGATCGATGATCGACGACAGATCGAAGTCGTGCTTCGCGGCGCGGACCTTGCCGCGCAGTGCGGCGTACAGCTGGTTCTTCGCGATCCCGTAGAGGAACGTGCGGAAGCTCGATTTGCGCTGGAACCGGTCCTTTGCGTTGACGCAGGCGAGGAACGTCAGCTGCACCAGCTCGTCGGCCTCGGTATCGAGCTTGGTGTGGAAGAAGTTGTAGAGCGGGTCGAAGTAGCGCTCGACCAGCTGCTCGCCGGCCCGGGCGTCGCCTCCCTGCCACAGGGACAGGAGGTCGTCATCAGACGTGGTCACGCCCGATGATAGCCTGGCCGGAAACGACAGCGGGGCAGGCGCACGGTCAAGACACGGGCTAAGCGAGCGTGCCGGGATTCATGATCCGATCCGGATCCAGCGTCACGCGCAGCGCGCGGAGATAGGTATCGAGCTTGCCCGCGCGGGCGCCGAGGAGCCACGCGCCGGCGGTCTGCGCGACGCGCTCGGCCTGCGCGATCAGCTCGTCTCCGGCGGGTCCGCCCGCGTGCTCGAGTGTGAAGAACACGACCGCACCGTCGGCATCGAACCGCGAGATG
>JBBJLY010000340.1:0-7695 GCA_037720695.1 Kofleriaceae bacterium | reverse complement strand
AAATCGGAGAGCTCGAACAGTCGGCGCATCGCGACCCCGTAGCCGGTGCCCTCGCGCGAGCCGCCGCCGACCAGGTCCGACTCGAACGTCGGCACCAGCTGCGACATGATCTTGTCGTCGTGGAACTTCACGATCCACTCGTCAGCCTGCGCGTCCTCACCCTTCGCGGCGAGCCCGACGAGCATCGTCGCGCGCAGGAACGAGTAGTAGTAGTTGTTCGACGGGTTGTTCACCGACCAGCCGCTCCACGGCATCGTCCTGCCGCCCCACTTCGCCTCGGTCGGATGCCACACGTTCCAGATCGCCTGGTTCGCGTACGCGAGCCAGCGCGTGCGCTGCGCGGGCGTGACCTGCTCGAAGCACCAGTCGTAGACCAGCGCGAGGTCACCGACCTCCTCACCGATCTGCAGGTAGCTGTCGCCCGCGACCTCTGGGGCTTCCTGCGCCGCGATCTTCGATTCGGCCGCGGCGACCTGCGCCTCGACCACCGCGATCGACTTCGTGCAGTACTTCGCCTGCCCGGTCAGCTGACCGAGCAGCGCACCGTTCCAGGCCTGGAAGCCCCACAGGTCCGAGCCCCCGACCCACTGGTCGACCTTGGCCTGGAACCGGGTGGCCGCTGGGGTGTTCGCGGCGAGCGAGGCCTCGAGCCGGGCGCGGTTTGGCGTCAGGTAGATCCGCGGGTGCTCGGTCGGGTACGTCGGGTCCGGGTTCGGCTCCGTGTCCTCGCCGCTCCCATCGCCTGGGCCGTCGTCGCCCGGGCTGTCATCGCCTGGGAGCTGTTCCCCAACGTTGCACCCGCCGAGCGCCAGCATCAGAACAACCGTGAGTCCGTTCTTCCGTCGCGTCATCTGCGCTCGGAGGTAACAAGACTGCGACGAGGGGGCGCTGTATTTTATGTCCCACAAGGAGGCACACTTACGATGGTAGGCAATCTTCCGAGAGCGGTTCTTCGTCGACAAAACGCGGAACATAGCCAATGGCTGGCGATGCCGATTACATATATGAGAGCAGAGTAACGTCATTTATTCGCTGTACCCGAGTGTCATTCGGCACGGTTTCGAGTCGGAGATCCTCGGATCTACTGGGGTTGCACCGCGGCGCCCGGGACGCGAAGGTGGGCGGTGAAAGTGGGCGGTGAAAGTGGGCGGTGAAAGTGGGCGGTGAAAGTGGGCGGTGGTGCTCGTCGGGCGCGAGCTACAGCCCCTGGGGCAACGTCAAGACGCCCGCGGTCAGCGTCGTGGTCACGCCGTTCAGCGTCAGCGAGCCACCGACGGTGTCACGGTCGAACGCGACCGTGGCGATCACGCCGCTCGCGAGCTGCACCTGGACGCCTGGTTGTGCGGAGGTGCCGGTCGCGGTGACCGACGTCGCGCCATCGTCGACCGCCAGCACGTGAAGATGTCGGTTGTCGCCGCCGGCGACGCGTTCGTCGAGCCGGTAGCCACCGCTGAAGTCCGAAGCCGACGCGAAGCTGTGGATCGACGTCGTCGCCGCGGTCGGTGCGACGCGCGTGACCTTCAGCGAATGGCCTCCGTTCGTGATCGTCGTGGTGTTGCCACTGATCGACGGCAGTACCGGCGTCGCGAGCTGCCAGGTCTGCGTCGTGCCGGAGGTCGAGACAACGCGATCGAACACGACGACGACGTCCGGCTGCAGATAGACCAGCTCGCGCTGCACCTTCTGGATCGCCGCGTTGCCGTTGTACGCCGGCGTGACGTCCGCCGAGACGTGGAGCCAGCCCGGTCCTTGACGCAGGGCCTCGACGCGCGAGACCGTCGTCGCGACCTGGCGGATCGGCGCGCCGCCGGTGTCGATCCGCACCAGGCTATGCGACGTGGTGGCCTGGCTGAGCCCCGAGTGCGAGTGGATGACCGAGTCGTAGGCGAGCCAGTCCCCCTTGAAGATCATGATCGAGCCCTGATCCTGGTGTGCATGCGACTCCGTGTACGGGCCGGCGATCAGGTTCATCCACGTCGCGTCGTCGGTCCACGACGAGCGGGCGTAGACCTCGCCGATGCCCCTCGCGTGATACGCGGTGTTGAGGCGCGCCAGCGTGCGGAGCGGGATGTCGGGCCGGTCGTAGATGAAGTCGTAGACGACCATGAACGAGCTCGTCATCGTAGGCACGGTGGAGCCGGCGAGCAGTGTCTTCGCGCGACCCGAGACCGTGTCGGCCGGCATCAGCGAGATCAATTCCTGAAGATAGTTGCGGTGGTAGTCGAAGAACGAGGCCGTCGAGTCGCGCGAGTGATCGCCCGTCGGCGCCACGCGGTCGAGCGTCGGGAGCGTCTGGTGCATGAACGCGAGCATCGAGCTCCGGGTATGCCGGGTCGCGCGATACAGCTCCTCGCCGGTGGTTGCCTGCCAGAAGTCGTAGAGCTCGAACAGCCGCCGCATCGCGACGCCGTAGCCGGTGCCCTCGCGCGACGCCCCGCCGACGAGGTCCGCGTTGAACGTCGGCACCAGCTGGCCGGTGATCTTGGTGCGAAACTGCGCGATCCACGCGTCGGCCTGGACGTTCTCGCCCTTGGTCGCGAGCCCGAGCAGCATCGTGGCGCGCAGGAACGAGTAGTAGTAGTTGTTCGACGGGTTGTTGACCGACCAGCCGCTCCACGGCATCGCCCGGCCGCCCCATTCGGCCTGGGGATGATTCCACACGTTCCACACCGCCTGATTGGCATATGTGATCCAGCGCGTGCCCTGCGCGGAGGTCACCTGGGCGTGGCACCAGTCGTAGACCAGCGCGAGATCACCGACGAGCTCGCCGATCTGGAGATAGCTGTCGCCCGCGACCTCGGGCGCCTGCCCCGATGCGATCCGGGACTCGGCAGCGGCGACCTGCGCCTCGACCACCGCGACGGCCTTGGTGCAGTACTTCGGATCACCGGAGAGCTGGCCGAGCAGCGCGCCATTCCACGCCTGAAAGCCCCAGATGTCAGCGCCGGCGACCCAGGCGTCGGTCTTGCTGCGATACCGCGCGGCCGGTGCGGTGTTGGCCGCAAGCGCCGACTCGAGCCGCACCCGGTTCGGCGTCAGGTAGATCCGCGGGTGTGCCATGGGATATGTCGGACTGGTCAGCGCCTGGTCGGTCGCCGAGACCTCGTCGGCTCCCTCGATCTCGCGCTCGTCGCCGACGCATCCGATGCCGAAGGTCGCGACGATCAGCGCCGACGCTGTCGTTGCCTTGCGTTGTGCCATGGCGCTCTGTGTAGCGACGACGTGCATTCAACGCGCGATTGTTTTCCTGGTGGAACCTCTTGGGGTTAGCTCGTAAGTGATTCTCGGTGTGCTGATCGCCGTCGAGGCGCATTACCCGACATGCAGAAACGCGAGATCTGGATTACAGATTCTAGCGCAGAGTGACAGCGATTATTTTGCTGACTTACGAGCTGTTCGCAGACCGCAGCGCTCGTCGTCGAGTGCGTGCGCTGTCATCCGGACTTGGCAACCGGAGGCTCGCCGGGCGGGATCACGACCTGCGGCGACTTCGGATGGACACGTGCGTTCCACAACCGGATCGACAGCGCGAGGCCGATCACCGCCATCGGGATCATCGCGATCGGCCAGCCGTTCCAGTTCGAGATCTCGGCCGCCTCGGGCGTGCCCTTCTCCGGCAAGATGTTGCCGTAGACGATCGCCTGCATCGCAGTGCCGAGATAGACGAAGCCGTCGATCAGCCCCACCGCGACGCCCGCGTTGCGGCGACCGCCGAAGTCCTGGCTGGCGACGCCCGACAGCATCCCGTGGACGCCGATGATCGCCATCGCCATGAACGCGATCACGAAGCTGATCGCCGCGGGATACACGAACAGCGGCAGGATCACGAGCGCGCCGGCGAGCATGATGCCGTACAGCACGGAGGACACCGGCGCGCGGCGCGAGTTGAACAGGTGATCCGAGATCAGGCCTGCGAACAGACCGCCGGTGATGCCGGCGATACACGACACCATCCCCCAGTGCGCGTACACGTACGAGCCGCTCTCGCCGATGCCGCGCGCGAAGTCGCGATACCACTTGAGGATGCCCTGGCGGAGAAAGCCGGAGCACAGCTCGATCACGGCGATGATGATGATGATGCGGTTCGACAGCATCCGCTTGATCACCGCGACCGCGGACTCGGGCGCATCCGACTGACCGCTGGACGCGTCCATGACGTCGAAGTCCTCGAGCCCGGCGTCCCTGGGCGTGTCGCGTACAAATAGATACGACAGCACCCAGAACACCGACAGGATGATCGCCGGCACCAGGAACAGCCACTCGATCGCAAACATCTCCGCGATCCGGAAGCCCCAGTCGAATGCGAAGTACAGCCCGAGGGAGATCAGGATCCCGAAGATGCCGCCGAACGTGCCGCGCTCGCGGAGGTGGAACCACGAGGCGTTGACCTTGACGATCGACACCGCACCGAAGCTCTGGAAGTACATGTTGAGCGCGAACAGCAGCGACAGCACGGCGACCGACGAGCCGTTGACGTTGCCGGTCGCGATCATGATCCCGATGATCGCGTTCATCACGGTCGCGCCGGCCGCCGCGATCAGGATCGTGACCCGGCCGCCCCAGCGATCGGTGAGCGGACCGTTGAGCAGGAACGAGAATCCGTAGGTCAGCGAGCCCACGAACTCGATCGTCCCGAAGTCCTGCTGGCTGATCCCGCCGACGTCCTTGAGGACCGTCATGTTGTAGCGGCCCATGTAGAGGAACGCGTATGTCAGGCCGAGCGGCAGCCAGTTCATCAGCCGGCGCCGGCGATACGCGGCTGAGTGACCGACCTCGACCCGTGGTAGACGACTGACCACGAACGCGATCACCGCGACCAGGATCAAGATCGGAACGATCTCCTCGAGGATCGGCTTGGTCGGGGCTGCCATGGGCGGGGCATCCTACATGACGTGTTACCTTTCGTTCGATGCGTACCTGGATGTGTTTACTCGTCCTCGTGGTCGCGTGCGGAGGCAAGAAGGACCCGCCGGCACCAACTAGTAGCGGCACGGGCTCGGCGGTCGTCGCCACTCCCGCCGGCACGATCGAAGTGTTCGTCAATGACATCAACGTCGCGAAGATCACCACGGCACAGATCGCGAGCTGGCCTCGGCTCGACTCGCTGTTGCCCGAGGACGCGCAGCGGCTCGGCACCTGGCAGGTCGTGCTCATCTCGGGCGCGGATCCCAAGCCTGCCGAGCTGAACAACCCGTCGTCGACCTATCCGCAGATGGTGCCCGCGCTGTTCCCGGGCGAGGGCAATGCGCCGGCGTTCGGGATGTTCGATCCGATCGAGCTGATGAAGCGCGGCAAGCCCGGGCTCCGGCAGGACGCCGTGCGCGAGATCCGGATCAAGATGTCGAAGGATGGCCGCGGTGGCGATCACCAGGGCGGTGTCGCGGCCACTGATCCGGCGAAGCTCGTGCTCACCATCAAGACCGCCGAAGGCGACAAGCAGCTGACCGGCACGCAGATCCTCGCACTGCCGATCGAGACCATGCCCGGCAGCGAGGACAACAAGGGCTGGAAGCTGACCCAGCTGCTGACCGCGGCGGGCATCACCGGGAAGTATAGCCAGCTCGTCCTGACCGACGCGGCCGGTGGAAACCTCGTGATCGGCCGCGCGGACTTTGACGACAAGACCACCGTTCCGTTCGTCAAGCTGAACCGCCAGGGCTCGCTGCGCTTCCGGATGATGAAGCAACACGGCGAGGGATGGCGCGCGGCAGGTGATCTGCGCGCACTGACCAGCGTCAAGGTCACGAAGTGATCACCGGATAGCGCGCATCGCTTTCCCCACACCTAACCCGAAGATCGCGGCGCTCCGGCTCGAGGCCCTGCACTACCCGTGTGGCAGGGCGATGATCGACGGCGACCAGCTGACCGCGGGCGTGTGGACGGCCGAGCTCGACGCCGGGATGGGCCTGCGCGCGGTCCCCGCGACGTTCACCGCGGCGAAGTGATCCAGGTATCCACGTTTGGCAGCTTCGCGCGCAAGGTCCGGCGCGCCAGGGGTCGCGCGCGCTCGACAAGCTCGTTGTACGACGAGTCCGGCCGCGCCGCTCCGATCGGGTCGGTGACCGATTCCGCCTGGTAGTAGAGCGCGTGATCGAACCGGGCCACGCGATGGAACTTGCCGTCGTGGACGTGCACCGTCGGGAAGAACAGCCGATCCGGCGATCGCGTCGGGAACGTGAACGCCATCGGGTGGATCGTCTTGCTGCCGGCGCCGAGCTGGAACACGGCGAACCCGTAATCGACGTACTCCGGCACCGCCTCGAACAGCACCTCGGGAACGCGGAACCGCGGGTCGAGTCGGCTGAAGTCCGCGTGGGTCGGGACGTACGACGCGACGAACGCGCCGACCTCGCGGACCGCGAGCGGCTTCGCACCGCCACGCGACACCATGCCGCCCTCCGGGGGCCCGGCAAGCGGACCTTCGAACAGCTCCGCGAGCTCGCGAAACATCTGCGGATGCGCCGACAGATCGACGAAGCGCACCGCGTCCTCGCCACCGCCCGCGATGACCGGTAGCGGCAGCACCATCGCGACATCTCGGGCACTCGCCAGATCCATCCCGTAGGCGAGCGCCTGGATCCCGGGCTCGATCATGCGCGCGTAGATGTTGGTCCGCGAGACCTCGACCCGGGGCGCGAACAGCCGCGCGAACAGGCCGATCGGTGTGGCGACCGAGAAGCAGCACATCGCCGCAGTATCGCCGAAAAAACCACACGGCCGGTGCATCGCTGCACCAGCCGTGTGGGCTGTGAGAGTCGCCAGCTCCCGTGGGGGCGCCTTCCGGAATCACCTGCCGGGAAGATGCGCTCAGTTCTCCTTGGTTCCGTTGGCGTACGGCATCAGGTTCTTCATCAGTCCATCGGCCCCGAGGACCAGCTTGAGCTCGTGGATCTTGCCCGCGATGTTCTGCATGGTCTCCAGCTCCTTGAGGCGCATGAGCACCGGGTTCTCCGAGATCACCTTCGCGGTGTTGGCCATGTTGCGCGTCGCAGCTGCATCCTCACGACGCAGGATCACGTTCGCCGCGGCAACCTTCTCCGCCTCGATCACCTTGTTGAGCAGCACCTTCATCTCGCCGGGGAGGATCACGTCCTTGACACCGACGCGCTGGACACGCACACCGAACGCCTCGGCACGCGGCACGACCTGCGCCTCGAGGTAGCGGGTGAGCGTGTCGCGCTGCTCGAGCAGCTCGTCCAGGGTCACGCCCGAGACGAACTCACGCGCCGCCAGCTGGACCGCGAGGTACAGCGCGTCCTTGACGTCGGCGACCGCATGCACGGTCGTCGGCGCGTCCGTCGGCTGGTACTCCGCCGTCAGGGTCAGACGCAGCGTGACCTTGTCACGCGTCATCAGCTCCTGACCCTCGATCTTCAGCTGCTGGAGACGAGTGTCGAGCACCTGGACGGTGATGCGCGCGCCCGGATGGTTCCAATACGTGTAGCGACCAGGCTCGAGCATCCCGACGAACTTGCCCTGCGCGTACAGCAGACCACGCTCGAACTGACGCACCTGCGCCTCGACGATCTCGTTCGCCGGGATCACCGCACGCAGCTCGTCCGTCAGCTCGGGTGCCGCCTCCGTGACGTCGTAGAGCTGGACCGCAACGCTCGGGTTGATGGTCCAGATGCGATGCACACTGGGCGTCAACGGCGTCGTGGTCATCGTGCTCCAGCCGTTCATCACGGTGTGGTG
>JBBJLY010000339.1:0-7721 GCA_037720695.1 Kofleriaceae bacterium | reverse complement strand
CGAGCGGCGGCGGCGCGCCGCCCTGACCGTCGAGCTCGAACCCGGCGGCGACCGCGTTGCAGTCGCGGCCGACCAACGTGGCGAGCCCTGCGCTCGCAGCCGAGGCCTGCTGCGCGGCGAGCTCGGCGAGCTGGTCGTTGGTCGCCTTGGCTTGCTCGACCGAGGACAGCTGCGCGAGCTGCGCGACCATGTCCGCACCGCTGGTCGGCGCGAACGGATCCTGGTGCTGGAGCTGCGCCATGAACAGGCGGAGGAACTCGTCCTTCGAGCCCTTGAAGCCGGGGGCGGTCGAGCTGGTGGGGGTGGACGCAGCGGACGAGATCGGGTCGATGCTCATGTGTTCTCCTCGAGGCGAAACCCGGGTGCGCCCGGCTGCTGGCGCTCGGGTGGTGAATCCTGGGATTGATGACGGGATGGATGATCGGCGCGCTCGCGTTCGCGATCCGGCGCCGTGAAGTCGGTGAGGTCGAGCCCGCGCGCGCGGAGCGCGTGGTCGAGGCTGCCGGCGTTGCGCGCGAGTGCGGCGACGGTGGTGTCGTCGGTGCCGCGCATCGCGACGCGGACTTCATTGCCGCGCACGGCGACCGTGACGACGACGCGCTGGTCGCCATCGTTCATCACGAGGTGGACGTGGCTCGGGTTCGCGAGTGGCTCGGCTTGCTCGGGTGCAGTCGCCGCGACGGCCGGTGCGCCCGGATGCGATCGCGGAGCGTCGGTGGCGACTCGTACGGCGCCCGGGGCCGCGCTCGTCGCGCCCGGCTCGACGGGGAGCTCGAGCACGCCGGGCTCCTCCTCGTCCTCGCCGGCGGTGGCGGGCTCGCGCGGCTGGATCTGCGCGAACAGTGCCTGGACCGCCTGCTCGAGCGGCGTCAGCATCGGTGGCTGCGCGGCAGACGCGCGCGCCGTGGGAGCGACGGGTTCAGGTTGCGCGATCGCACCGAGCGCGGTCGCGGATGCGGACTCGATTCCTGGCGCGCCTGTCGCGCCCATGCCGGCTGCGACCGCAACACTGGCGCTCGCGACAACTGACGTCGCGGGTGTGGCAGTCGGCGTCGGCGGCGTGCCGGGCGCGATCGCGACCATCGGATCGGCGGTCGGGGTGGGCGTCGGGGTCGGCAGAGGTGGAATCGTGATCGTCTTCATCGGGGCCCGACCTCGCACCGGCGTCGACTCGTCAGCGTCGGTCGAGCGGTCGGTCGTCCGGTCGAGCTCGTCGCGGAAACGCGGGGCGTCGCCTCGTCGTGCCGGGATGGTGCGAACGGGCTCGCGCCTCCTCCGTGCCGCGAACAGAGATCGGGGTCATCGTCTACCTCCGACGCGCAGCCGAGGCGCGGCGGCGAGGTCGTCGTTGCCGCGCTGCTCGGCCTTCGCGGCGGTGGTCGCGTGGTGCTCGGTGACCAGCTCGTGGAGCTTCTCGGCGGACTTCAGCTGCCGGGTGCGATCGCGCAGCGCGCTCGCGGTGGCCTGGGTGACGGTGACCGCGGCATCGTGGCGCGCGGACGCATCCGCGATCGCGAGGCGGTGGACGACGACGGTCTCGGCGACGCGATCGACCTCGTGGACGGTGCGGGCGACCGCGAGCACGTCGCGGGCGGACACCAGGAACTCCTCGAGCCGGTCGTGCTCGGCCGACAGCTCGGCGTGAGACGAGGCGGCGGCGGTCGCAGCCTTCGCGTGCGTGGCGGCAGCGGCATCGCGCAGGCGCTCGCGAACGTCACGCAACGCACGCACCACACGGGGACGGATCGTCATGCGGGAACAGCTCTGCAACCAGCACGCCGCGCCAGGATCTTGAGATCGCTCGCTGCGACCTGGGCCGTGTCGGCGGTGCTGACAGTCACGCGATCATCTCCTCGCCGAGTGCGGCGCCGAGTGAACGCACCGTGGTCTCGAAGTCGGAGGTCTCGTGCGGGGTCTGCCGCGCCCAGCTGTCGATCCGATCGCCGATCGCGAGCGCGCCGTCGAGCACCGGGTTGACACCCGGCGTGTAGGCGCCGAGCGACTGCAGCTCCTGCGCTTGCTTGCGGCGCGCGAGCTGATCGCGTGATCGGGTCGCGAACGCGAGGATCGTCGCCGAGGCGACGCGGCGCGCGACGCGCGATGCGCTGGCGAGGATGTCGACCGCGGGAAACTGGCCGCGCGCTGCCAGATCGCGCGACAGCACGATGTGGGCGTCGAGCAGCGAGCGCGCCGAGTCGGCGACCGGGTCGGAGAGATCGTCGCCCTCGACGAGGACGGTGTAGAACGCGGTGATCGAGCCGCCTCCGGCGCGCGGCGCGCAGCGCTCGAGCAGCCGTGGCATCGTCGCGAACACGCTCGGCGGATAGCCCTTGGTCGCCGGCGGCTCGCCGAGCGCGAGGCCGAGCTCGCGGAGCGCCATCGCAAATCGTGTCAGCGAGTCGAGCACGAGGAGCACGTTCTTGCCGCGATCGCGGAAGTACTCGGCGATCGCGGTCGCCGCGAGGGCGCCACGTACGCGCTCGAGCGGGGAGCGGTCGGCGGTGGCGGCAACCATGACCATGCGATCGCGGCGGGGGCTCGACATCAGCTCGCGAACCTCGCGGCCGCGCTCGCCGATCAGCCCGACGACGATCACGTCAGCCTCGGCCTGGCCGGCGATCTGTTCGACCAGCACGCTCTTGCCGCAGCCGGCGCCGGCGAAGATGCCGACACGCTGGCCACGGCCGCAGGTGAGGAGCGCGTCGATCACGCGGACCCCGGTGACGAAGCGCGCGTCGACCTCGCCACGCAGGGCGATCGGCAGCGCGCCCCCGTCGAGTGGGACGCGGGTCGCGCAACGCGGGGGCGGCAGGCCGTCGAGGGGGTTGCCAAATGGATCGATCAGGCGACCGATCAGGTCGTCACCGACCGGGAGATCGCTCATCGCGCCGCGCTGGCGGACCAGGGCGCCGGGTGCGATCCGGCGCGCGGGCTGGAGAGGAATCGTCAGCAGGGTGTCGCCGCGAAAGCCGACGATCTCGCACATGACGGTGGCCTTGCCTTCGGCCTCGATCTCGAGCACGTCGCCGAGCGTGCCACCGGTCATCGCGACCTCGACGATGGTGCCGGCGACGCTCGCCACGCGGCCGGTCGGCAGCGGGCGCAGCCACGATGCGATCACCGGAGCGACGGCCGCAGCAAGCCCGGTCACGGCGCGGCTTCCAGCGCGGTCGCGATCGCGTCGCGCAGCTCGGGCAGCCGGCTGTCCCAGCGATGCGCGAGCTCGAACCCGGCGTTCTGGATCCGGATCTCGCCGCGCGCGATCGTTGGATCGGCGGTGACGGTGATCGGCAGCTCGCCGATCGCGGCGGCGAGCTCTGCGGCCTCGGTCGGGTGAACGTGAGCGACGCCGGTCGCCTGGCCGGCGCTGCACCAGGCCTTCACGATCGGCGCGAACAGCGCACTGCGCGCTTCGCTGCCGAGCCAGGCGGTGACCACGGCGACCGACGCGTCGGCGATCTGGGTCGCGGTCGGCATCTGGATCGCGGCACGCGCGGCGTCGAGCGCGCGGACGAGCACGCCCAGCTGCTCGCGGAGCGCGGCGGTCTCGCGGAGTCCCTCGGCGCGCCCGCTCGCGATCGCTTCGTCGCGGATCGCGTCGATGTCGATGTCGGGAAACGCTGGCGTGCTCGCCGGCGACGCCTTCGGGCTCCACGGCGAGGGGGCAGGGTTGGTCGCGATCGACGGCAGCGCGCTCTGCAGCGAACGCATCGGCGTCGCGATCGACGACAGGAACGGCTGGAGGTCGCCGCGCTTCACGCGGCACCGCGGGCGGGCATCGTCAGCTTGCCTTCGGCCGCGAGCTTCATCGCCGCCTCGACGACCTCTCGCTGGGCCGCTTCGACCTCCGACAGCCGCTTCGGCGCGGCGGCGGACAGGTCGTCACGCAGCGTCGATGCAGCGCGTTGCGACAGCGACTTGAGGAAGTGATCGCGGAGCTCGCTCGGAGCGGTCTGCAGCGCGGTGACCAGGACATCGGACTGGATCGAGCGGAGCAGGGTGCCCATCTCGCGGGCGGCGATCCGCTCGAGGTCCTCGAACGTGAACAGCGCCTCGCGGATCCGGATCGCGGCGGTCTCGTCGCGCTCGGCGATCTTCTCGAGCAGCTGGTCGCCGGCTTCGGAGGTCATCTCGTTGACGACCGACGCGCTGAACGCGAGCCCATCGAACTCGGCGCGCGAGTCAGAGCTGGCGAGCCCACCCGCCGCGTCAAGCGCGCGGACCAGGCCTTCGGACGCTTCGTTGACCGCGTGCTCGGGAATCTCCTCGAGGTTCGAGATCCGCGAAGCGAGCTCCGCGGCGAGCTCGGTCGGCATCAGCGCGAGCACCTTGGCCGCGACCGCGGGAGCGAGCTGGGTCAGCACGACGGCGGCGATCTGGGGATGCTCCTCGGCGAGCAGCAAGGCGAGCGAGTTGACGCGCGCGGTCCGGAGGAGCTGCAGCGGCTCGGACGGCGGCGGGGCGACGCCGAATAGCTTCTGCGCGCGCTCGAAGCCGAACGCGCGGTCGGCGAGCTTGCGGACGTACTTGGTGCCGCCCGAGCGGACCATCGCCAGCGGATCCGACAGCCCACGCTCGAGCTCGCCGAGCACCTGCTCGATCACCTGGGGGCCGACATCCTCGAGCTGGTCAACGGCGTCGACCAGCTTGCGGACATCGTGGTCAGCCATCTTCGCGAGCACCAGGGTCGCGACTTCCTCGTCGAGCGAGAGCAGGGCGATCGCGGCGCGGTGGGGGCCGGTAACGGCGCTAGGTCCAGGCATCACGGTTTCGCTCCTCGCGGCGGGGTCTCGGATAGCCAGGCAGTCAGGACCTCGGCAGCGCGCTCGGCATCGGCGCGCACGCTGTCGAGCACGCGGTCACGGACGCCGCGGCCGGCGGGCAAGCCACGCGGCTCGGTTCCGGCCGCGAGCGGTGTCGCCTCACCATCGGTCCCCCGCGCGTCGAGCGCGCGTTCGAAGTCGGCGATCGGGACGGGCAGCGCGAGGGAGATCGGCCGCGACGCGTGCCGGGCACGCTTGCGGACCTTGAGTGCGACCAGTGCGATCACGACCAGCAGCAGGGCACCGCCGCCGATCGCGAGCGGGATGATCGGCAGTCCCTTCGCGACCGGGGCAGCCGAGATGGCCAGCTCGATGTCGGGGGCGAACGCGATCGAGCGCATCTCGATCTTGTCGCCGCGCGCATCGTCAATGCCGGCGGCCTGGCGCGCGAGCGCGGTGAGCTCGGCCATCTCCGCGGGGGTGCGGGCGACCGGCTTACCATCGCTGCCGACCTTCTGGTCGACGACGATCGCGAGGTGCAGGCGCTGGAGCACCATCTCGGGCTTGGTCGTCTGGCGAACCGTGCGGTTGACCTCGTAGTTCTTGGTCTCCTGCAGCCGCGCGCTCGAACCGCCACCGGGCGTCGGCCCCGCGGCGGGTGCGCCGGGCAGGTTGCCACGCGTCCCGGCGATGCCGCCGACGCCGACCGAGGCTGGATCACCTTCGACGGTGCGCGATTCGCTGCGCAGCACCGGATTCGTCTGATCGTAGAGCTCCTGGGTCTCCGTCATCGCGCGATCATCGACGACTGCGGTCGTGACGACCGACACCTTGCCGGCACCCACGACGCGCTCGAGCATCGTCCGCACGCGGGCGGTCAAGCTGCGCTCGAGCTCGGCCCGGGTGTCGACCGCGCCGGGCCGCGCCATCGAGCAGGTTGCCGTGCTGGTCGAGCACGACCACGGCCTCGGCCTTGAGGCCCTCGATGCTGGATGCGACCAGCTGACGAACACCGCGCACCTGATCGGGCGACAGCGTCTGGCCGGCGTGCAGGTGAAGTGCGACCGAGGCGGAGGCCGCCTCGTCCTGATCCTGAACACCGAGCGCTTGCCGAGCGCGAGATGAACGCGCGCGGCTGGACCTGCGCGAGCGACGCGATGCTGCGAGACAGCTCGCCCTGCAGCGCGCGACGAAAGTTGACCTGTTCGGAGAAGCTCGACTGGCCGAGGTTGGTCTTGTCGAACAGCTCGAAGCCCTTGCCGCTGCGCGGGAGGCCGGCGGCCGCCGCGATCGCACGCGCCTCGCCGAGCCGGTCGGTCTCGACCTCGACCTTGCCGGCACGCAGCCGCACCGGCAGGTTGCGCGCGGTCAGCGCCGCGTACAGCTCCTGCGTGTCGTCAGGCGACGCGTCGGTGACGAGCTGCCACTCGGTCGTCGTGTGCGACAGCTGGGTGAACGCGAGGATCGCCGCGAGCCCGAAGGCTGCGGTGACCGCGAGCGTCTTGCGACCGCGCGGCTGACGTCCCCACAGCTGCTTGAGCTGGCTGAGGACCTGAAGAACGGGATTCGCGGGAGCGTCGGCCATGGTCTTAGACCTGCGTGTTCATCAGCTCGCGGTAGGCGTCGACCGCTTTGTTCTTGAGCGTGGTCGCGTAGCGCACCGCGATGTTTGCTTGCTCGGATGCGATCACGACCTCGTGGATGCCCATGCTGGGATCGCCCTGGGCGAACCGCTCGGCGGCATCGGTGGCCTTGGTCTCGAGCCCTTTGGCGTCGGCCAGCGCCTTGCCGAACGCCTGACCGAGATCGGTGTCTGTCGACCCCCCCGGCTTCTTCGTCGTCTCGACGCCGGTGAAGCCGCGGATCTGTTCGATCGCCGTGACGCTCATCGCCCGATCCCCAGCGCGCGTTCCGCCATGCTGACGGCGGTCGACATCGTCGTGATGCCGGCCTCGTAGGCGCGCGAGGCGGTGATCATGTCGACCATCTCCTCGACCGGGTTGATGTTCGGATAGGCCACGTAGCCCTGCGCGTTTGCCTGCGGATGACCGGGGTCATACTCGAGGCGCGGAGGCTGGGTGTCGGGTGCGATCTGGGTGACGGCGACGCCGCGGACGGACTGCGCGAACGGCGTCTGCGCGGCGCCGGGTGCGTCGACCGATGACACCACGACATCGCGGCGGCGGTACGGCCCGCCCTCGACAGTCTGCGTGGTCTGCGCGTTGGCCAGGTTAGAGGCGGCGACGTTCATGCGCGTGCGCTGGGCCGCCAGCCCCGAGGATGAGACCTCCATCGCTGCGAAGAAATCGATCGATGATGACATCAGGTGCCGTCTCCCGCGGCGTAGCGAAGCAAGGCGAGCCGGCGCGAGACCAGCTCGGTGGTGGTTGCGTAGCGGGTGCGGTTGGCGTCGATCTTCGCGAGCTCGCGCTCGAGCGCGACGGCATTGCCATCGGGACCTTGCAGGGCACCGGCGTCCTCGAACGGTCGCGGCGACGCGTTGCTGTCGGCGAGCGCGATGTGCGCCGGGTCGGTGGTCGCCTGGACGGCGGTGCTGTCAGACGGGCTGCGAGCCAGGTCCAGCGGCTTGAAGCCGGGGGTGTCGAGGTTCGCGATGTTGCCGGCGAGCACGGCGTGGCGCTCGCGGTGGTACGTGAGCGCCGCTTGGAGCGAATCGACGGTCGATCGAATGGCGGACACGAACCTGTGTCCAGCAAGCCGTGGGCCGACGTGGTCCCGAGTCGTGACCGCGAGTTGCGGGGCCCTGGGGATTCGACCGTCGGCGGCGTTGACGCCTGCACTCGTGCGTTCCGGTGGTGTAACGGCGCACAGTCCGGATGCGGCGGGCTCGCCGGTCGTGAGCGGGCCGTCGGTGGTCCGTTCAGAGTGCATCGAACACCAGGCCGCCGACCAGCTGGAGCTGGGTGATGGTCTGGTCTGGGTCGAGCCCTGTGCCCG
>JBBJLY010000338.1:0-7751 GCA_037720695.1 Kofleriaceae bacterium | reverse complement strand
ATCTGACCCTTGATCGTGAGCGTGTCGTAGAAGCCCTCGTGGCCCTCGACGAACTCCTCGACCGCGATGCTCTGGTTGCCGAACGTGCCGAGCGCGGCCTCGAGCCCGGCGTTGTCGTCGACGCGCGTGGCACCCGACGCACCCGCCCCCGCGCGCGGCTTCAGGATCAGCGGGAAGCCGACCTCCTCGGCAAACGCGCGGACCTCGGCGACCGTCGACGCGCCGATCGATCGTGCGCACGGCACGCCGCCGGCGCGGAGCACTTCCTTCATCGCCGGCTTGTCGCGGCACAGGTAGGCGGTGCGCACCGACGTGCCGGGAATGCCGGCAGCCTCGCGGACCCGCGCGACGGGCATGATGTGAGCCTCGATCGTGGCCTCGATCCGGTCGACCGCCTTGACGCCCTGGACGAAGCGCAGCGCACGTAGCAGCTGCTCCTCGTCGGTCACGTTCGTGACCTCCTCGTAGTGCGTCAGCCACGAGCGCAGCTCGTCGTCGAGCGAGCTCTTGCTGCCCTCGCCGATCGCGGTGATGGTCGCGCCGATCTCGGCGAGCCCCTTGACGAACAGCTTCTGGTTCCCGGGAAAGCGCGGCTCGATGAACACGACATGCATGGGTTATCCTCTATCCGGAGTCTCGGGTCCTCGGCCAGACGGCCTCGGACTCCTTGGGTCATGGCCTGTGAGACGCCGGTACAGCTCCTCGTAGACCTTGCCCTGGACCTCCCACGAGAAGTCCTTGGCCATGCCGTTGGCGACCAGCTTCGCCCACGCCGGCTGATCGCCGTAGAGCTCGATCGCGGCCTCGATCGCCCACGCGACACCGCGCTCGTCGTGGTGGTCGAACACGATGCCAGTGCCGGTACCGGTCGCGGCCTGCCACGGCTCGACGGTGTCCGCGAGCCCACCGGTGCGGTGCACGATCGGCACCGTCCCGTAGCGCAGGCTGTACATCTGGTTCAGCCCGCACGGCTCGTAGCGCGACGGCATCAGGAACATGTCCGAGCCGGCCTCGATCAGGTGCGCGAGCTCGTTCGAGAACCCGCGATGAAACGCGACCTGACGCGGGAAGGCATTCGCGAGCTGGGTGAACTGGTGCTCGAACCGGCGCTCGCCACTGCCGAGCACGCACAGCTGGAACCGCTGACGGCGCAGCAGCACGGGCAGCACGCTCTCGAGCAGCCCGAAGCCCTTCTGCCCCGCCAGCCGCGACACGATGCCGATCACCGGGACGCCCTCGACATGCGGCAGGCTCATCCGCGCGAGCAGCGCCTGCTTGTCGAGCGCCTTGCCCGCGAGGTGGTCCGCGTCGAACTGGTGCGGGATCAGCTTGTCGTGCGCGGGATGCCATTCGTCGTAGTCGACGCCGTTCAGGATCCCGACGACGCTCGAGCTGCGTGCGCGAAGAAACCCGTCGAGCTCGGCGCCGTGCTCGGGCGTCTGGATCTCGCGCGCGTAGGTCGGGCTGACCGTGGAGACGCCGTTCGCGTAGAGGATGCCGTGCAGCAGGAAGTTGATCCGACCGGCCCGCAGCTGGTCCTGGTGAAACAGGTGCGCGGACTCGGAGAGCCCGGTGTCGTTCAAGATCTCGGCGCCGAAGATGCCCTGGTAGTTGAGGTTGTGGATCGCGAGCAACGTCTTCGTGTTCTTGAACAGGCTGTCCCACGCGTAGCGGGTCTCGAGCGTGAGCGGCATCAGTCCGGTCTGCCAGTCGTTGCAGTGGATGACGTCGGGCGCGAACTGCATGCGCTGGCAGGCCTCGAGCGCGGCGCGGCACAGCACGAGGAACCGGCAGTGCTCGTCGGCGTCGTTGGTGTAGATGCCGGGGCGGTGATAGAGCGCCGGGCAGTGCACCAGGTAGATGGTCGGCTCCCCGGGCCGATCCGCGGTGACCAGTGACACGTGATATCGCCGCATCCCGAGGCGGATGTCGATGTCGCGGTAGGCGACCTCGAGCCGCGCGAGCTCCGGCGGGATGCTGCCGTAGAACGGCATCACCACGCGGACGTCGTGCCCGACGCGTTTCAGATACCGGGGCAAGGCCGCCGAGACATCGGCAAGGCCGCCGGTCTTCGCGAAGGGCGCGACCTCGGACGCGACGTAAAGGATGTTCACGCGCCGCGCATCATGCCACGGCTGCCTCGAGCGCGTCGATCAACGGCCCGAGCCGTTCGCCGTCGAGCTTGAGCCGGGCCGGATTCACCACCAGCCGCGAGGACACCTGCCCGATGGTATCGACCTCGACCAGCCCGTTCTGGCGCAGGGTCTCTCCGGTCTGGGTGATGTCGACGATCCGGTCGCACAGCCCGGTCAGCGGACCGAGCTCGATCGCGCCCGACAGCTCGATGACCTCCGCCGTGATGCCCTTGCGCGACAGGTACGCCCGCGTCGTCCGCGGATACTTGGTCGCGATCCGGAGGTGCGATTGGGCGCGGTCGCCGGCCTGCCCCGCGCGCTCGGCGACGATCATCCGGCAACGACCGATGCCCAGGTCGAGCGGCTCGTACAGGTCCCGGCCCTCCTCGTCGAGCACGTCGCTGCCCGCGACCCCGAGATCCGCCGCGCCATGGGCGACGTAGGTCGGGACATCGGAGCTGCGCAGCGCGAGGATGCGCAGCGGCCCGCACTCGTGGACCAGCTTGCGCGAGTCGCCAAACACCGGGGACAGGTCGTACCCGGCGCGCGCGAACACCGCCGCGGTATCCTGGAGGATCCGGCCCTTCGGCAGCGCGAGGATGATCGGCCGGGTCACGAGTCCTTCACGCGCTTGATCCGTGCGCCGACGCCGCGGAGCTTCTTCTCGATCGACTCGTAGCCGCGATCGAGGTGATACACGCGCAGCACCTCGGTCTTGCCCGAGGCCACGAGCCCCGCGAGCACGAGGCTGGCCGACGCCCGCAGATCGGTGGCCATCACGCTGGCCGACGTCAGCTTCGAGTTGCCGCGGATGACGGCGGTGCGGCCGTCGATCTGGATGTCGGCGCCCATCCGCGCGAGCTCGGGGACGTGCATGTAGCGGTTCTCGAAGATCATCTCCTTGATCACCGATTGCCCCTTCGCGATGCAAGCCATCACCATGAACTGGGCCTGCATGTCGGTGGGAAAGCCCGGGTGCGGCTGGGTCACGATGTCGACCGCCTGGATCTCGCCGCTGCCGCGGACGCGGATCCCGCCGGCCTCGGCCGTGACCGTGACACCGCTCGCGCGCAGCTTCGCGATCACCGCATCGAGGTGCTCCGGGCGCGCGCCCTCGAGCAGCACGTCACCGCGGGTCATCGCCGCCGCGACGGCGAACGTTCCGGCCTCGATCCGGTCCGGCATGATCGCGTGCTCGATCGGCTGCAGCTCCTCGACGCCTTCGATCGTGATGATGGAGGTGCCGCCGCCCTGGACCTTCGCGCCCATCTTGTTGAGGACGAGCGCCAGCTCCTCGATCTCCGGCTCGCGCGCCGCGTTCTCGATCACGGTGCGGCCCTTCGCGAGCGCCGCCGCCATCATCAAATTTTCGCAGCCGGTCACGGTCGGCACGTCGAGCACGATCGTCGCGCCCTTGAGGCGCTTGGCCTCGACGTCGACGTAGCCATGCTCGAGCGTCACCTTCGCGCCCATCGCCTGCAGGCCCTTGAGGTGCTGATCGATCGGCCGCGCGCCGATCGCGCAGCCGCCCGGCAACGACACGCGCGCCCGTCCGTACCGCGCGACCAGCGGGCCGAGCACCAGCACGCTCGCGCGCATGGTCTTCACCAGGTCGTACGGCGCCTCGAGCTTCAGCTTCTTGCGATTGCCGGTGATCTCGAGGGTCCTGGTCCCCTCGACGGTCCACCCGAGCATCCGCAGCAGCTTGGCCATGGTGCGCACGTCCGCGAGCTGCGGGACGTTCTTGAACGTCGACGTGCCGGTCGGCAGCAGGGACGCGGCAAGCAGCGGCAGCGCCGCATTCTTCGCACCGCTGACGGCGATCTTACCCACGAGGCGCTGGCCGCCTTCGACGACGATCTTGTCCATGGTGTTGGTTCCTCGGGAGGTATCACGTTCGGCTGGAGAAACACCGTGCGATCCCCGGCTATTGCACGCGTTACTCGCTGTCGTCGAAGCATCGGCGTGTCGTCGGTCGTCGCCTGCCGTGCTGCGGTGGTCAGCTGCGCCCAGGTCACGGCCGTAAACGACCCGCGTGTTACCGTCGCGGCTTCACGAGGGGGGAATCGATGAGCTTTCTGCGCAAGATGTTCAGCGGCCAGGTGAAGACCGACGACTCGCGCCGCTTCCTGATCGAAGCGATGCTCGGCGCGATGGAGGCCGACGGTGACGTCACCGAGGAAGAGATGGCGACGTTCCAGTCGAGCCTCGAGAACCACGACCTGTTCAAGGGCCTGACCGGCGAGGAGATCGAGCGCTTCATCGATCTCGCCGCGGCCTCGATCCGCGACGGTGGTGGCGGCAAGGCGCGCCTCGCCGACATCGCGAAGAACCTCCCGTCGCGCAGCCAGCGTCTCGCCGCCTACGCCATGGCCTGCGAGATCTGCGTCTCCGACCGGTCCCTCGCCGAGGCCGAGATCGACTTCCTCGATGCGATGCAGACCGCGTTCGGCCTCGAGGAATCCGAGGCCAAGGAAGTGTTCGAGGCGGCCCGCCAGCACTCCGGCCTGCTCACGCTCGACGAGAAGAGCGAGAAGATGCGCGTCCTCATGCCGCGCTTCGTCCAGTGCATGGCGATGATCGCCGCGGCTGACGGCGAGGTCCACCCCGAGGAGCGCCTCGGGGTCCGCGCCGTCCTTCGCAACATTCCCGACATGGCCGTGCTCACCGCCCAGGAGCTCGACGACGCGATCGATGCCGCGCTCGACGCCGCCGCGGGCAAGGACGCTGCAACCGAGCTTGCCGAGATCGCGAAGGTCATCGCCCAGCCGCCCGACCGCTACTGGACCACGGTCTACGTCATGATCATCGCGCTCGCCGACGGCAAGACCGACTGGCGCGAGGAGAAGTTCCTCGAGACGATGAAGACCGCGTTCAGCCTGTCCGAGCTGCAGATGGACTTCGCGATGACGACCGCGAAGCAGTTCCCCGCGGTCGACCTCGGCGGCGACGCGCCCGCGTAGTCAGCTCAGTGCTGATCGCCGGGCAGGTCGTCGTTGCCACCATCCCAGCTGAAGCCGGTACCGTTGACCCTGCCACCGCTCAGGTATGGCGGCGCCGTCAACGGGCTGGCCGGTAGACCATTCAACGCAGGGACCGCAGTGGTCACGTTCATCGCCGAGCCCTGGAGCTCGAGCCGCACCTGGTCGAGCGCGCGCATCTTGGGATAGACCTTCCACGAGTCGCAGTGGTGAACGATGACGCCGTCCGAATCGGGCAGGTCCATCTTGTAGCTCGTGCACCGGAACTCGTCGTCGGTCAGCACGATCTTGAAGCCGGTGTAGTCGAGATACCAGAACGCGTGCTCGGCAACCGTGCCCGCACCGGGGCTCAGCTCGCTGAACTGATTCGCGCGCGCGATCACGGTCAACTGCCTCGCCTGCGCACCACGGCCTCGGCCAGGCAGGTTGCAGGTCGCGGTCTGGCCGCTGACCGCACAATCGGTCGCCACGGTGCTGCCGTCGAGCACGCTGACCGTCCACTGGCCGTTGCTGATCATACCGCTCGTGGAGACGTCGACCGGGTCATTCGGTGGTGTGGTGCTCTTGTTGCACTGCGGCTCGACCGGCGGCTCCTCGATACAGTTCGGGCTGAGATGCACGCACGTGTTGCCGCATGGAACAGAGCCATTCAGCGGATACATCAGCCGGTCGACGACCGCGGTCTTCGTGTAGCTGACCGCGGGCTTCGTGATGTCGAACTTGATCGTCACGGGCTCAGACGTGGTGTGCTCGATCTTCCCAGAGAACACTTTCACGTCGCCACCGACCCCGTTGATCAGGGTGGACACGGGCGAGTTCTTGGTCAGCGAGAATGCCTTCAAGGCGTCGGGATCGCTGCTGGCCGAGAGGCCCGTGAACTTCAGGGGAGCGGCGAGCGGCTTGTGCTTCCAGCACGCGCTCTGAATTGCCTCGCGACCGACTGCATCCACGGCGCGGAAGTTGATCTTGTACGTGCCTTCGACCGAACCCAGCGCCGGAATGCCCGTGGCGCCACTGCGGTAGAGCGTGACGCCGTATCGCGCATCGACCTTGGCCGCCGGCGTCCAGTCACGGACCGTCGACTGGTCGGGACCGATCACCTGGTAGTCGGCGGTGGTGATCGAGTCACCGCCGTGCGCCTGGAATGCAAAGGCGAGCGGGTTGGGGGTCAGCTCGTTCCCGTACTCGGGTGCCTGCGGATCGAGCAGGTAGCTGTACTTGGATACCTCCGGGCAGCCAGTCGCCGCACCGAGCGTGATCGGCGGGCCCGCGTGGGTGTGAGTCGGTCCCTCCGCGGTGAACGAGATCTGGTCCCCACGCTCGTCCTTGATCGTCGTCGGCATGAGCTCGACCACGAACCCACTGCCGCTGCCACTGCCGTCCCCACCATCGGTCTCGCCAACGCCGCCATCGGGCGCGTCATCTCCACCCTCGTTCGGGTACGTCGTACTGCAGCCAACCGCGAGCGCCGCAACGTTCGCCAGAACCATCGACCGTGCCATGTTCGTTTTCTCCATGGCGCGGCCGTTCGCCCGGGTCGCGTCGCGGTTGCGTGCGATCGAGAGGCGCGATGACGAATCAGGTCGCAAACCAAAACGCGCGAGCCGGTCACGCGAGCTGAACAAGAAGACGCGCGCACTTCGGACGCACGTTGCGAGTAGCCGGACGCCTTACAAGTCGCCGGACTTATTCAACTTCGACGGAGATATCGCCGTCCTTGAGGACGACCTGGACCGTCCCGCTGCGCTCGATGCCGAACGCTCCGAACGCGGCGTCCTCGAGGTTGCGGGTCAGCGTGGAGGCCAGGCCACGCGCACCGGTCTCGCGGCGGAGCGCGTCGCCGACGATGTGATCGAGCACCGACTCCTCGATCACGAGGTCGAAGCCCTCGAGCTTGAACTCGCGGGTCATCCGCTGGATCACGTCGCTGCGCAGGATGTCCTTCAGCGTGCCGGAGTCGAGCGCCTGGAACGGGACGACGCGGGTGAACCGGGCGACCAGCTCGGGCAGGAAGCCGTAGGCCTGGAAGTTGGCGACGTTCTCGACCTGCTCGGCGGACAGGTCGACGGCGATCGCGTCGGGGTCCATGCCGCCGGGGGCCTGGTCGCGGCCGAAGCCGATCTGGTCGCGCATCGCGCGGCGGTGGGCGATCTGCTGAAAGCCGGAGAACGCACCCGCGGCAATGAACGCGATGTCGGCGGTCGACATCACGACATGGTCAGCATACGAGCTGTGCGTGAGATCGAGCGGCACGACGACCTCGCTGGCCTCCAGCATCTTGAGGAGCTCGCGCTGGACGCCCATGCCGGTGACGTCCTTCGTGGTGCCGGCACCCGCGAAGATCGCGTTGTTCTGGCCCGAGGCGATCTTGTCGAACTCGTCGAGGCAGACGATGCCGATCGACGCGAGCATCGGATTTTCATCGGCGGTGTGCAGTAGGCGCGTGAGGATCGTCGACGGATCCTGGCCGACGTAGCCGGTCTCCGAATACGTCGTGATGTCGACGAGCGCCGTGGGCAGCTTGAGGATCTTTCCGAACAGCGTCTCGACGAGGAACGTCTTGCCCGAGCCGGTGGGACCGACGCACAAGAAGTTCGACTTGCGTGGCAGCTCCGCGCGGTCGACGCCGTCGACA
>JBBJLY010000124.1:0-23475 GCA_037720695.1 Kofleriaceae bacterium | reverse complement strand
TGTCGGTGGTGAAGAACGGGTTGCCGGTGCCGGCCGCGAAGATCACGACGCGCCCCTTCTCGAGGTGGCGCATCGCGCGGCGCCGGATGTACGGCTCGGCGATCAGCGACATCGGGATCGCGGTCTGGACACGGGTGACGACGCCGGCCCGCTCGATCGCCGATTGCAACGAGACCGCGTTCATCACGGTCGCCAGCATGCCGACGTAGTCCGCGCTGGCGCGGTCCATGCCGCTCGCCTGGGCGGAGCTACCCCGCCAGATGTTGCCGCCACCGACGACGACGGCGACCTCGACCCCGAGCTTGGCCACATCGGCAATGTCATTCGCGACGTTGGTCAGGATCTCGGGGTTGATGCCGTATCCCGTGTTGCCCATCAGCGCCTCGCCCGAGATCTTGAGCAACACGCGCTTGTACGCAGGCTTCGGCATGACGGGGCGACCTTAGCGTAAGCTCGTGGCGATGTCGTGCGGTCAGCTCGCCGCGATCGCCGCTGGTTGCGAGACGGCGTTCACCGTCGATGTCTCGCGAGTCACGTTCGGTCGCGGCGCGCTGGCCGAGGTCGGTGACCGGGCGCGCGCGCACGGGATCCGGCGCGTCGGCCTGTACACCGATCGCCGGCTGCACGAGCTGCCGTGGTTCGCCGAGGTCCACGTCTCGTGCCTCGCAGCAGGTCTCGAGGTCGCGGTGTTCGATGGCGTCGCGATCGAGCCCACCGATGCCTCGTTCGAGGACGCCGCCCGGTTCGCGCGCGATGCCCGGGTGGACGGCTACATCTCGCTCGGCGGCGGCTCCGTGATCGACACCTGCAAGGCCGCCAACCTGTACGCGACGTATCCGGCCGCGCTCCGCGCGTATGTCAACGCGCCACTCGGCGACGCGCTCGCGGTGCCGGGACCGCTCGCGCCACACCTCGCCTGTCCGACGACGTCGGGCACGGGGAGTGAGGTCACGGGGATCGCCATCTTCGACTGGCTGGTGCATCGCGCGAAGACCGGCATCGCGTCGCCGCGGATCCGGCCAACCGAGGCCGTGATCGATCCGCGCTGCGCGGAGACCATGCCGAGCGCGGTGGTCGCCGCGAGCGGGATGGACGTGCTGTGCCACGCGATCGAGTCGTACACCGCGCGGCCCTACACGCTGCGCGCCGCCCCGGTCGCGCCGAGCCAGCGTCCGCTGAGCCAGGGCGCGAACCCGTGGAGCGACCTCGGCTGCCGCGAGGCCCTGCGCCTGCTCGGCCAGCACCTCGTGCGCGCGGTCGCCGGCGAGCCCGCATCCCGCGAGCAGGTGATGTGGGCCGCGACGCTTGCCGGGATCGCGTTCGGCAACTCCGGCGTCCACGCACCGCACGCGATGGCCTATGCGATCGCCGGCCAGGTCCGATCGTTTCGCGTCGCTGGCTATCCCGAGGACGATCTGGTGCCCCACGGCATGGCGGTCGCGGTCAACGCACCGGCGGTCGTGCGCCACACCGGCGCGCTGTCGCCCGCCCGCCACCTCGAGGCCGCCGGGCTGCTCGGCGCCGACCTCGCGGGCGCGACCGATGCCGATGCCGGCGAGCGCCTCGCCTCGGCGATCATCGCGCTGATGCGCGCGATCGAGATCCCGAATGGCGTCGCCGGTGTCGGCTACACGCGCGCCGATATCCCCGACCTCGTCGCCGGCACGCTGCCGCAGCAGCGCCTGCTCGCCAACGCGCCGTGCGAGATGACCGCGCCGCTCGTCGCCACGCTGTTCGAGCGCGCGCTCCACTACTGGTGATCCATGGCCGAGCGTCCACTCCGCACCGCATATCCGTTCCACACCGCGATCACCACGCGGTGGTCCGACAACGACGTCTACGGCCACATCAACAACGTCGTCTACTACAGCTACTTCGACTCGGCCGCGAACCTCTACCTGATCCAGCACGGGCTCGTGCTCGCGACCGCGCCCTCGATCGGGCTCGTCGTCGAATCACATTGCCAGTACCACGCGCCGCTCGCGTATCCCGACGTGCTCGCTGCCGGCGTGCGCGTCGACAAGCTCGGCAACCGCGCGGTCACCTACGGGATCGCGATCTTCGCCGAGGGGGACGAGCGCGCGGCGGCGCACGGTCAGCTGGTCCACGTGTTCGTCGATCGCGTGACCCGCAGGTCCGTCCCGATCCCGCCGCAGCTGCGCGTGGCGCTCGAACGACTCACGATCACACCCGCTGGCAGATAGCTAACGCGCAGCACCCGGTCCATGGTTGCGCATGGCGACGATCCTGTTGACCGGCGCGACGGGCTTCGTCGGTAGTCACGTCGCCGTCGCGCTCGCGGCCGCTGGCCATACCGTGCGCTGCGCGACGCGGGATCCTGCTCAGGCACGCACGCGCTCGCCAGAGCTCGAGTGGGTCGCGCTCGATCTGCTCGATCCCGTCGGGCTGGACCCGGCGCTCACCGGCTGCGATGCCGCGGTGTTCCTCGTCCACTCGATGGCGTCCGGCCACGGCGAGGACTATCCCGCGCGCGAGAAGGCGGAGCCGAGGCGTTCACCGCAGCCGCCGGGCGCGCCGGCCTGAAGCGCATCGTCTATCTCGGCGGTGTCCTGCCGAAGACCAACGCGTCGCGCCACCTGAAGTCTCGCCAGCGCACCGGCGAGATCCTGCGGGCGGGACCGGTCGAGACCATCGAGCTGCGCGCCGCGATGGTGATCGGCGCGGGCAGCGCGAGCTGGATCATGGTCCGCGATCTCGCGCGCCGGCTGCCCGCGATGGTCCTGCCGCGCTGGCTGCGCAACACGTCGTTCCCGATCGCGATCGAGGACGTGGTGTCCGGCATCGTCGCGGCACTCGCCCTGCCCGCGCGCGGCTCGCGGATCTACGAGCTGCCCGGCCTCGAGTGCCTGACCCACCGCGAGGTGCTGATCCGCGCAGCGACCGCGATGGGACACAAACGCTGGATGATCAGCGTCCCGATCCTGACGCCCCGGCTGTCGAGCTACTGGATCGCGCTGGTCACCCGCACGAGCCTGACCATGGCGAAGGAGCTGGTCGAGGGCGTGCGTGCGAATCTCGACCCGACGGGTGACTCGCTGTGGGACGAGCTCGGTCGCCGGCCGATGCCGATCGACGAGGCGATCCGGAGGGCGCTCGCGGACGAGACCGCAGCGAACGTGCCCTCACCCGCGATGCGCGTCCGGCTCGCAGCGCGCTAACGAACGGCGTGGTTCAACACCACCGGCGATGATCATCGCGGCGTCCGGCACCGCGCATCCATCTTCGTCGTCGAGCTCCTCGAGCTCGGGGCCTGCCGGCCACCGCTTGACGAGGTGACCATTCGGACGTTTTCCGGCATGGGGCTCGAGGTACGCGCGGCGATGCTGCATCGTTCGCGAGGCATTGGCATTCGCGATGAACCGGCTCTCGCCCATCTTCCACGGCTCACGATAAGCGCCGATGCGCACGTCGACTTGACGGAGGAACTCACGCTGCGATTCCGCCGGCAATGCGCGGCGCACGGCGCGATTGACCGAACCTTGAACGAGCGCCCAGTCGGTCGCGACATCGACGGTGTTCGCGAGGACGTCGTCGTGCACCGTGACCAGGTCGGGCGTCCGAAGCATCGCTGGCATCTCGCACACCATGGCGATCACGACCTCCGGAAACGGAGCGATCGCGGTGAACGTGTGACGCGGGATCTCCTGGTACGGGCAGCGAATCTCGACGACGCGCGGCTTGGTGGGACCGGAGCAGCCGTCATGGTGGAAGTACTCCCCCTGCGAGAGCCGGCCCCGCGACGACCGGCCGCGAACGCCGCGGTGACGCGAGTCGTCGCCGCCCACGCTCTCGCAGACGACGAGTCCCACGCGGTCGACGAGGGCGAAGAACGCTTCGCGATGCTCCGCGACCAGCAGCACCTCGTTGACGTAGTCAGCGGGCGTCGGACCCGGCCCGTCGAGCCACTCGATCACGAGGCCGATACCAGTCCAGGGCGCCACACGCGCGCGCCACTCGCCAAACGAGATCATGTCCGGATGAATACCGACACGACTGCTCCAGGGCAACCAGCAGCTTCGGCGCTGGTGACCGCCGCCGGCCGATTCCGACCACGACTAACGGCCTTCCCCCTCGGTTGCTGGGGCGGCCTCGGCCTCGGCCGATCAGCCTCTCGACCAGTCAAACTGTCGACCGTCGGCCTCCCCCTTCCACCGGCATCGAATCGGTTGCACGGCTTCGGTCCGCCCCGCGCGGGTCAGCGTCCACCAGTTGACTGCGCATCCTTGAAAGCCCGGATCACTGGTTCTCGTCTGCGCGCGGGCCGCGGTTCTTGATGCCATCATGCTCGCTAGACGCTCGCGCATCCAATCCTCCCGCGATCCGTGCGGGTCGGAATCATCGCGTGCGCGTCGCCTACAAGGGCGCCGTGTCCTAGAATGACTTGGTGGATCAGGGTGATCATGAGGAGCGAGCTCCTGGTGATGGAGTGGCCGTGCCTCCCGCGGTGCACGAAGCGACCGGTGATGTCGATGCAGAGCACATGTGCACGAGCGCGCTCGAGCAACGGGTCCACGGGCTCCTGGCGCACCACGATAAGCGCGCGGCGCTGAGCGAGATCATGAACGCGTATGGCGCCCCGGTCCTCGGCTTCTGTTTGCGCATGCTGCAGAACCGCGTGCGTGCCGAGGACACCCGCCAGCAAGTCTTCGAACAGGTGGTTCGTGACCGCCGAACTCCGCGTGTACGATGATGCTGGCGCGCTCGTGGGCTGCGGCCGGATGGCAGATGACCGTTGCGCCATCGCAGGCACGACTCTCATCAAGCTGCGCTACAAGCTCACGCTCGCTGTCCGCGGCCCGTATCGACCGGTGCTGTTCGTCGGGACCGGGATACCGTCGTCGACCGGTGCGCTGGCCCAGGACCTCGCCGCACCGGGTGTTCGAACCGTGACAGCGGCGCGCATCCTCGTGCAGTGACGCCGAACGTTTTCATGTCTGATTTGCGACCGGGTGGTCGCCATCTGTCACCAACGTCAGAAGGAGCGACCAGTGCTTCGTTTCATGTTCATCAACAACAGCAATACTGACCAGGTCATCGAGATCAAGACCGGCGAGCGGATCATCATGTACGCCCTGGCGACCACCACCCCCAATAACCAGCCTGAGCAGGAGCGTGGACGGCCCATGAGCAAGCGCTTGCGCTTGACGTTGCCGGGCGACGGCGAGATCTACGGCTTCGTGACCGACGAGCGCGTCGAGTACGTCAATCCCGATCCTTCACTCGTCGCTGTGTACTCGGTCAGCAACAAGGATCCGTGGCCGCCGCCGCCGCCACCGACGACGCACTACCAAACCTTGGCCGCCACCGACTTCAAGACCCGGTGGAATAACTTCTTGCTCGCACTGGGCGTCGCACCGAGTAGCTACGATGTCGTGGATCGCTCGATCAAGGTAAGGGTCGAGCAGTGACTCGGTCGCTCAAAGCCCTGCTCGTCGCCGTGCCGGACAGCGGATGGGCGCCCGGCAACACTATCGAGCACGCGATCCCCAGCGTGAAGCGGATGGGCGCTTTTCTCGAGAGCCGATTCAGCGGGGCGAGCGTCGAGATCCTCGACGACACTGGTGTGATCACCAAGACGACGCTGCTCGCGAAGCTCCATGGCCTGAAGCTGACGAAGGACGATCTGTTCGTACTCGTGTTCTACGGTCATGGCATCCCCGCATCACCGAGCCACCCGTACCAGGCGTGGGCCCTCACCGCCCCGAAGGAAGAGCTCACGGACAGCGACCTCGCCGGATTCCTGCGACAGAGCAACTGCAAGGACAACGTCGTGGTCAGCGCGTGCTGCTACGGACGTGGCCTGTTCATCCCTGGAACCGAGCGAACCGATGGAGAGGAGCTCTCCGCCGAGGAGATCGATCTGGTCACGACGCGGGCGCCGATTGCCTTCAAGCAGTACGCGATCGACCTCGGGCGCACTTTGAAGGAACGTGCACCGGGACACTTCGTGCTGATCTCTGCGGCGGCGGTGAACAAGCTAGTCCTCAAAGCTGTCGCGCCCGAACTACTCTGCAGAGTGCAGAAGGCTGCGGAGAGGAACCAGCGCTACCTCGGACTCTGGTTGGAGTTCCGGCGCAACCGCGTCGGTGGTGGCCACTTCTTCGTCGACGTGCGGCCGCCTTGGCGACTCGGACGCCGCGTTTTAGGACCCTGACAACGTCGGACGTGCGACGAATGCCTCGAACGCCGCCCACGTGCTACGGGATGCCCGGGTTTGTTGTTGAGCGTCATGTAGTGCGCGAACCGGTGCAGTGGCGCCACGCAGTCGATAGAAGTCGCTGACAAAGCTCGCTGCTTCCTCGTCTGAAATCGACCACCGGGTCGTGATCACGGTCTCCGCACCGGCTTCGAGGAAGGCGAGTGCGAGGGACCCGTTGTCGGCATCGTCGCGTCCGACGGACGAAGCACAACCTGCGAGGACGACGAGGCGTGGCGCACGCGCCCAGGCCGCGATGTCCCGGTGGGAGACCTGCTTGTTGCCGCTCAGACGTATCGATGAGCCCTCAGCGCTGTGCTGGACATGCGCACCAACGTGTAGAACGCTAGCATCGCGGGCATTCTCGAACACCGCCTGCGTCACTGCAGTTCCGACGTAGACCTCTGCATCGAGCGCGGTACCGAGGGATCGCGCCTCGGTCTCCGACGCCGCAAGGTCGTTCGTCGGATTTCCAATCGCGATCACACGCCCGTTCGACCGGGATGGTTTGGACGCGCGAGGCAGCACACCGGGCACGCGAACCAGCTGAGCGAGCCTATCGCCTCCACGAAGCACACCTGACGGTGTTAGCGACAGAGATCCGATCAGAAGCAGATCGACGCGGCCAGTCACGCCACGCGGGAGCACCATGTGCTGCAGTGCCGCTGCCGCCTCGAGGTCGTCCGGCTTCTCGTAAAGACGAGTCGCGAGCACGCCCGCGCTCCTGGCATCGCCGACGTCCTCGCCCGAGACAGCGCCATCGATGACGCGAAGGCGCCAGACACGCGTTGGTCCGGGGACGACGATGATCAGCTGTCGACCGCGCCATGCGTCAAGCGTCTCCTGCGTCGCTGGCAGGCTGGCTGGCTTGCGTCTCGGCATCGAAGCCGGGCTCGCCGATTCCAGAGTGCCAGCGGTCGTGGCCGTCGAGTGCAAGAGCGCTTGCGCATCCATCGCGCCGATGATGTCGACGATACCTTTCCAGTCGCCGCGCCTGGCGAGGATCTCGAGGACATGGAGATGTGGCGCCCGATGCTTCGCTACGAACGTCGAGCCGAGATTGCCGGCACCGATCGCGAGCTCGCTGATTCGCGCAATCGCGAGTCTATCGAGCTCGATCGCGGAATCGATTTGACCTCGGGCGAGTGCAACACGTGCCCGCGCGTAGTGTAACCGCCAGCCCCACTCGCTCTCGGGCTCGGCATGAATCGACTGCGCCTGCGCGAAGTCCGCCTCCGAGGCTTCGAACTGTCCCGCCGCCTCTCCAGCGCTCCCCCGCACGAAGCGATACGTAAACTCGTCGGTCCCGGCCTCACGTGCCTTCTCCACGAGCTCGTACGCGCGGACCGGATCAGCCAGCAATGAGCTGATGATGGACAGGTTGAGGTAGATCGCCTGCAGTTGACGAGGCCGTGCATGCGATGCCTGCTCCTCGCGTAGCGCCTGCTCGAGGACCGCGCTAGCGAACAGGAGGTGGCCACCTTCCGACAGCACGAAGCCAAGTTTTGTCCGCGCCAGTGCGCGGTCGGACGGATCAGCCGATGCATCGATGGCCGCTTGCGCTGCGGCCTCCGCTACGTCGTATTGTCCGATCGCGCGTAGCAAATCCACGCGCGCCAGCTCCGTGTAGACATACAACCGCGGATCGTTCGCAGCCTTCGCCAGCGATGCGGCGCGACTGACATCAGCAATCGCTGTCTCCATGTCGCCCGCTTTGAAGGCAAGGCCCGCAAGTTGCTGCAGATCCCGTCCGGTCGCCCCCGGATTGTTGGCCTTCTCGTGAAGGGCGACCGCCTCGACCAGGTGGCGCTTCGCGTCGGCATAGAACGACTTCTGCGCGGCGCTGTTATGGCCCTGTGCGAACAGCGCGGACCCCATCACTGCGTGAGCGTCTCCGCGGTCGGATTCCGTCGCAGTCGCTTCGAGCAGTGGCTTCGCGAGCGCGACCGCCTCGTCGTAGCGCTCGAGATAAAACGCCGCCCGCGCGGCGGCGATCCTGGCTCCGGATTCCCCGAGACCCTGTTTGCACTGCACAAGCGCGAGCTTCCAAGCTTGCGCGCGTGAGGCGTCGCGACAGGTCGGCGAACTCACGCGAGATCGAACGATCGCGGCCGTCGCACCGACCCCCGCCAGAGCGAGCGCGACTGCAAGCACCAGCCCTACGCGCACGGTCATGAATATGGCCGTGTCCCGAACGGTTTTGTGTTCCTCCCTGCGGTTTTGTTGTCGGAACGGCAGGGGAGCGTCGCCTGACCTGGGTGGACGTGCCCACCGAGATCGGCAGCTACCGGATCCTTTGCGTGCTCGGCCAGGGCGGGATGGGCATCGTGCTTCTTGGGGAGCATCGCGTGCTGGGGCGTCGTGCGGCGATCAAGGTGCTGCACGCCGCGCTGGCGAGCCAGCCCGAGATCGTCCAGCGCGTGTTCAACGAGGCTCGTGCAGCGACGGCAATTCGTGACCCCGGCATCGTCCAGGTGTTCGACTTCGGCCATGACGAGCGAGGTCGACCGTACATCGCTCAGTTCAGCCGGCAGATCTCGAAGTTCAGATAGCTCGCGAACGACACCCATGCGAGGTACGGCACGAGCAACGCGCCTGCCGCAGGCCGCTGGCGCCAGAACACGATCAGCGTGCCAAGGATCGCCAGCCACAGCACGCCGATCTCGAGCAACGCGAGGTCGGGCCGTTCGAGCCCGAAGAAGATCCACGACCACGCCGCGTTCAGCATCAGCTGCACGCCAGACCATGCAAGCCCGACCGTACGTACCCGGCGCGTCGTCCCCAGCACGAACAGAAACAGCGAGATCCCCATCAAGAGATACAGCGCGCTCCACGCGATGGGAAACACCCAGCCCGGCGGCGTCAGCGACGACTTCTCGATGCGGTCGTACCAGGGCCCGGGGGAGAACCGCGACCCGACGATGCCGGGCGCGAAGCTGATCATCAGACAGACCAGGAACAGCCCCGCGCGCCGGACCAGCGACGGAGACGTCGTGCTCTCGGCGTCGAGGATCGTGCTCATGCGGCGACGGTCTCCATCCGATCCAGCGTGGCACGCAACTGCTTGCGTGCCCGGTGGGTGCGTACCTTGACGTTCGACACCGTGATCCCGAGCTTGCGCGCGACCTCGGGCTCGGTCGCGTCGACCCGCGCGTACAGCACCTCGCGGTAGCTCGGCGGCAGCTGCTCCATCGCGCGCACGATCTGCGCGTGATCCTCGCCCAGCGCCACGGTCATCTCGGGCGAGCGCGCCGGATCGGCGACCTCGACCGGGTCGTTGTCGGAGTCATCGACCAGCCGCGCGCGCAGCCTGCGCTCGCGGCGCAGGTGAGCGAGCGCCGTGGTTGCCGCGATCCGGTACAGCCACGTGCGGTAGCGAGCGGTGCCGCGAAACGAATCGCGATGGCGATACGCCAGCAGCAGCGCGTTCTGGGTCACGTCCTCCGCGTCATCTGGACTGCGAACGATCTTGCGAGCGACCGCATACACGAACCAGCGATCGTCGGCAGCGAAGCTCGGGATCTCCCGCTTGGCCGAATTAACGTCCAAATCGTTCATAACGTGCAGTGTGAACGAATTACCGGTCATGGCAAACGTGTTTCGGTCAAGTGCTCGCTTTCGCATGGATAACTGCCTGATGCGGCAGCGTGCTTCCGGTCGCGTGGTGTATCCGTGATGCCTGCATGGGCATCCTGGCGTCGTGCGCTTGCTGTCTCCCCGCGACCTCGCCGATGCGCTCGGCGTGAGCGAGTCATCCCTCAAGCGCTGGATCGATGCGGGCAAGATCGAGGCGACACGCACCGAGGGCGGCCATCGCCGCATCCTGCTCGCCGAAGCCGTCCGGTTCATCCGCGAGTCTGGCGCTCCGCTCGCGCGCCCCGAGCTCCTCGGCCTGCCCGAGGTGACGCACGCCCGGTTGCGCCCCGATGGCGGCCGTCTGATCGGCTACCTGGTCGACGGGGACGCGGTCGGCGCGCGCGGCTGGCTGATGGCGCGCTACCTCGCCGGCGCGACGATCGCCGAGCTGTGCGACGAGCCGGTCCGCGACGCGATGCACGAGCTCGGCGAGCTCTGGTCACATGACGAGGCCGGCATCTTCGTCGAGCATCGCGGCACTGACTGCTGCCTGCAGGCGCTCGCGCAGCTCCGCGCCATGACCACCGAAACTCCCGGCGCCCCGATCGCCCTCGGCGGCGCGCCCGAGGACGATCCGTATCTCCTGCCCTCCCTGATGGCCGCAGCCGTCCTGTCGTCCGCCGGCATGCGCACGACCAACGTCGGTCCCGATACCCCGGTCAGCGCGTTCCGCCACGCCGTCAACACCCTGCGCCCGCGGCTGGTCTGGATCAGCGTCACCGTCGCGCTCGCGCCTGCCCGCGCGCGCTCGATCGCGACCTGGCTCGCGACGCTGCCGAGCTCGATCGTCGTCGTCGTCGGCGGCCAGCTCGCGAAGTCGCTACCGACACCCGCGAACGTGCTTCGCGCCAACAGCATGGGCGAGCTGTCGTCGATCGGCTCGACGATCGTGACGCGCGCCGCCTCCTGATCAACCGGGTCAGCGCACGGTCGCCCACGCGGCGTCGCCGGTGACCCACTGCAGCACCCAGTCGGCGAGCTTCACGCCATTTGGTCCGGTGATCGCGCCGATCTGGGACAGCATCGTGTGGCCCGCGCCCGCGAGCACGAACGCCTTGGTGGTCGGGCGATCGTACTGGTTCGCGAGCAGTTCGTCGGTGGCGGGGACGAGCGCGCCCGCGGTGGCCGCGTAGCCGAAGTAGGCGCGGATCACGACGTCATCGTCGTAGTGCAGGAGGCCGATGCGCGAGCTCGGGTTCGCGGCGGCGACCGCGTCGACCACGGCGGGGAAGCTGGTCGTGCAATCGGTGCAGCCGGGCGGGTACTGCAGCATCCACGACGACTGCCAGGTCGCGTAGTTGGCGAGCACCGGCACGAACGGCGAGCTGTCCTGGAGCAGGTGGACCGCCGCGCCGGGATAGGCGTCGACGAAGCGATGCATGTTGAGGGTGGCGCCGTAGCCACCCGCACTCGAGCCGGCGAGCCAGACCGTGCGGGCGTCGGGGAATGCCGCGCGCAGCGTGTCGGCGAAGATCTGGCTGTTGGTGGCGCCGACGTGTGCGACCGAGCGAAGCTGACCGTTGACGTCGTAGTCGCGCTGCATCGCGCCCGCGTGGAGGTCGCCCGTGCAGTACGGGATGTAGATGTACGTCGCCTGGGCGAGTGGGTTCGCGGCGGGCGTGTGGTCGACCGTGCCGGCGTAACCCTCCATCGCAAGCGTCGCCGCAGTGTACGTGTCCTCGATGTGAGAGGACGTCTTGGTCACGAAGCACGTCGGCCCGTCCCAGCACGCGCCTCCACCCTGGAAGAATACGAACAGATCGGGTCCGACGGTGGAGCGGTTGACGCCGAAGCCGGCGGGCGTGCCGTTCGCGCACTTGGTGCCCGGAATCTCGACCCACGTCCACACGTTGGCGGGCGTGTCGATCGGGATCACGTTCGCGTCGGGTCTGCCGTCGGGAGTCGATGGCGAGCCTCCGCCGCACGCAGCGGCGAGGCCGGCCAGGAGCGCGGCGATGAGTGATGCGAGCCTCATGGCGACAGGGTAGCGCAGGGCGCGGAAGCTCTAGTGACCGGATGTGGCGGCCGGCGCTGAGCGGGGCCCGTAGGCGGCGAGTACCTACATCCACGCCTGCTGCTCTGGCGATAGTTGGTAACGGGTTCTGGCGCGGGGAAGGCTGGCGCTCGCCGGTGGTATCATACGTGTTTAGGCCTTTGGCACACGGTCGTTTCCATGGGATCTGAGAGTTCTCACCGCCGAGCTCGCGATGAGCTGGCCCGCGATCTCGCGCGCCAGCATCAGATCGAGATCGCGCGTGCGAACGAGCTCCTGCTCCAGGCCGAGCGGCTCGCAACCCACGATCCGTACCAGCGCGCGGTCAGCGAGCTGTTCGTGCTCGTGCTCCGGCGCGAACAGGCTGCCCAGCGTGAGGCTGCTCGCGACGCAGCCGAAGCAAATGCTCCACGGCCCGGCCGCGAGACGCTGATCAGCCGCGACGTGACCGACGAGACGCATGGCGAACATGTCGCCTCCCGGCCGCAGGCGCTCGATGGCCCGACGCGGTGGCGGATGGAGCAGGCGTTCGGCGTCGACTTCAACGGCGTCTCCGTGATCCCCGATAGCCCCGAGGCCACCGGCGCGACGCGTGCGCTCGCGAGGGACACGAAGATCCACTTTCGCCGCGGCGCGTACCAGCCGGGGACCACCGCGGGTGATCGCTTGATCGCCCACGAGCTCGCGCACGTCGTCCAGCAGCGTGGCGGCTCACACATGCGTGCCGCGCCGCGCCCCGCGATCGAGCGCGAGGCGGATCGCGCCGCGTCGCTGGTCTCGGCCGGCCGCGCCGCGCCGATCGCACTCCGCGCCGCGCCGGGCACGGCGTACGCGTACTCCGACGACGAGGACCACACCCACCACGACGATCACGCGGACCCGGATCACGGCGAGAACGCGAACCAGCCCGGCCACAAGGTCACGCGACACTGGCTCGAGGCCCTCGGCGGTTCGAGTGGTCGCCCGTTGCCGGCCGCGCTCCGCAAGCGGCTCGAGGTCGCGCTGGCCGCGGATCTCTCCGGCGTGCGCGTGCACGACGGCGCGGTATCCGACGACGCTGCGAAGCAGATCAACGCGAACGCATTCACGCTTGGCAAGGACATCCACTTCGCGCGTGGCAAGTACGCGCCCGGAACGCCAGAAGGCCAGGAGCTGATCGCGCACGAGGTCGCGCACACCGTCCAGGGTCACCACGTGACGGACGTCTCTCAGGCCACGATCTCGCAGCCCGGTGATGCGCGCGAGGCCGCGGCGCACCAGTTTGCGAGCGAGTTCGTCCGGCGTCAGGCCGATGCGCAGGTCGCGCCCAAGGCGCGTGATCCCGAAGCCATGGCGGCGGCGCATCGTGCTGCCGGTCATGCGCCGGCCAAGCCGGTGGTCTCGGCGCGCGGCACCGCACCCTCCATGCCGGTGGCGGCACCAGCGCCCGGGGTTTCGCTCGGCAGCTTCTCGGGTGCGATCGTCCATCGCGACGGCGCCGACGGTCCGGCAGCACCGCCCAGCAAGGCCGCCAAGAAGAAGCCCGCCGCGCCGACGGCGAAGGAACCGGACCTCGATCAGGGCGAGCTGGCGAAGAACAAGAAGGACGCCAACGACCCCGAGCAGGACAAGAAGGACAAGGAGAAGTTCGAGAAGGACAACCCGAACGCGCAGAAGGATCCGGATCCGATCAAGCCCGTGGTCAAGGCGCCCGCGGTGCAGACGCCGACGCCGTCGGAGAAGAAGGCAACGGAGACGCCGCCGAAGAAGGGCGACAAGGCGCCGAAGACGGACCTCAAGGCGCCGCCGAAGTCGGGTGCATCGAGCGCCAAGCCGAAGGTCGAGGCGCCGAAGAAGGGCAAGGCCGAGTCCGCCGTCTGCCAGGCGGCCGACATGGACGTCGGCAACTTCTTCAAGACCGCGACGAAGGATCCGAAGGCGCAGGACATCTCCAAGCGCTCGCAGGAGATGTGGGCCGCGGCGCAGGGGCTGGGTCCGGCCGCCGACGGCGACGACATGATCGCGGCGCTGAACCCTGTCACCGCGGTCTACAACGACGGGTTCGGCAAGTCGGATCTCGGTCAGGCGGTCGCGGGCCTCGATCAATCAAAGTCGCCCTACGCCGAGTTCAACGAGAAGTACCGCGGCATCGCGATGACGATGGCGGGTATTCGCGACGTCGCGTTCAACCTGTCCAACGTCCTCGGCAAGATCGGTCTCGTCCTCACGGTCGTCGGCTTCATCCTCAGTCTGTTCGGCGTCGGCGCGATCCTGGTGACGATCGGCCGCGTCATCAGCATCATCAACATCATCCTCGACGCGGTCGCCGCGGTCGCCGGCATCATCGTGGCCTGCATCACGGCGGCGCAGATCAAGGAGGAGACCGATCCGTACAAGAAGGCGAAGCTCGCCAAGCTCCTGATCTCCGACGTCAACAAGGCCGCGTCGAACGCCGTCAACTTCGTGCTCGGCAAGAGCAAGGCCGTCGGCAAGGTCGTCGGCAAGGCGGTCAAGCAGATCGGCAGGGCGATCGCCTTTGTCGTGCGGCCGATCGCGAAGGCGATCTCCGCCGTCTACGCGAGGATGTCGACGTTCTTCGCGAAGCTCGCGAAGTCAAAGGGTGCAGGTCGTCACGTCGGCAAGGCCTTCGGCGCCGTCGAGCGCACGGCGCAGGGCCTCGGCAAGAAGGCGATGTCGAACCGGCAGAAGGTGATGGCCGATGTCGACGCACGCGATGCGAAGAAGGCGTCGGACACCGCGGCGGCCAAGTCGAAGAAGGCGGAAGCCGCCGACACTGCGGCGCAGGGGAAGCAGCCCGGCGCCGACGGGGACCTGGCGAAGGCGAAGCAAGCCAAGATCGACGCGGACAACGCGGCGAAGACCAAGACCGACGCCGCCGACGCAAAGACCAAGGAGCTCGAGGCGAAGAAGACGGAGGCGCAGACCAAGAAGGGCGAGCTCGAGGGCGCGAAGAAGTCCGAGGCCGACGCGAAAGCGGAGGCGAAGCAAACCGAGCGCGCGCGCAAGGAAGCCAACACAGCGAAGGGGAAGGCGGAGAAGGCGGCGAAGGTAAAGCAGGAGGCAGCGACCGCCGCGGAGGCCAGACAGAAGGCGGCGGACGACGCGCTCGCCGCGTCGGAAGCGCAGACCAAGGCATCGCAGAAGGTGGAAGCGGATGCTTCCACCGCACTCGACAACGCGCGCGCCGCGGAGAAGACCGCGACCGAAGCAGCGGAACGCGCGAACGCCGCGGCCGAGCGCGCCAAGAACGCCGCCGGTGGTGACGCAGCGACCGCAAAGCAAGCCTCTGACGACGCGGCGAAGGCAGCGGCAGAGGCGCAGAGGGCCGCAGACTCCGTGGCGATCGCGCAGCGCGAGGCGCAGCAGGCGAAGCAAGCGGCGAATGGCGCGGCGACGACCGAGAAGGCGCTGCAGGACGCGAAGGCGAAGGCCGCCATCGATACGAAGGCGGCGGCAAGGGCGCAGGAGATCGCGGCGCAGCAGGCCGCGGATGCGCAGGCCGCGGCGGCGAAGGCAGAGGCGGCGGCGCAAAAGGCGATCACCGACAAGGCGACCGCAGAGAAGATCAAGCAGGAGGCGGATGTCGCGAAGCTGGAGGCCGATCGCGCTGCCGCGGCGAAGAATGCCGCGGACAACGCGGCCGCGCGCAAGGCCGAGGCCGATGTGGCAAACGCGAAGGCGCAGGCCGATGCCCAGAAGGCGGTCGAGCAAAAGACCGCCGCAGACACGGCCGCGAGTGAGCGCGCCACGGCCGAGGCGAAGGCGGTCGAGGCGCAGAAGACGGCCGACATCCAGAAGCAGAAGGCCGCGGACGCGCAGAAGGCCGCCGACACGCAAGCCGCGAAGTCCAAGGCCGATGCGGATCTAGCTGCGAAGCGGAAGACGGACGCCGACGCCCAGGTCGCGAAGGACAAGGCCGAGGTCACGCGCCGCGACAACGAGCTCAAGCAGGCCGAAGCGGATCGCGCTGCGAAGGTCGCGAAGGAGAACGCCGACAAGTCCGCAGCGGATGCGGCCACGCAGAAGGCGACCCAGGCGCAGGAAGCCAAGCGCATCGCGGACGAGAAGCTCAAGTCCGACACCGCAACGGCCGAAACTGCGGCGACCGAGGCGAAGGCCAAGAAGGAGGCGTGGGGCGAGCGCCAGAAGGACGTGACGACCGCGAAGGCGCACAAGAACGCGGCCGACGAGGCCGCCGACCCTGCTAAGAAGGCGGCGAATAATGCCGACGCCGCAGCGAAGCAGGCCGACGACGCCGCTACCGAGGCGAGGAAGCAACAGGACAACGCCGAGACGAAGAAGACCGAGGCCGACGCAAACGCGAAAGCCGCTGCAGAGGCGAAGACGCTCGCGGACAAGGAAGCGAAGGAAGCGGCGCAGAAGGCGGCAGATGCCGAGCAACACCTGAAGGATGCCGAGGCACACAAGAAGGAAACCAAGATCACGGACCCCGATGGCAACGGGCCGATGCCGCAGCCCAAGGAACGCGTCAACGACACGATGACGGGGGATCAGGTCGGTCAGGGCGCCGGCACGTACGCCGTGGGGCAGTGGCAGCAGGAGGTCGCGACGAAGAACGACCCGCGCGATCAGTGGGGCACGCCGGGCTTCCTTCCGTTCGGCTTCGGCGGCACGGGGCGCCTCGACCTCGATCCGAACAAGTCACCGATCCGCGCGCCGCGGATGAGCGAGCTGAAGGCGTCGACCGCGCGCTCGGTCAACGTCGCGGACGCGGTCAACAAGATCTTCGCGAAGAAGGACGACCCGGCGCAGCAGCCGGCGACACCAGGCCCCACTGCGACGCCGTCACCCGAGGCCAAGCCCGAGGTCAAGCCCGAGGCCAAGCAGGATCCGGCGGCGACGTTCGCCGAGATCGGCCCGATCCCCTACTGGCCCGAGCTCGTGGCGCAGTACGGCTTCGACCTCACGGCGATGGGCGAAGCGCGCGGTCAGGTGCAGGGGTACAAGGCCGCGCAGCAGGCGGCGGTCGCCATGGCGAAGGGCGATCTGAAGAAGCGCGCTGCAGAGATCCGAGCCGAGGCGGCCGCGAGGAAGGCGCCGATCAAGCAGAACACCGAAGGGCTCGACAAGGACTCGAAGAACCTCAACGAGAGCAAGGCCGGCAACAAGGAACAGATCGACAACGAGAACAAGGCGGATCAGGAGAAGAACCAGGCCGACGGTCCCGCCAACCAGGGCGCCGATGCCGCCGAGCAAGCCGCTGCTGCAGAGCCGCCGCCGGCGAAGGGCTGGTGGGGAAAGATCAAGGCCGCCGCGAACTGGCTGCTCAAGAACACGCTCGGCCGCGCGATGAAGTTCGTGACCGACGCGCTCACCAACGTGGTCCTGTTCACCATCAAGCACGCGATGGGCGTCGATGTGAAAGAGCTCGCGAACTACGGGATGCAGACCGCGGACGAGGGCACGACCAAGGCCGGTGAGGGCAAGGCAGACACGGCGCAGGCGGGCGAGAAGAACGACAAGAACGAGCAGGAGATCGCGCAGGAGGACATGACGCTCGGGCAGCGCATCGCGGCCGGCGAGAAGAACGTCAAGGAAGCGGAAGCGTTCGAGAAGTCGATCACCGATCAGGAGAAGGCGCTGCAGGCCGAGATCAAGGCGTGCGGCGACTTCGTCAACCAGGTCACCGAGGCGTTCGCGAAGTGCAAGGCCGACGCGGAGAAGGCTGCCGCCCAGCCGCCGTCGCCGGACAAGGACGAGCCGCCGGCACCGGCAAACGACAACCAGTCGCCGCCAGCTCCGGACAAGCAGGCCGCGACCAACGATCCACACGCTGCCAATCTCCTCAATGAAGCGCAGACCCTGTGCTCGAGCTCCGTCGACACGCAGGTCGCCGAGCTGCAGGCGCTGAACGCGAAGGGCGCGAGCATCCTGATGGCGCAGGCGGGTTCCGACCCGGCGGAGATCGCCGAGGCCGAGAAGCTCGCGAAGCGGGTCGAGAACGGTCCCGTCAAGGCGGCGATCGACAAGCTCACCGGGCTCAAGGCGAAGACCGCGAACGGCGCCGAGGATGCGATCGTGGCCGCCGCGCAGGAGATCGACGCGTGCCACGACGCCGCCGATGCGATCGCCGATGCATTCATCGCGGCGGAAGCAGAGTTGCTCTCCAATGCTGCAGCGCCGCCGAACTAGCGCTTCGTGTCGCGCTCACCGTGAGCTGCGGACGTGACCTCCTCGCTGAAGCGCGAGCTCGCAATGACCGTGCTGTTCGCAGGTGCGCTGGCCGCGGACATCACGCTGACGCTCGGGGTTCAGTGCTTGCTGCTGTTGCCCGCGATGATGGTGGTCGGCTTCGTGCGGACGTGGCAACGCGACGAATGTGAGCCACTCGATCAGCGGCTCGGCATGGCGATAACGTTCGGCTTCGGATGGGCGATGCTCGCGATGCTCGTCTTGATCGTGGTCGGTCTCGCGATCAGCGTGCTCGTGATCGCGTTGGCGGCCGGGATCGCGGCGGCGATCGACCGGGCCCGGCTTGCCGGCAGTGCGCTCCCCACTGACGGAGAGGCCCTCGGACGGCGCACGTTCGCCGGCACCGCACACGCCGTGGGCGCGCCGGAGTTTCTACCCACGCTCGATATGCCCGTGATCGCGTGGGTCGCGCGACAGGGCTTGCGGCGGCGGTGGTCGAGCGGCTCTCGCTTCGAGCTCCGCGACGAGCATCGCAGGGTGCTTGTCGAACCGACCGCCGCCGTGATCCGCGAGGCTCCGCTCGTCTTCGAGCGCGGCCGCGTGCGAGATGCCCTGCGCGTGCTCGCCGGCGTCAATCCAGCGCGTCGGTTCCGGGTGTGGTCGATCCACGAGGGCAACACGGTGTTCGTCGTCGGCGAGACCAGGCTGGAAGCGGATCCGAGTGCGCCGACCCTGCGCGATCCAGGCCGCGTCCACGTGTTCGTCGGAGCCGCGACGGTCGGCTTCGGCCCTCGGCGTCTGGAGATCGCGAAGGCGTCCCGCCGAATTGTCCTCGCCGGAGCGCTCGCCATCTCGGCGGGTGGGATCGCGATCGCCACCGCGCTCGGGTGGATGTGAGTGGTTCTCGGATAGGCTCGGGAGCATGCAGCTCACGGTGCGGTTGAAGGCCGCGTTCGACGTCCTCGGCGTCGACGCAAACGCCTTGCCATCCGCGCTCGCACGTCCCGCGCCGTTCGCCCAGTCGGTGCCCGATGCCGATGCGCTCGCGCGCTGGCTCGCGGAGCGCCTGACCTCCGAGCCGTCGCACGTGGGACGCCTCGCACCGTTCGATCCGCTGACGATTCGCGTGCGTGCAGAGCTGCTTCAGCTGCTCGCCGCTGCCGACCCGGCCGCTGCCGCGCGGATCGCACGCGCGGTGCCAGTCACTGGACCCGCGGAGGCCACGCTCGCCCTCGGCACACTCGCACGGATGTCCGCGCTCGCCGCCGCGCGAACTGACGACGCCTCCGCCGCCGTGCTTGCCAGCAAGCCATTGCTCGCACGGCCCCGCCCGGTCGCGCGGATGTGCGCGCTGCGGCTCGCAGAGATCGGCGTCACCGAGGGCCCGATCGCGCGTCGAGCGCGCGCGATCCTCGAGGACGCCCTCGGGGCGGCGATCGGTGCCGCGCATGACCTCGGTGCATCGGGCGCACTCGCGGCGATGCTGGAACCGAGCGCGGCGGAGCTGCTGCTGCCCGGCACGGCCGACCGTGTGACTGCCGCGGCAGGGCGCATCGTCGATCTTGTCGCCGTGCTCGGCGGACTCGCCGGCCACCGCGAGGGTCTGACGCAGCGGCTGTCGTCGCTCGCGTCCGAGGTCCCGGCGTTCGTCGGTCCGCACTATGTCATCGCCTACCTGACCGCGCTCGGCGAGGCCGACCCGGGCCCGTACCATGGTGAGGTCCGCGAGCGGCTCGAACGCGCTGCGTGGGACACCGAGCCCCGCGTGCGCGCACTGGCGCTCGAGGCGATCGTGGGCTTCGTGCGCGAGGTCCCCGCGTTCCTCGACCGCATCGTCGAGACCACGCTGTATCCCGATGCGATGACGCGGACCGCGGCGGCGTTCGCGCTCGGCGAGCTGCGGCAAGCTCCCGATGCTGCGGCCAAGGAGCTCGAGGACCGGATCGAGATTGGCGATCGGGAGGAAGCGCTCGCGTCGGCACGGGCGCTGACCCGCGCGGGTCGCATCATCCCCGAGCGCGTCCTCGCCGCGATCGCTGACCCGGTGGTCCACGCCGCGGCGCGCTCGCTCGCGAGCAACGATGACGCGACGTTCGCACGGCTGCTCGAGGCGTATGCCGCGGCCGATCCGGACGACTTCGAGGGCGTCGACGCCCGGGTGCAGCCGATGACGATCCTCGTCGACACGCTGGGCAGCATGCCGATCGAGCGGTCCGCCGCCTGGCTCGCACGGTTCGCGGCAGGTGAGGTCTCCGCCGCAGCCGGTGAAGTATTGTTCCACGCACTCGACGGGATCGCGGAGATCCCACACATGCTCGCGGAGGCCGGGCGCCCGCTGCTCGAGCGCCTCGAGCGCGGGGAGCCCGAGTCGGCCGCGCTGACCGCGATGGTGGCCGCGCGCCTCTACCCGACGAATCCTCGGCTCGAGGCCCTGATCTTCGAGTGCACGGAAGGGCCGGCAGCGCTCGTCGCGCTCGCCGCGCTCGACCAGCTCGGCGAGGACACGTCCGAGGTGCTCCTCGCCGTGCTCGACGATCCGGGCGAGCAGGAGCACGCCGAGCTCGCGCTCGCTGCGCTCGCCCGGTGCTCGCTCGGTAGCGCGCAGGCGGAGGTCGTCGTGACCGCCCTCACGGGCCACATCCGCGACGACGATCCGCTCGCGGAAACCGCGCACGCAGCGCTCGTCGAGCTCGTCGACCGCGGCGCGATCGCCTGATCAACGGGACTCGAGGCGCGCCCGTGCCTCGCGTGCGCGGATGATCTGCTCGCACATCGTCTCGAACTTCTCGGGGCCCATCGCCTTCTTCATCTCCTCGATCTGCACCTCGAGCATCAGCCCCGCGGTCGACCCGATCCGCTGCTTGAGCGCGGCGGCGCCGTAGACCAGCGCGAGATACGCCTCGCTCGGAGCCTCGCGTGCGAGGTGGATCTGCGCGATCAGCGACACCACGCCGAGGTAGCTCGCGACGTCGCGCTTCTCGAGACCCGCCAGCTTGAGCGCCTCGTACGCACGATCCAGGGCTCGGCCATAGCTCTTGCCGTGGACCGCTGCGAGCGCGGCGGACTGGGTCGCCAGCAGTTGCTCGTCGACGCCGGCGGCCGCCTTCGCGAGCGCTCGCGCGAGATCCAGGTGGCGCACGGCATCCTCGTGCTTGCCGAGCAACGTGAGCATGTGGCCGAGGGCCATGCGCGCGTCGAGCTCGTCGCGCGGGGAGCCGTGCGTCCTGACCAGGCGCACGATGGTGCGCAGCCGGTCGGCGGCGCGTCCGAACGATCGCGTGGTCTGCGCCGTCAACGCGGTGCCCTGCAGCGCGAGGAACCGGGCATCTGCGAGCGCCGCGGCGGGAGCCTCGCGCAGAATCGTCTCGGCGTGGTCGTACGCGCCACGCGCGCCATCGAGGTCGAGCACACCGAGCGCCTGCTCCGCGGAGCCGATCGCGAGCTGCGCGGCGAGCGCGATGGCGATCAGCTTGTCGGCGCCGGGCTCGTCTTCGATCGAAGCCAGCTCGGACGCGATCGTCGCCAGCTCCGCGGTCGCGCTGACTGCCGGGTCGGGGTCACGCAGCGCAGCGCGCGAGGAGATCACACGTGCGAGGAGCGACCGCATCCGGTCACCGGCACGATCGCAGATCACCGTGGCGACGTCGGCGAGCGTGCGCGCGGTCGTGGTCTCACCATCGGTCAGCTCGAGCTCTGCGCGGCGGAGCGCCGCCCGCGCGTCGAGATCGGGGCGGTCCGCGATCGGCATCAGGACGATCGCCTTCTCGAGCGCGTCCCGCGCTGGAGCACTCCGCCAGCGGAAGCAGGGTTCGCCCTCGGCTGCCGCGATCCACGCCTCTGCCTGCTCTGCCCGCGAAGCGTCGGTCACCGGGTCACTATATCCGTTCAGGTCGGCTGACCGAGCGTCGCGAGGCACAGCGCGAGCTCGCCGCGCGCCCAGAGCGCGTCGTCACCCTCGGCACCCTCCAGCCGCGGCGCTAGATCGTGCAACCACTCGAACGCACGCACGCGATCACCGCGATCGCTGGCCATCCGGGCGGCGGCGATCCGGGCCGCCAGCTCGTCATCGCTGCGGCCGGCAGCTGCGCACCGACGCGCCACCTCCGCCCACGCCGCCTCGACGACCTCCGGTGCCGCGTCGACCAGCGAGCGCACGCGTTCGAGCGCGGCATCCGCGCCACCTGCGTGGTCGCCTGCACGCCGCAGGTGCGCGAGTGCGATCACGTAGGTCTGATCCGCGAGCGTCGGCTGCCCGAGCGCGGAGAGCGCACCTGCGAGGTCACAGAGCGGTCGGCCCAGGCTCGCCTCCACCAGGTGCGCCGCGCGCTCGGCGGCGCCGCGCAGTGATCGCAGCGAGTCCGCGGCCCTCCCTTCCACCAGCTGGTGGCGCCCCAGTGCTCGCAGGGTCTCGACGGCGAGCGCATCGTCCCCGGCGGCGACCGCGCGGGCCAGGACAGCCTCGAGCTCCGACGGCACGAGCGGCATGGGACGACGATACCAGCAGCCCGCGCCGGGATGCTACGCTGCGATCGTGGAGCCCCGCACGAAGGACCGCATCGCCAAAGGTCTGGGCTATGCGCTCGGCGTGGTGATCGCGGGGCTCGTGGTGTTCTGGGCCGTGTACAAGGTCTACAACTTCGTCTCGCTGTTCTGACCGCTCGCGAAGGCCGCGGGGTCCTTGCGGCGGCCGATCAGCCGCCGAACAGCTTCGCGATCGCGCCGAGCAGCCCGCTGTGCTCCGCGTGCGGCTCGTCGGTGTGCGGCGTCGCCTTGAAGTGCTTCGCGGCGGCGAGCAACGCGGCCAGCTCGTGGGCATCGAACCACACGCCGTGCTCGGCGCAGCGGTCGAGCGCGACCGCCTCGAGGTTCACGGTCTGCATCGCCTGGGTGCACACCGGGCACGCGCGCTGCTGGTCCTTGTCGCGCGGCTGCCACGGCAGGAACACGAGCGCGGACGTCCGCTCCTGCAGCATGCCGACGAGCGCGTCCTCGTGGACCCAGGCGCCGTCACACTTCGTGCAGCGCTCCGTGTAGCCCGCGGTCTCGAGCGTGACACCACATCTGGGACAAGCGAGTGCCGCCATCTCAGTACGCCTTGGCCCAGACCACACGCTTCGCGCTGGGCTGGCCGGTGAACGGGCACGTGCCTGGCTCGCCACGCTCGATCGGGATGCAGCGAACGGTCACGCCGAGGTCGTCCTTGATCTGCGCCTCGAGCGCGGGGTCGCCGTTGAAGTGCGTCATCGCGAAGCCGCCATGGATCGGCGTCGGCGCGTTGGGGGCGTTCTTCGTCGGCTCCTGGAAGTAGGCGTAGAACTCGTCGCGGGTGTCGATCTGCTTCGTGTTGTCCTTGCGGAACTTCTTGGCACGCGCGTACAGCGCGTCCTGGATCTCCTGCAGGATCGCCGGCAACTTCTCGACGAACTCCGCGCGCGGCAGCGTGCTCTTGTCCTTGGGCGCCTTGTCACGGCGGCCG
>JBBJLY010000123.1:0-23486 GCA_037720695.1 Kofleriaceae bacterium | reverse complement strand
ACGGCGGCTGAAACTCGGGAGCACGTTGCGGGATGTCGCGCGCGGGCGGCGGGAAGTCCGCCGGGCGGGGCATCGGGCTCGGCATCGGGCTGGCCAACGGCGCACCCATCGGTGAACCCATCGGTGAACCCATCGGGCCGCTGCCCATCTCGGCCATCGTCGGTCCGGGTGCTGGCGCGACCGGTGGGATCGGGGCGATCGGCGGCGGCATCGTGCCACCTCCCCCGCCACGCATGCCGGGACGTCCGCCGGTGCGAACCTCGGAAGGCACCGGCGCGATCGGAGGCATCTGTCCATGTGGCTGGCCATGTGGCTGGCCATGCGGCTGGCCGGGCTCGCGCTGCGGCAAGCCAGCACCGAGCGGGCCGGGCTCGCGCGGCTGGCGTTCGCCGACCTCGCGGACGGCGTTCGGTGCAGGACGCGGCGGTCCGGGACGTGGCGCGACGGGCGGCGGCGAGACGGCGGGCGGCTCGATCGCCGGCGGCGGCATCTGCTGCACGGCTTCGGTTGGACGCGCGCGTACCTCGGGCTGCGGCGCAGGCATGCGCTCCGGCGGCGGAGACGTCGTGCTCTCCGACGCGCCATCGCCATCTGCGGCGGACGCTTCATCGACGCCGACGATGAAGTCACCGATGTAGATCTTGTCCGAGTCCTTGACGACGAGCGGGCTCGTGATCTTGCGACCATTCACGTACGTCCCGTTCGTGCTCTTCAGATCGACAATGATGAACTTCTGATCCTTGAGGACGATGCGAGCGTGCCGCTTCGACACGTTTCCCTTGGGAAGGACAATGTCGTTCCCTTGCACCCGCCCGATGGTGACCTCCGCCTTGTTGAACACCATGCGGCGTTGCTCGCCGCCTTTTTCCTGGATGATGATGGTGAACATTGGCTCCTGCGGGAGGCAGCAACCGATCGCCGGTTGCCCCAAGCGAACGGTACTAAGCCGCGGCAATCACGGTCAAGTTCGGATCAGGTCTGTCCGCCAGAGGTCTCGGATGGAAGCGGCGTCCCCGAGCCCGCTCCCCGCCCTGGACCGAGGTGCAAGAGATCCCGGACGTCGTCGGCCCACAAGGCCATGATCCCCGCCGATAGCAGGACCACGATGCCCGTGATGATGAGGACATCGTGCCACCTCGGCCGGACCATGAATTCGACGCTAGCACGCGCCGTCTCAGCGAAAAAGCCGGTTCAGGCCGACAACCTACCAGGGGCGATATGATGCCGACCATGATCTTCAGACCGCAGCTCCTCCTGGCCCTGTTGCCGCTCGCTCTCTGCGTGCTCGCGACCCCGGCCGAAGCCGCTCCGAAAAAGAAGCGGTACCACTTCCAGCTCGCCGCCGTCACCGCGAAGCCCGCGGTCAAGGCCGACGTCGGCAAGGCGGCGACCCCGCGGGTCGAGGGCCAGGTCAAGAAGGCGTTCGGATCGCACGCGCAGCTCGTGGCCAAGCTCGACGGTGCGCCAGATCCGGTGACCAGCGCGGAGGCGTATCGCAAGTTCCTCGTCAAGAAGGGCCTCGCGGCCGCATACCTTGTCACCGTCGAGATCACCGACGCGATGGAGGAAGTCGTCCCGATGGAGGGCAAGCCAAACTCGCAGCGGCTCGTGATCCGGCTCGGCGTCCACCTGCTCGGCGAGACGATTCCTGGCCGCACGATGGGCTTCACCGGCGATGGCTCGGCCACGATCAAGCAGGAGATCGGCAAGACGGTTCGCGACCGCGATCGCGAGTACGCGTGGGATCAGGCGGCCGAGTTCGCGATCGCCGACGCGATGACGACGGTGTTCAAGAAGCTCGCAGTGCCACCGAAGAAGCAGTGACTCCAGTCGTCAGTGGACGAAGTTTCCGATCCGAGGCCATCGGATGCCGGACCAATCGACCGGGCCCCAGTGGCTGTACGACAACCAGATGAACAGCGCCTTCCCCTTGATGTTCTCGACCGGGACCGAGCCCCAGAACCGCGAGTCATTGGAGTTGCCGCGGTTGTCGCCCATCACGAATACGTGACCGGGCGGAATTCGCTGGGCGAGGTGCTGCTCGCAGATGCCGGGCTTCGTGCCGGGCTTCGTGGTGTCCACCAGCTCGCCGAGCTTCTGATTGGGCGCGACCCGCGCGTCCGGGTCCGTTGACTCCGCGCACGACACCGGCGCGTTGTGCGACGGGAAGTCCTTGCTCAGCGGGGACAGCAGATCGTCCGAGGAGCCGTTCGCGAGCTGCTGCTCGAAGATCGGGCGCTCCTCCTCGTGGAACGTGTAGTAGTCGAGCCCGGCGACAGTCTCGCGATACCGGCTGCACTTCGTGGGCTGATCTTTCCACTTCTTCGCGGCGTCGTCGTAGTCGAGGAACGAGCACTCGCCCTCGACCAGATTGCTCGGTACGGCCGTGCCGTTGACGTAGACGACACTGCACCGGACCTCGACCGTGTCGCCGGCGACCGCGACCACGCGCTTGATGTAGTCGCGGTCTGGCGTGCACGGCTGCATGAACACGATGACCTCGCCGCGTTTGGGATCGCGAAGCTCGAAGAACTTCGTGCTCGTCCACGGGATCCGGATGCCGTAGATGAACTTGTTGACGAAGATGTGATCCCCGATCTCGAGCGTCGGATACATCGAGCTCGACGGGATCTTGAACGCCTCGATCACGAAGGCGCGCAGGGCGAGCGCGATCAGGATCGCGGCGCCGATCGACTCCACGTAGTCGCGGGTGGTCGATTTTGGCGGTCGCTTGATCAGCTCGTCGACCAGCGAATCGAGCGCCGGCATCCCGCGGCGAACGGTCTGCATGTCGCGCTCGGCGAGCCCGGTCTCGACCCGCTTGGTCACGGTCTCGAGATCGCCGGCCTTGCCGCGCAACCCGCGCTTCAAGACCAGGGCGGCACGCGCGGCGCGAACCAGAAACCGAGCTTCCTTGCGGACGCGGTGATCGAGGGCTCGCGCGCGCACTAGTCCACCTTGAGCACGGTCAAGAACGCTTCCTGCGGGAGCTCCACCGAGCCGACGGACTTCATCCGCTTCTTGCCTTCCTTCTGCTTCTCGAGCAGCTTCTTCTTGCGCGTGATGTCGCCGCCGTAGCACTTCGCGGTGACGTCCTTGCGGATCGCCTTCACGGTGGTCCGCGCGATGATGCGGCTGCCGATCGCGGCCTGGATCGCGACGTCGAACATCTGCCGCGGCACCACGTCCTTCATCTTCGAGCACAGCTCCACCCCGCGGTGATACGCGGAGTCGCGGTGCGAGATCAGCGACAGCGCGTCGAGCCGCTCGCCGTTGATGAGGACGTCGAGCCGGATCAGGTCCGCGTTGCGATAGCCGGCCGGTTCGTAGTCGAGGGACGCGTAGCCACGCGACATCGTCTTCAGGCGATCATAGAACCCGAACACGACCTCCCCGAGCGGCATCTCGTAGATCACGCGGACGCGGCCACCCGGGTCATAGTGCAGGCCCTGCTGCACGCCACGCCGCTCCTGACACAGCTGCATGATCGGTCCGACGTACTCCTGCGGCAGGTGCACGGTCGCGAGGATCACCGGCTCCTCGATCAGATCGTACTTGCCCTGGTCGGGCACCTTGGCCGGATTGTCGACCTCGAGGATCTCGCCGTTCTGCAGCTTGACCCGGTAGCGCACGCTGGGTGCGGTGGTGATGAGGTTCAGGTTGAACTCGCGCTCGAGTCGCTCCTGGATGATCTCCATGTGGAGGAGGCCGAGGAAGCCGGTCCGGAACCCGAAGCCGAGCGCCGCCGAGCTCTCCGGCTCGTAGGTCACCGAGGCATCGTTCAGCACCAGCTTGCCGAGCGCGTCCTTGAGATCCTGGTAGTCCGCCGCGTCGACCGGGAACAACCCGGCGAACACCATCGGCTTCACCAGCTTGAAGCCCTTCAGCGGTTCTGCGCACGGTCGTTCGTCGTCGGTGATGGTGTCGCCGACGCGCGCGTGGCCGATGTCCTTGATCGAGGCGGCGATGATGCCGCACTGCCCGCCCTCGAGCGACTCGATCTCGAAGATCGCCGGCTTGCGGACCGCGAGCATCGTGCACTCGTAGACCTGATCGGTGGCCCAGAACCGGAGCTTCGTGCCCTTCGTGATCCGGCCGTTCATCACGCGGACGAGCACGACGACGCCGCGGAACGTGTCGTACCAGCTGTCGAAGATCAGCGCCGAGAGCGGTGCGTCGCGGTCCGGCTTGGGTGGCGGGATCCGCTCGACGATGGCCTCCAGCATGTCGTGCACGCCGATGCCGGTCTTCGCCGACACCAGACACGCATTGGACGCGTCGAGTCCGATCGTATCTTCGATCTGCTGTTTGATCTCATCGGGTCGTGCGACCGGCAGATCGATCTTGTTGAGCACGGGGACGATGTCGAGATTGTTATCGAGCGCGACGTAGACGTTGGCGAGCGTCTGCGCCTCGACGCCTTGTGCGGCATCGACGACCAGTAGCGCGCCTTCACACGCGGCGAGCGAGCGTGAAACCTCGTAGTGGAAGTCGACGTGGCCCGGGGTGTCGATCAGGTGGAACTGATAGACGAGGCCGTCCTTGGCCTTGAAGTGGAGCTGGACCGACTGCGCCTTGATCGTGATCCCTCGCTCGCGCTCGAGGTCCATCGAGTCGAGCATCTGCGCCTGGGCTTCGCGCGCGGTGACGGCACCGCACTCCTCGAGGATCCGATCTGCAAGCGTGGTCTTGCCGTGATCAATGTGGGCAATGATCGAAAAGTTCCGGATCCGCTCGGCGGGAAACGACATATCGCGGGTGGCGGTTGTTAGCGTGATCCGAGGTGCAGGTCGACCTGCCCCGGCAGCTGATCGCGGTACTTCTCGAGGACTAGATCGATACCCTGGCGGATGTACTCCGCCACCGGGACCTTCGTCTTGCCGTGCAGGGCCTTCAGGCGCAGATCCTGTTCTGGCGTGATGTAGACGGTGGTCGAGAGCTTCTTGCGCGCCACGAAGTAGTGACCATACGTGGCCATATGGAACCGGTCAAACCATTGCGAGAATCGTCGGCGCGGCCTACCCTTCCCAGGTGAAGGCGAAGCTACTGAAACTCGCTGGCTTGTCGCTCGTCCTGTCTGCCGCTGCATGCAGTGGCGGCAACAAGGCGGCGAAGGCGCCGGCCGGCGGGGTCCTCGACACGTCGATCCCCAAGGTCGACGCGACGCTCTGCGACACCAACGGCAAGAACGTCGTGACGTACGACCTGAACCACGACAATCGCCCCGACGTCTGGCGCCTGTACAAGACCGAGGACGAGGGCGGTACCAAGATCGAGTTCATGACCTGCAAGCAGGTCGACTTCGACCGCGACGGTGACAAGGACTGGGTCGTCGCCTACAACCGCAAGGGCACACCGCTGTTCGAGAAGGCGGACTTCGACTACGACGGCAACTGGGACATGTCTGCCGTGTACGACACCAAGGCGGGCGCGGTCGCCGAGGTCGAGCGGGATACCGACTTCGACGGCAAGTTCGACGTCAAGGAAGTCTACGACTCGCGCGGCGCGCTCACGAGCATCCGCCGGGATCGCAACAGCGACGGCCAGCCGGACCTGTGGGAGCAGTACCGCGACACGATCCTGCTCGCGATCCTCTACGACGACGACTTCGACGGTCGCGTCGATCGCCGCGAGGAGATCCCTGGCGCGCGTCCGAAGGTCGAGATGCCGACCACCGAAGATCCGACGGCCGAGGGCGCGCTCGACAACAAGGGTGCAGGTAGCGCCGCGCCCGCGCCGAAGACCGCGCCGAAGCCCGCGCCGAAGAAATGACCGTGTCCGTCGTCGCGAAGCCGTGGGGTCACGAATTGATCTGGGCGCGGACGGAACGCTACGTCGGCAAGATCCTCCACATCCGCGCAGGCGAGGCGCTGTCGCTCCAGTATCACCGGGTCAAGGACGAGACCGTCATGGTCCTGTCCGGCCGGATGCAGCTGGTGTTCTTCGCGGATGGCGAGGAACCCCGCTCGCGCGAGCTCGGCCCGCAAGAACCGTTCGCGATCGCGCCCGGGTTGCGCCATCGCATGATCGCGATCGAGGACACCGACGTGCTCGAGGTCTCGACCCCGGAGCTCGACGATGTCGTCCGGCTCGAGGATCGCTACGGACGAGCGCCATGACGGGCGTGATCGCTCTCGCGCTCGCGCTCGCGATCGCCGCGTGCGGTCCGCGGCAAGCTGACCCACCGACGCTGTCACCGGTCGCGCCGCCGCCGCCGATCGACGCACCCGTGATGTCGATGGTGACGTCGATCGTCGTGCTCGACGAGTGCCCGGACGCGAAGCACCTCGACTCGAAGCGGACCTCGCGCGAGATCCAGGAGCTGATCGGTCCGTGCACCCGGGTGCCCGGTGGCGGCGCCCACTTCTCCGCGACCCTGTCGCCCGACGGCCGAGTCGAGCTCGCATCGCCGTCGGGAGATCCGGGGGGCGGCGTCGTCCCGACCTGCGTCGTCCAGCAGCTCAAGCAGCTCCGGCACAAGCTCGCGCTGAAGTCGCCGTGCCGGTTCGACGTCATACTCGACGAGCGCTGATTCGGCTGCACGAGCCCGGCGCTTTCACTGGGATGGCATCGGTTATTCCGCTGATCTCCATCGTAAGCAGTGTCAGCACGCTGTTCAGGGTGTGGTTCGATGTGACACCGCCGCACCAGTTCGGCTCGACGGTCGCGCGAAGAAGGAGGTCTGACGATCCCGGGCTCAGTGCGGGTGGTGATGCCCATCCTCGCCGTCGAGGTGTGGATGCGGATGTGGATGGTGGTGGTGTGCGTCACGCCCGTGCGGGTGACTGCCGTGGGTGTGGGGATGCGACGAGTGGCGCGGTCGCGAGTGCGCTGACTTCACGGGGGCCGGCCGGCTCTCGACCTTGTAGGTGCGGACCGGCGGCTTGCGATCCGGACACCCGGTGGCGGCGACCAGCACCGCGAGCAACCACGCCCGGGTCATCACTTCTTCTTCGGCGGCGCCGAGGCCGTGTTGCGCTTGAGCGCGGCGAGCTCGTCGGCGACGTTGGAGCCCTTGCTCGCACGACCCGAGCTCGAGCTGCTGCTGCCGGAGGCGGCTTGGTCGGGCCCGCCGCGCCTGGTGCACCGGCGCGCTTGAGCTCGTGCAGCGTTCGTCGACCGAGGGCGCCGGACGCGCGCGCGGCGGCGGTTCAGATTCCGCCGCGGGCGCATGCGGGTTGGCGCGTGGCGACGACCGCGGTGCATCCTGGATGGTCTTGCGCACGCGCTCGAGCTCCGCGAGCTCGGTCTCGAGGGTCGAGAGCTCGCCGAGCAGCGCGTGCATCCGCGCCCGCTCGCCATCGGCCCGCCGGTCGAGCTGCGACGCCTCGTCGGTGCGGTCGGCAGCCCGGGCCTCGGTCGCCTGCTTGGTCAGCGAGGTCGCGGTATCGCGCGACGCCATCATCGACTTTGTCATCTCGGCCCTCCGCTGCTCGACCTCGGCACGGAGCCGCGCGATCTCGGCGACATCGGGGAGCGGGACGTCAACCGGCGGCGCGCCACCGAGATCCTCGAGATCGCCCGGCATCGCGGTGGTCGCGGCGACGGCCTGGGCGGCTGCACTCGCGGCGCGCACGCGATCGCGGGTCGCGGCCTGGGCGACGGCGCGCCGCTCGTCGATCACCCCGCGCTTGTCCCCGGCGACCGCGGCGACGATGTCGGCGATGTTGTCGCCGCCGTCGCTGGTGGAGAGCAGCGCACCGGTGAGCGCGCTGTCGAGCGCGCTCGACGCTGAGCAACCCTTCGCGGCGATCACCCGGGTCTCGGCGCGGCTTCGTCGCCGAGCCGGCGAGCGGTCGTCGACCAGCGCGACCAGCTTGCCGCCGACCAGCATCGCGCGCGATGACCTCGGGTCGCGGTCGCGCGACGAGGATGTCGGCCGCGCGCCACAACGGCGCGTCCGGCGTCGACCGAACCTTCGCGCGTAGCCCGAGGTGCCGGACCTGGCGGCGGAGCACCGCGGCGGACTCGATGTCGCCGGCAGCGTCGAACAGGAACGTGATCGATCGCCGCCGTCGAAGCGACAGCTGGAGCGCGGCGACCCGGTCTGCTCGGCGCCGAGCCCGGTGACCTCGACGAGCGCGACCTTGCCGGTCAGCTTGAACCGGGTGCGCAGCGCGGTTCGATCCTGGGCCAGCGTCGGCGGCGCGCGCTCGCCGATCGCGCCGACCGAGGATCCGATCGCCCTCGACGCCCGCATCCGCGAGCGCGACCGCGGGCTCGTCGACCACGGCGACCGATCGGCATCGGTCTGGGCCCAGGCGGCCGCGGGCTCGAGATCGCCGACGACCTGATCACCGGCGCCGGGTTCTGCACCTGATCGCGGACGATGGTCAGCGCCATCGCGGGTGGGATCGAACGACGGCGGCATCCGGCAGCGTCAGCTCGAGCTCGCGACGCAACCGGCGTTCGCTCCTTCACCGAGCAGCGCCCGCCGCACCCGGTCGGAGATCCCACCTCCCCCCCCGCCAACGCCGCCGACGTCGATCGCGCGCACGCGCATGCCCGCAGCCTCGATCGCGGCGAGCACGGGCACGACCGCCGACGACGGCGCGCCCGCGCTGGTCACGATGAGGCCCTGGGGCTCGCTCACGGCGCGACCGCGATCGAGACATCATTCACGAGGTTCGGCGGCCGGCGCCCCGAGAGCACCGCGATCACCGCATCCGCACACAGCTGAGCCATCCGGGTCCTTGTCTCCGTGGTAGCCGATCCGATGTGCGGTGCCACCACCAGCCGCGGGCTGGCGAGCAGGCGCGGATCGATCGCGGGCTCGCCGGCGTAGACATCGAGCCCGGCGCCGCCGAGCCGGCCGGTCGCCAGCGCGTCGATCAATGCGTCCTCGTCGACACATCCGCCGCGCGCGGTGTTGACCAGGATCGCGTGCGGCTTGACCAGCGCGAGCCGGCGCGCGTCGACGACATTGGCGGTCCCGGCATTCAGCGGGCAATGCAGGCTGATCACGTCCGCGGTCGCGAACAGATCGTCGAGCTCGATCCGGCGCGCGGGCCCCGACACCGTGTGGGGGTCGGCATAGATGACGGTCATCCCGAACCCGAGCGCGCGGCGCGCCATCGCCTGGCCGATCCTGCCGAAGCCGACGATGCCGAGCGTCTTGCCGTGGAGCTCCATGCCGAGCAGCTGATCGAGCGCCCAGCCCTGCCAGCCGCCCGAGCGAACGAGCCGCTCGCCCTCCCCGATCCGGCGCGCGGCGGCCAGCATCAGGGCAAACGCCAGCTCCGCGGTTGCCTCCGTCAGCACGTCCGGCGTGTTGGTGACCGCGATCCCGGCCGCGGTGGCCGCGCCGAGATCGATGTTGTCGGTCCCGACCGCGCAGTTCGCGACCACCCGCAGCTTGGGCGCTCGCTCGAGCACCGCCTCGTCGATCTGATCGAGCAGCAGGCAGACCAAGGCGTCGGCCTTCGTCAGGTCCAGCCCGACGAGCCCGACGTGACCCTGGTCCGGAACGGAGACCGTCGCGCCCGGCAGCGCAGCGGTGATCTGCGCGGCGAGATCGATCGGGAGACTAGACGTCGCGACGACGTGCACGCGCGGAGGATAGCAGCACCGTCGCACGACGTGCGCTAGTGTCAGGCTGTGCGCGTCGTTCTCGTGGTGCTGTTTGTCGCGAGCTCCATGCCCGCATCGGCCAAGCCCGGGGCGGTGAAGCCCAAGGCCAGGGACGAGCTCGCCGAGCTGACCAACGATCCGCTGCTCGGCAAGGGCGACCGGATCGACGGCACCGAGCACAAGGGTGTGGTCGCCTTCACGTTCGATGATGGGCCAAATCCCGATACCACGCCGGCGGTGATCGACGCGTGCGAGCTGTACGACATCCCTGCGACGTTCTTCATCGTCACCCGCCGCCTGCTCGGCAAGCACGGGGAGCAGCCGCGCGCGCTGGTGGCGCGCATGCTGAAAGGCGGGTTCCTGGTCGCGAGCCACACCGTCTCGCACCCGAACCTGCGCGCCGCCTCGACCAAGGTGATGTCGAGCGAGATCGATAACTCGATCAAGATGCTGGCCAAGGAGGCCGCACGGCCGATCGGGCTGTTCCGCCCGCCGTTCGGCGCGCTCGACCTGCGCGGCCGTGGCTGGCTCAAGAAGCGGGGCCTGACCGAGGTCCGGTGGAGCGTCGACACGCTCGACTGGCAGGCGCGCAACGCGGACAAGCTGCGCAAGAAGGTGTTCAAGATGATCCTCGCGCAGGAGGGTGGCGTGGTGCTGATGCACGACGTGAAGCCGATCACGGCGAAGGTCATTGCCCACGTGTTCGACGACCTCGAGGCCGAGAATTGCGCGCGGCTCGACGCCAATCGCGAGCCGATCGTGCCGGTGTCGTTGCACTACTTCATCCGCGACCACAAACACGCGCGCGCACTGCCGCCCGACATCAAGCGGCGGACCGAGGCCTACCGCGCCGCGCTGCCGAAGCGCTGTGCGAAGCGACCCAAGCCGGTCGAACCGCCGCCGCCGCCCGCTGCGGGCGCAGGCACTGGTTCGGGTGGCGATGCCGGCTCGAGCGCGGGCTCGGGTTCTGGTTCCGGGTCGGCAAGTTAGCCGCGTCCGCAGGTCGGACCAGCTGCGCGAGATCTTGCGCTTCACGCGAGTCGCGCCGAAGATCCTGACAGGTTTCGCGGGGTTGTGACGTCCTATTGTCATTGACAACTACACACAACCACACTAGGGTCCGCGCCTTTGTTATGGCCGTTGTTTGGACGTCGAGGACTGTGATTTTCTTATGGAACCTATCAAGCTTGAGGTCACCCAACCGGGTGACGAGGGTCATGCGCGCTCGCCAGGATTCAACTTCGGAGCTGCCATGCCGCTGACCTGGGATCGCAGCCCATCCGCGTCCGGATCGGGGACCCTGGCGCCGGCCGAAGGGACCGAGCAGACGCCGAGCTTCGAGCCGGCGGACTTTGGCGATGCGGATGGCGAGCGCACGATGATCAGCGGCGCGGCGTACGACCTGCGCCCGCGGTTCACCGGCCGCGCCCCGGCGATCTCGCGGCTCGAGGAGCTGGTCGAGCGCGCGTTCGAGGAGCGCCAGGTCGCGTTTGTCGTCGTCACGGGCGAGCCCGGGATGGGCAAGAGCCGGATCGTCGGCGAGCTCGCGGCGCGGATGCGGACCATCCACCCGAACGTGATGGTGATGAGCGGCGTCGCCGACGACAATGCCCACGCCTACGGGCCAGTCGCGCGCGCGCTGACCGCGCGGTTCGGGCTCGCGCTTGGCGAGGACCCGGCCGACAGCCGGCACAAGATCGAAGCCGGGGTCACCCAGGTCGTCCAGGCACAGAAGAGCCCCGAAATTGCGCACCTGATCGCCCACCTGCTCCGCGTGCCGTTCGAGGACAGCCCGGTGCTCGCGCCGCTGCTCGACTCGCCGCAGCGCCTCGAGGCCCGCCTGTTCATGGCGCTCCGCCGGTTCCTCGCCGCGGAGACCGCCCGCCGCCCCGTGCTGCTCGTGATCGAGAACCTCGAGCTGTGCGGCAGCGACACCATCAACTTCCTTCACTACCTGGCCGCCGGCCTGCGCGAGCATCGGTTCGCGATCGTCGGCACCGGCACCGATGCGCTGTACATGCGCCACCCCGCGTTCGGGGACGGCGAGATCGCACCGGATCGGATCGAGCTCGGGTCGCTGTCGCCCAGCGAGGCCGAGGATCTGATGCGCGAGCTGTGTCGACCACTCGTCGAGGTCCCTGGGCAGCTGATCTCGCACGTGCGCACGCTGGGCGGTTCGCCGCGCGCGATCTACGAGCTCGTGCGCCTGCTGCTCGAGAGCGACATCATCGTGCGCGAGGGCGGCCTGACCTGGCGACTCGAGCAGGCGCAGCTCGCGGCGACCAAGCTGCCCAAAACCTACGACGAGCTGGTCGCAGCACGGCTCCGCGTGATGGGAGACACCGAGCGCCGCGTGATCGAGATGGCCGCGGTCGTAGGTGAGACGTCATGGCTCGACGCGATCCTCTCGCTCGAGCGCCATGCAGCGCGCACCTCGGACCCCGATGGTCCGACGCTCGCGCAGATCGCGGCCAGCGGAGACCACTCGCGGATCGCGGTCGTCGCCGCGATCGGCAAGCTGGTCGAGCGCGAGTGGCTGACCGAACAGCCGCAGTCGGCGATCGCGGGCGAGCGCGAGCTCCACTTCGCGTATCCCAATTTGTGGGCGGTGGTCTACAAGGGCATCGACGAGCCCAAGCGCCGCATCTATCACGGCGTCGTCGCGCGGTGGCTGGAGCTGCACCCCGAGGGGCGTGGTCCCGCGGCACAGGAAGAGGTCGCGCGGCACCTCGCGCTCGCCGGTGAGGCGCGCGAAGCGGCCACCCGGTATCGCCGCGCTGCCGAGGCGGCGCGCCTGCAGTTCGCGAACGAGCGCGCGATCCGGCTGTTCGATCGCGCGCTTGCCTGCATCGCCGACACCGACCTCGCGGCGCGCATCCACCTGTGGCACGACCTCGGCTCGGTCTACGAGCTGATCGGCGACTTCGAGGCGGCGCTCGGCGCGTTCGAGCGGATGCTGCGGCTGTCGTGGGTCGCGGCCAGCAAGACCAAGGCGGCCGTCGCGTTCAACAAGATGGGCCGGGTGTGGCGCCGCAAGGGCGACCTCAAGCTCGCCCTCGAATACCTGGAGCGCGGTCACGAGCTGTTTCGCGCCGCGGGCGACCACCGCGGGATCGCCGGCTCGCTCGACGACATCGGCAAATCGCTGCTGATGCTCGGCCGGGTCGACGAAGCCCACGCGAAGATCACCGAAGCACTCGCGCGCCGCGGCAAGCATGGCGACAAGCGCGCGATCGCGACCTCGCTGTCGCGGCTCGGCGATGTCCAGCAGGACCGCGGCAACTTCGAGGCGGCATACGCCTGCCACAAGGACGCGTTCGAGCTGCGCAAGGAGACCGGCGACCGCTGGGGCATGGTGGTGTCGCAGAACAACCTCGCCGCGCTGGCGTTCGAGCTCGGTGACTACAACGAGGCTCGCTCGGGCTGGCTGACCGCGCTGCCGGACTCCGAGGCGATCGGCGCACTACCGCTGTCCGCGCTGATCCTGTGCAACCTCGGCGAGCTCGCGATCGTCGAGGGCAAGCTCGAGGAAGCTCGCAGTCGGCTCGAGAACGCGCTCGAGATCGTCGACGACGTCGAGGACCGCGCGCTCGAGTCCGAGTGCTGCCGCCATCTCGCGATGCTCGAGAAGCTGCAAGGCCAGACCGATCTGGCAAAGGAGCTCGCGGAGCGCGCTCTCGTCGTGGCGCAGCGGGCGGGCCTGCGCGAGAAGGAAGCGCAAGCGTATCTCGCACTCGGAGATGTGCTCTCCGCCAACCTGTTCTCGTTCGGCGACTCGGACGACGGCGAGGATGCCGGCACCACCTCGCCCGCGGCCGAAGCGTTCTCGTCGGCGCTCGAGATCATGCGCGAGATCGGCAACGAGGCTGCGATCGCACGGGCGCTGTTCGCGTTTGGTCGCTACAAGGCCGAGGTCGGCGAGCTCGCCGATGCCAAGGACATGCTGCGCGACGCGCTGATGACGTTCTCGAAGCTCGGTCTGGACCGACCAACGACCGAGGTCGAGAAGCTGCTGGCCACGCTCGCGTGAGCGATTTTGTCGCGGCCCGCGACACCCGGTTGACATCGTAGATCGCGACGTTCGAGTAACCGACGGCTTGCCACCACGCGGTCGAGCCGGCATGGTCTGGGACCCGCGATGATCAGGGATCTCCACGACCAGATGAGGCGCGATCGATGATCTGGTTCTGGGTCGGCTTCTTCGCGTTCGTCGGGGTGCTGCTCGCACTCGATCTCGGGGTGCTGAATCGCAAGGCGCACACCCCGACGCTGAAGAGCGCCGCGTACTGGACCGCCGGCTGGATGGCGCTCGGGTTCTCGTTCACCGGCTTCGTGTATTTGATGTACGAGCGCGCGTGGCTCGGCGCGACCCTGGTCGAGGCGTCCATCGATCCCGGCGCGGACGCCTCCATCATGTACGTCTCGGCGTACCTGCTCGAGTACGCGCTGTCGGTCGACAACATCTTCGTCATCTCGCTGCTGTTCCACTCGTTCCGCGTCCCCTCGAAGTATCAGCACCGCGTGCTGTTCTGGGGAATCATGGGCGCGATCGTGTTCCGCCTCGCGATGCTCGGTGGCGGCGCGTGGCTCGCCCAGCAGTTCTCGTGGATCTTCTACGTGTTCGGCGGCTACCTCGCGTACCAGGGCTTCAAGCTGCTCAAGCACGACGAGGGCGACGATCCGTCGTCGGAGAAGAGCTTCGCGGTCCGCACGCTCCGCAAGTTCGTTCGCATCGTCGACGGCGACTACAATGGCAAGTTCACCGTCATGGTCGACGGGCGCCGCGCGTTGACCACGGTCGCGGTGTGCCTGATCTCGATCGAGCTGACCGACATCGTGTTCGCGCTCGACTCGATCCCGGCCGTGCTGTCCGTCAGCCAGGACATCTTCATCATGGTGACGTCGAACATCTTCGCCATCATGGGACTCCGCAGCCTGTACTTCGTGCTCGCGGGCGCGATGGACAAGTTCAAGTATCTCAAGATCGCGCTCGCCATCCTGCTGATGGTGATCGGTCTCAAGATGATCCTGCACACTCACATCCACGTGCCGCACGCGATCTCGCTCGGCCTGATCGCCGGCATCATCGGCGCGGGTGTGATCGCCTCCATCATCTCGAACCGGCGTGCAGATGCCGCCGCGTCGTTGACCACGATGCCGCCGGCAGAAGCGCCGCCACCTCCCCCTCCCGAGCCGGACGCCGAGCCGCCGCGCGCCCGCCCGCGCTAGTAGCGCGAGTCGCGGCGACGGATCTCGCCGAGCCGCATCCGCTCGCCGAAGCCGGCGTGGTAGCTCGCGCGCGGGCGTGATGCGACGAGCTTCAGCTGCTCGACCAGCTCGAACGGCTTGGTCGCGCGCAGGTCGTCGAGGATCTCGGCCGCGACCAGGAGGCCGGTCTCGGCGCCGCCCTCCATGTAGCCCTGGTAGTCCTCCGAGCAGTGCTCGCCGCAGAAGTGCTGGTTGCCCTCGCGCGCGCCCTCGGTGCCGAAGTACTTCCACTGGCCGACGAGGTAGCCGGCGTAGCTGCCCTTGGTGAATTCGTAGCTCGGCCAGTGCATGCGGATCGCACTGTTCGGGACGTACTTCGCGGCGGTGCCCGGGAACACCGTGTTGATCCACGGCAGCACCTGCTGCGCCTGCGACTCGGGGGTGCCCTCACCGATCGTGAGGCCGCGGTTGCCGCCGACGAAGTTGGTCAGGATGCCCTGGATGCCATCCTGGCCGCGCGAGGTGGCCCAGATCGTCTGGAGCTCGCCGACATCCGTGATCGCGCCGCCGGCGGACATCTGCGTGGTCTCCCAGTGGCGGTCGGTGAACTGCAGCATCAGCTTCGCGTTGGTGCCGTAGCCGAGGTTCGTGATCACGTCGAGCTTGTCCTCGGACAGGCCCGACGCGGTGAGGTCGACCTCGCGCAGCTTGGTGAACGGCAGCGCGTAGACCACATGATCGGCGAACACGCTGACCGGGGTGCCGGAGACGTCGAACGTCAGCTCGTAGCGGTCGGCGACCATCGCGACCTTGGTCAGCCGGTGATCGAGATGCAGCTGACCGGACTCGAGGTCGTCCGCGAGGGCGGTCGTCAGCGCGTCGCTGCCCTCGTGGATGTGGAACCGCTCGTCGGAGTCGCCGAACACGCGGAACGGATCGGGCGTCTCGTGGTCGATCAGGTAGATCATGTTCCAGGCCGACTGCATCGCGGCCTCGATCCCGTACTCCTCGAGATACGCGATCTCGAGCAGCTCCTTGATCATCGCGTTCGCCGGCAGCCCAGCTTCCATCGTCAGCCACTCGGGGATCGACATCGCGTCGATGCGCTCGAACTCGGTGACGCTTGCCGGATCGGTACCCTCGCTCGCGGCGACGTTCAACGCCATCTGCATCGCCACCGGCCTGAATGCCGCGACGATCGTCGCCTCGTTCTGCACGACGGTGTTGAACAGGAACGTGTCCTGCTTGAGGCTCGCGGTGTCGTCGATCAGGTCGTCGAGCTGGAGCCCGTAGCGCGACGCGAGTCGTGGGATGACGACGTGATCGGTGTCGACAAGCTCCCCGCCGAGCTCGACCAGCTGGTTGCCGGGAAGGCCGCGCTGCGTCCACATCCGGCCGCCGGCCCGCATCGAGCCCTCGTAGAGCTCCGCACGCACTCCGCTCCTCGCCAGGTAGTGCGCCGCGGTGAGTCCGGCGATCCCGCCGACGATCGCGATCGTGCGCGGCGCCGCCGGCCCGATATTGTCGCCGCAGCCGACGAGCGGCAGCGTGCTGCCGCGGCCGGCACCGAGAAAGTCACGCCGGGACCAGCCGGTGCGCGGGACGGGGGAGGAGCGGCGCGGCGCACGAGCCGCCTGAGCGCACGAAACAGCGTCGAGCGAGCCATCACGCCGCATTATAGGCATCACCGCACGACGACCAGCATCTCGGTCTCCATGATCTCCTCGGCCCAGCGCTTCTTGTAGTCCATCTCCGTGCCGAGATCGTAGCGCCCGACCCCCTCCTGGCACAGCGTCGTGATCTGCTGGAGCTGCAGCAGACCGCCGAGTCCGAGCTTCGAGAGGTCGTCGTTGTAGGAAAACTGCAGCCCTCGGTACTCGCCGTCGAACACGGCTCCGAGGATGTAGCCAATATCTCGATCGCCCCGGCGTGCGAACACGGTGCGCTGCTGGCCGAGCTCGCACAGCCGCGGCAGCATCAGCTCGTAGAACAGCTTCATCGGACCGCCGCTGATCCCGACGCCCTCCTCGGACTTCCAGCTGGTGAGCTCGATCGTCTGGATCCGCGCATAGAGCGCCGCCGCATCGGCGCGCGAGGAGATCACCTGCTCGAACGTGATGCCCTCCTCGGTCGCGAGCCGCATGCCCTTGCGGAGCGTCTTGCGCAGCTCACGCGAGCGCCGGCCGAGGAAGCCGTCGAGCCCGCCGTCGAGGCTGGCGACGTGGCGCACCGTGGGGGTCCCGCGTCTGCGCTCCCACCGTCGAGGCAGCTCGCGGTCGAGCGCCCGCCGTTGCGGCCCACCCGCGGTCAGGCCGGAGAAGATCGCCAGCTGCCAGTCCCGGCGGCCGGCGAGCAGGGCCGTGACCTCGGCGACGAGGCCGTCGGGATCGCGCCCGATCAACGGCGCGGCGAGGCCCCAGGCCAGCTCGATCGGCTCGACGTATGGAAACCCGGCAGGGTGGATTCCGCGCATTGCCGCGAAGTACCCGGCGGTGCCACGGAACGCGAACGGGATCCGGGGCGGCATCAGCGCCGCGGCGGCCGCGAGGATCCAAGCCGACGTCGAACAGAAGCGATCGATCGCCGGAGTCGCGGCGACCTCGGCATCGAAGTCGTCGGCGACGACCGCGAGGTCCACCGGCTCCACCACGTGATGGTACTCGGTGTGGCTTGCTCGCCACATGGTTCCCGGCGGGCGACAGCGCGAACCGGCGGCCCGGCCGCCCTGCCCGCCTCCGCGCTGCCGGGGCTCCGGGCACAGCGATTGCTGCGATACTTCCGTTCCATGCGTGCACTCGCCGTGATCCTCGTGACCTCGCTCGTCGGCTCGGGTTGTGTCGCCAACAGCTACCGGATCCCGGCGACCGACCTCCAGCGGATCGCCGCCTCGCCGCCCGCGCAGCGCGCCGAGCGCGTCCGGGTGGTCCAGGAGATCAGCGGCACCGACGTCGCGCCGGCCGAGCGCGTGGACACCGGGACCCAAATCATCTTCGTGCCGAACATCACGATCACCGCCGGCCCGCGCCACCGGCACGTGGGCGGTGGTGGCGGCGGGATCGGCAGCGGTGTCAAAGGTGGCGGCAGCGGCGGCAGCGGTAGCGACGGCAGGGCGGCCGCGATCGCGGTGGTCGTGCTCGCTGCGGTCGGGCTGTTCGTGGTCGCCGGGATCGAGGGCTCGCGGTTCGATGGCTGGGCGCGTCTTCACCCGATGCACCCGGTCCACCTGATCGGCAAGAACGGCCAGTACATGGTGATGCCGCTGGCATGGATCGACCCGCAGACCGCCGCATGGACCGAGCGCGCGGTCGTCCGACCGAGCGAAGGCCCGTGGCTCCAGCTCGATCGCGCACCCCTCACCAGGACCGGCGCGACGTACGGCGTCTACGGCGGATCCGGCTCGCTGCGCTCGGCGCACGGCGACCTCGGGATCGGGCCATCGTTCACGATCCAGGGTGGCTACTTCCCGAACCAGTACGTCGGCATCCTGGCGTCGGTGTTCCTCGGCTGGCGCGAGAACCGGCTGCAGGACACGCTGTTCGAGTCGCGCTACACGGTCGAGCTTCAGGCGCTCCCCGTCGCGCTCGGCCCGCTGCATGCCGGTGGCTACGTCGGCGCCGGGTTCGCGTACCGCGCGGAGGACAACGTGATGCGAGGATACGATCGGTCGTCGGCGTACGCCGGTGGCGCGATGCTCCAGCTCGACATCAACACGCGGATCGCGCTCACGGCGCGCTTCGGCATGGCGAAGACGCACGAGGAGCGGACGCGCGATCTGATGGTCGGCCTCTCGGTCTATTGACCGGATAGCCCCGAGGCCGTCTGGCCGAGGGGCAGCGAAGGTCACAAGTGATCGTTACTTCTGGTTCTTCGCTTTCCACTCGTCGTACGGCATGCCGTAGATCGCCTCGCGCGCCTCGGGATCCGTAAGCGCGACCCCGCGCTCGTCGGCCGCCGCGCGGTACCACTTCGACAGGCAGTTGCGGCAGAACCCCGCGAGGTTCATGACATCGAGGTTCTGGACGTCGGGGCGGTCCCGGAAGTGCTGGACCAGCCTGCGGAACGCGGCAGCCTCGATCTCGACACGGGTCGCTTCAGGAAGCTCGGTGGCCATGCCCGGTATGTAGCGCAGCGTGCTATGTCACGTCCCGTGGCCGACGAGAATGCTGCGCCGGAGCTCGCTCCGAGTCTTCCGGACTCGGTGACCGAGATCGTTCACGACGGCACCACGTACTACGTGATCGGCACCGCGCACGTGTCGCAGAAGTCGGTCGACGACGTCCGCGCGGTGATCGACGCCGTCAAGCCCGATGTCGTGTGCGTCGAGCTCGACAAGACGCGCCACGAGGCGCTGACCAAGGACAGCGCGTTCCGCGACCTCGACGTGTTCAAGGTCGTGCGCGAAGGCCGCACGCTGTACCTGCTCGCGCACCTCGCGCTGTCATCCTACCAGCGCCGGATCGGCCAGAGCCTCGGCGTCAAGCCGGGCGCGGAGCTGCTCGCCGCGGTCAAGATCGCCGAGAAGCGCGACATCCCGGTCGAGCTCATCGATCGCGACATCAACATCACGCTCAAGCGCACGTGGAAGAACCTCGGCCTGTGGAAACGCTCGATGCTGATGTCGTCGCTGATCTTCGGGTTCGAGGAGGACGACGACGAGGGCGCGGCGATCACCGAGGCCACCGTCGAGGATCTCAAAGAACCGAAGGCGCTGTCGGAGATGCTGACCGAGCTCGGGCGCGCGGTGCCCCAGATCAAGGGCCCGCTGATCGACGAACGCGATCAGTACCTCGCGTCACGCGCGGTCGAGGCCGGCAAGGGCAAGCGCAGGGTGGTCGCCGTCGTCGGCGCGGCCCACGTGCCCGGCATGAAGGAGCACTTCGGCAAGCCGATCGATCGGGCGAAGCTCGAGGCCATCCCGCCGGCGTCGCTGGTGTGGACGGTGATCAAGTGGGCCATCCCGCTGCTGTTCATCGCGGCGCTGGTGTGGGGCTGGCAGCGGTCGAGCACGACCACGTTCGCCGAGATGATGCTCGCCTGGATCCTGCCCACGTCGATCGGCGCCGGTTCGCTGACGCTGCTCGCGGGTGGATCCGTGTTCTCGATCCTGACCGCGCTGGTCGTGGCACCGGTCGCGGCGATCCACCCGCTGCTCGGCACGGGCATGGTGGTCGGCGTGGTCGAGGCATGGCGGCGCAAGCCCAATGTGGCCGACTGCGAGCAACTCCCCGACGACATCCAGACCCTGAAGGGGTTCTGGCGTAACCCGGTGACCCGGATCCTGCTGATCGCGGTGGCCTCGGGAATCGGCACGGCGGTCGGATTTTGGGTCGGCGTGGGCTGGGTCGCCTCGATCCTGTAAGCGTGACGATCCCGCGCTCGCCGCGACCGCCGATCGGCTATGGTCCGGCCAATGTCGATGAAGCGCCGCGACGCCTTGAAGACGATCGGTGGGCTGGCTGGGGCCGCGAGCCTCGCGAAGTTCCTGCCGGGCTGTAGCAGTGACGACGACGGACCGGTCGGCATCACGACCTACGTCTACCTGATGATGGAGAACCGCAGCTACGACCACTACCTCGGGGCGCGCGCGCTCGAGGGGCTCGGTGGCGAAGGACTCAAGCCCGGGCTGATGAACCGCACGCTCGGCGGCACCGTCGTCGCGCCCTACCCCGCGCCCGACGATCGCGGGGCCGAGGTCGCCACCGTGTGCGACATCGATCCGCCGCACGGCTGGGACGCGGCGCACGAGCAGTTCAACGGCGGGCTGATGGACGGCTTCGTCACCGAGCACCAGGCCGATCACGGCAACCTCGAGACGGCGACCGAGCCGATGAAGTACATGACGCGGACCAACCTGCCCATCACGTGGGCACTGGCGGACGCGTACACGACCTGCGATCGCTGGTTCTGCTCGGTGATGGGCCCGACCCTGCCCAACCGCGCGTACTGGCACGCGGCAACGTCGTTCGGCATCGACAACAACAACGACATCCTCGAGAAGTTCAGCAGCGTGCCGGTCCCGACGGTCTACAACCGCCTCCAGGAGGCCGGCGTCGACTGGCGCTTCTACTACGGCAACCTCGCCGTGGTGTCACTGCTCGCGAACCCGGGCCCGTACCAGATCGACATCGGTCCCGCCGACGGCACTGGCAAGGTGCGACGGTTCGGCGACGCGAAGACCGGCACCGGCCAGTTCTTCAAGGACGCCGCCGCGGGCACGCTGCCGCCGGTCGTCTACATCGACCCCGGCTTCAGCAGCAACGACGATCACCCGCCCGTGCACCCGATCCTCGGGCAGGAGCTGATCGCCGCGGTGTACACGGCGCTCGCGCGGTCGCCGCAGTGGAAGAACTGCCTGCTCGTCGTGACCTACGACGAGAATGGCGGCTACTACGATCACGTCGCGCCGCCGCTCACCACCGACGACACCGAGGCCAAGTTCGGCGTCCCGGGCTTCGATCAGCTCGGCTTCCGCGTCCCCGCGCTGGTCGCCGGACCGTACGTCAAGCAGGGCTACATCAGCTCGGTGCAGTACGATCACACGTCCGCGATCAAGCACCTGCAGAACGTGTTCGGGCTCGCGCCGCTGACCGCGCGCTCGGAAGCGGCGATGGACCTCGCGGACTGCATCGACTTCGAGCGCCTCGCGCGCGGCGAGCCCCGCGCGCCGATCACGCTACCGTCACTGAACGCCGACGAGTGGCCGATCTATCACGAGAGCTGCATCGCCGAGGGCGGCTTCAAGCAGGCGCACGACCCGATCACCGAGTGGGCGGATCGAAATCCCGGCGCGTTCGGCCCGTACGACGCGCGTGGCGAGGAAACCACGATGATCCTCGGGATCCGGGAATATCTCCGTAACCACAGCTAGTCCCTGGCGTCACACCGTCGCAGCGGCTCGTCGCTTGCCGTGATCCGATCGCTGGTCCACACTCGTACAACTTTCCAACCCCCTGTTTCAGGAGTCCCGATGAAGAAGCTCGCCCTGGCAATCGCCTCTCTCGCCATCGCCGCCGCGCCGGTCTTCGCCTGCCCGCACGAGGACAAGGCCGAGAACACCGAGAACACCCAGAAGACGGCGGAGAAGCAGAAGGACAAGTCGCAGGACACGGCGAAGGCCAAGGCCAAGGAAGCGGCCCCGAAGAAGGACGCTGCCAAGCCTGTCGAGAAGAAGGCCGACAAGGTCTCGCAGAAGTAATCCCGCGAACGTCGCGCTACCAAACGGCCGGTCATCGCGACCGGCCGTTTCGTGCTTTCGGTGGCGCTCAGACCAGGACGTCGAGCAGCTGCGCGCGCGTCAGGTAACCCTCGAGGATCGCCGCGTACTCCTCGATCAGCAGATCGAGCTCGATCGTCATGCGATCGCCGGAGACGCGAAACACCTTGCCGGACATCGGGATCTCCGCGCCGGCGAGGTGGAGGACGCCGGTCAGCCAGGTGCCTTGCGTCGGCGGCTGCGCGCCGAACGAGAAGTCGCGCACGGAGACGTGGGTGCGCGACAGGTCGACCACCGGCGTGGTGCCGGAGTCGAACCGAACGTAGGCCGCGAGGGCGGGCGGCGGCTCGACCCGATAGTTCACGCGCCGGTTGTGCGTGATCAGCTTGTCTAGCGTGTCGTGGACCTGCGCCGAGATCGGGGTCTCTTCGGCGTCGAGCACGAGCTCGCGCAGGCGCTTGCACTCCTTCTGCGTCCGGATCAGGTTCTGCCGCATGTCCGCCATGCGCGACTGATCGCGATGGACCTTGTCCGCGACCACCGTCAGCAAGTTGACGAGGAACCGAACGCCGAGCTCCTGGTTGGCGGCGAAGAACTCCTGCACCGTGCGCGCGGGCAGCGACCACACGACCGCGCCGGGCTCGAGCGTGGCGCGGGTCGAGCGCGGCAGGCTGGTCAACGCCCCGAGCTCGCCGATCAGCGCGGGTGGCCGAAGGCGAAACAGATCGTCGCCCGGACGATCGAGCACGACCTCACCCGCGGTCAGCAGGTAGAGCTCGTTCGCTTGCTGTCCGACGTCGAACAGCGGCAGCTCCGGATCGATCTCGACGCGAGCGAACAGCTTGCCAAGCTGTGCGAGCTCGTCGTCGCCGAACCCGTGGAACAACGGGATCGTACGCAGCTCGGTAGCGCTGGGACCCATGCCTCGACCATACACCTGGTGGCATCGTGTACCGTGAAGGCGTGCCCGCGATCGCTCGGCTCGCGATGGTCGGCCTCGTCGCTTGTGGCAGCGACAACCAGCCCCGGCCGAGCGTGAGCAGTGCGCGAGATGCCGCGATCGCGATCGACGCGGTCGCCCTGCCCGTGCACACAACCTACGCCGGGCTCGCGGCGGCGCTCGAGGCGGTCATCCCGGCCGACGCCCGCGTGATCGGGATCGGCGAGCTCCACGCGCGCGTCGATCGCTCCCCCGTCAAGCAGACCTCGCTCGCGGCGTTCACCCGGGCCCTGCCGCGGATCGGCGCGCGGGTGTCAGACCTGGTGCTCGAGACCTGGGTCGTCGATCCGAAGTGCGGCCCGCAAGCGGTCAAGGCGACGCAGCAGCTCGAGACGGCCGTCAAGCGACCGGCCGCGACCAAGACCGAGATCGCGCTGCTCGTCGAGGCCGCACGCGCGGCGAGCATCCAGCCGCACGCGATGACGCTCGCCTGCAAGGACTACGAGCAGCTGGCGCCGGCGACCGGCGAGCCCGACCCGGTGGCGATGCTGACGC
>JBBJLY010000337.1:0-7823 GCA_037720695.1 Kofleriaceae bacterium | reverse complement strand
ACGTTCAAGGGCAACGCTACCCTGCAGATCGCGACTGGCGAGCTGCGCTTCGAGCTGACGTCGCAGACCACGACCACGATGACCGTGCGCTCGACCAGCCTCGCGTTCGAGGACGACATCGCGGTCGATGGCAAGGTCGTCGATCAGGATGGCAAGCCGGTGGCCAAGGCCGCGGTGACGCTGACCTCCGGCGAGACCAAGGTGCTCGCGCGTGGTGCGACCAACGACGCCGGGCTCTACAAGCTGTCGCTCGAGGCCGAGATCCTCGGTCAGGGCCAGTGGGGCCTGCAGGTCGGCGCCGACCCGAGCACGTCGTACGTCAAGGGATCGCGCTCGCAGCCCGTGATCGTGCGGATCGCCGCGCCGCAGCCGGTCCCGATCTCGTACACGGTCGCGGCGTTCCTCGCGACCGCGCTCGCTGCCGGTGGATTCTTCACCGCGCGCGCGAAGCCCTGGAAGCGGTTCCGCAAGCAAGCGCCCCCGTCCGACGTCGCGGTCGAGACCGACAACGCCGAGGCGATCGACGGCGGCCTGGTCGTCAACAAGCCCGGCCTGGTCTCGACGCTGCGCCGGCCGTCGGACGACGGGTTCTCCGGCGTGGTGCGCGACACCGTCCGCGGGCGCCCGGTCGAGGACGCCGTGGTGCGCCTCGTGCTTGGCGATCAGGCGCACGAGCAACGCACCGCTGGCGACGGCGGCTTCACGTTCGAGCAGCTCGCCGCCGGCGACTGGCAGGCCGAGGTCGCCGCGCCCGGCCACGTCACCGAGCGGTTCGCGGTCTCGAGCCCGCACCGGGGCGAGCTACGCGGGGTCCGGATCGACCTCGTGCCGGTGCGCGAGCGCGTGTTTCAGCTCTACCGCCGCGCCGCGGAGCCCGTGCTGCCGGAAGCCCGGCTGTGGGGCATCTGGTCGCCGCGCCAGATCGTCGACCACGTCCGCGGCAAGCGGCCGAGCCCGGCGCTGGCCGAGCTGACGGATTTCGTGGAGGAGGTCTACTTCTCGCCGCGCGTGGCGGGAGAGGCCATGTTGCCGCAGACCTCGGAGCGCGTAGACCGCGCGATCCGGGAACGAGCTGGGGTATAAGCCCCCGGTGTTAGAGCAGAAGGATCTGATCCAATTCGCGATCGCGATCATCGCGGTCGTCCTGATCCTGCTGGCGCTGCGCCGCGCAGCGCGGACCAGCCGTGCCAAGGCACTGACCGCGCGAGAGCGCCTCGGTGTCGAGCCCGCAGAGCCCCAGCGCAAGCGTCGCCGCCCGCGTCCGGGCCAGGTCGAGCCGGTTCCGGGCGAACCGCTCGAGCCCGAGCCAGAGCCCGAGGACGAAGACCTCGAGGACGAAGCCGAGGTCATCGACGCCGACACCCGAGACGCCTACAAGGCGGGGCTCGCGAAGACCCGCGGCGGCTTCGTGGCCAAGCTCGGCCGGCTGTTCGGCAAAAAGAAGATCGACGCCCAGACCCTCGACGAGATCGAGGAGGTCCTGATGACGGCGGACATCGGCCCGCGCGCGGCGACCCGGATCTTCGAGTCGGTGAAGGGCGGCCTGACGCGCGACGAGCTCGAGAACCCCGACAAGATCTGGACGCAGATCCGCAAGACCTCGAAGGAGCTGCTCGCGTTCGATGCCAGGCCGATCGACACGACCGCGCACAAGCCGTTCGTGCTGCTCGTGCTCGGCGTCAACGGGGTCGGCAAGACCACGACGATCGGCAAGCTCGCAGACAAGTGGACGCGCGAGGGCAAGAAGGTCGTGCTCGGCGCCGGCGACACATTCCGGGCTGCCGCGACCGAGCAGCTCGAGGAGTGGGGCAAGCGCGCCGGGGTACCGGTCGTCAAGGGCAAGCCTAACGGCGATCCGTCGTCCGTGATCTTCGATGCCGTGAAGCGCGGGGTCGACGACAAGCTCGACATCGTGATCTGCGATACCGCGGGCCGCCTGCACTCGAACGCGGGCCTGATGGACGAGCTTAAGAAGGTGCGCCGCGTGTGCGACAAGGCAATGCCAGGCGCACCTCACGAAGTCTGGATGGTGCTCGACGCGACGACCGGTCAGAACGCGATCGCGCAGGCGAAGACGTTCAAGTCCGACATGGAGATCACCGGGATCGTCCTCACCAAGCTCGACGGCTCGTCGAAGGGCGGCGTGGTGCTCGGGATCTGCGACGAGATGAAGGTGCCCGTGCGCTTCGTCGGTGTAGGAGAGAAGATCGGCGACCTCAGGCCGTTCGATGCGGCCGCATTCGTCGACGCACTGTATGCAGATGCAAGTGCGAGTGAGGCAGCTTAGGCAAGTCTCTGCACAACGCGCGCGCAACCGGATCGGACACGCTGCGTCCCTCAATGTCATGTGGGGACATCATCTTGGGCGCCGTGAACTTGAGCGCGCAAAAAGGCACGTGTTATGAACTGCCTACGAATGCGGGCATACCACCGATCTATCCTGGTCATCCTCGCCGGGTTGACCTTCGTCGCGGCTTCCGGGGCGATCACGGTCTCGGCCCAGCCAAAACAACCGGCGGCGCCCGCTGGTGGAAGTGGCAGTGACGGGGAGATCGAGATCGATCCTCCCGCCACCGGATCTGGATCCGCTGCCGCCGAGGGTGAGATCGACATGGGTGCGGACGAGCCGCAGCCTCCGACGGATCTCGGTGCCGACATGGCCGCCGCCGACGCCGCGAACAGCGCGGTCAAGACCGGCCCGGTCCGCAAGACGCCGCTATCGTGGGAGGACATCGTCGTCGTCATCCGCAAGCCGTTCCTCAAGCAGCGCCGCACCGAGCTGTACCCGTTTGTCGGCACCACGATGAACGACAACATGGTCCGGCACTACACGGTCGGCGGCGAGCTCGCCTACTACCTGACCGACGTGCTCGCGATCGGCGTCGAGGGTCTCTACTACAAGCGCTCGTTCCGCGAGCCGTTCGATCTGGTGGCCCGCCAGGCGCGCCGGCTGCCCACCGTCAACGAGTACAAGTGGAGCGCCGCTCTCAACTTCCACTACGTCCCGGTGTACGGCAAGTTCGCGATCCTCGATCGCAAGCTCGTGACCTGGGAGGTCGCGTTCACCGCCGGCATCGGTGCTGGTCAGTCCGAGGTGATCCCGCGCAACACCTCGTTCCCCGGGTTCTCCAACTTCCTCATCATGCCGAACGTCGGCGCGAACATGCGCTTCTTCCTCGCGAAGTGGCTGACCATCAACGTCGGTGTCCGCGACTACCTGTTCCTCGACAAGTTCGAGCCGGTCAACCGCGACATCGGGATGAACGCGACAGCCGAGCAGGCGAAGGAGAACGCGGACTCGCAGCTGATCAACAACGTGATGTTCCAGATCGGTGTGAGCTTCTGGCTCCCCACCTCGTTCGAGTACACGACCTTCCGCTGAGGACCCCATGAAGACCATCACCCATTCATTATCCGGAGTCTCGGGTCCTCGGCCAGACGGCCTCGGACGCCTTGGGTCATTCGTCCTCGCGGCACTCCTCGTGACCGGCGTCGAGATTCGTGATGCCCAGGCGGAACCAGCGGGTGGCCGCCGCACCAACTCGCTCGCGAAGGACGTCGCGGTCCGTCATCGCCGCTTGCTGGTGAAGAACCGGTTCGAGCTCGCTCCGCTGTTCGAGTCGACGATCAACGCCGACTTCAAGCACATCATCGGCGGTGGCGCGAAGCTCGAGTACCACTTCACGGACATGATCTCGGTTGGCGTGATCGGCGTCGCGTCGACCGCGCTCAAGACCAAGCTGGTCGACCGCATCGTGCCGACGCTCGAGGACACCCCGGATGACGCGACCACGGAGCCGAGCAAGGAAGAGTTCGAGAGCCGGCTCAACGACATGCCGTTCCACGGTGCCGCGTACCTGAGCCTGACGCCCTGGTATGGCAAGCTCGCGGCGTTCGGCCAGGCGTACGTGGCGTTCGACTTCTACTTCCAGGCCGGCGTGTCGTACGCGCAGCTGAAGAGCAACTGCCCGAGCAACATCTGCGACGACCCCTCGCCCGGCGAGCCGCGCCCGGGTCCCGACGACCCGACCACGCCCGGTCCGGACATGATCCCGCCGGATCTGAACCCGAACAACGACGACCCGCTCAACAATGGCAGCCGGCTCGGGCTCTACGTTGGCGGCGGCGTCCACGTGTTCCTCAACGACTTCATCGCGCTCGACCTCACGGTGCGCGACTACGCGTTCGCGGACAACCCGTCGGGCGCCGACGTCAGCGGCCCCCAGGACGGCCCCGACAAGGCTGTGACCGACGACGACAACCGGTTCGTCCACCACCTGTTCTTCGGTGCGGGCGTCTCGATCATGTTCCCGACCAAGGTCAAGCGCACGAACTGAGCGCTGACCCGGACGACAACTTTCGAGGCGCCCTGCCAATGACGTTGGCAGGGCGTTCGACGTTTCGGCGGCTCAACCCTGCGAGATCGGGTAGTGTCACGCGATCGCGTGATGGATCGGACCTTGCTCGAGCACTGACCTGCATGCGCCGTCTTGTTCTACTGATCGGGCTCGCCGTGGTCGGGGGTTGCATCACCCCCTCGATCCCGATCCCTCCGCCCGACCCCGCCAGGATGCTGTTCGAGGTCGACGGCATCGGCGGACCGGTCTCGACCGCGGTGTTCAGCTACCCGGCGAACGTGAACTACCAGGGCGCCCTGGTGTTCGTGTTCAACCGCGACCGCGGCATCGGCGTGATCCAGCAGGCCAACGACGACGGCAGCGTCAGTCCGACCGCACCGCTGGCGGCCGCGATCGACGAGCAAGTCGTCGTCACGTTTCAGCGCGACGACCAGACCGTGTCGACCTGTATCCGGCTCCGCAACGGGAACCAGGATCCTACGAACTACTGCTAGTAGGAGCTGACGGGCCAGGGAGCGAGCGTCGGGTTCACCATCTTCACGGTGGTGCCGCGCTTGATCGCGAGGGTCGGCTTGTAGCCGGGGCCCGAGTTGGCGATCAGGTCCTGGAGCTCGTCCAGTGAGTCGACCGTGTCGCCGTCGACCGAGAGCACGCGATCGCCCTTCTGAAGGCCGATCTTGGCCGCCGGCGTCCCGGCAAGCACCCGCTGGACCAGCGCGCTGCCGCTGTTGAACGTGTAGGTGAGCCCGAGGTAGCCGTGGTCCGGCGTGCGGACGGGGGTCACGTTGATCACCGCCGAGCGGTAAGCACACGGTCGGCTCGACATCGTGTCGGCGACTTGCATCGCCATCAGGGTGGTCGCGAGCGCGAGCCCGGAAGCCACGCCGGCCATGGTGCAGACGACCGCCACGGTACCGAGACCGCGATTGCGTTCGTTGGGGAGGAGTGCCTCGCGGCGGAGGACGGTGAGAGTTTCCGTCTCGGCGGCCTCGCTCGTCGTCGTCGTCGTCGTCGTGGGCCGGTCAGGCTGATCGTCGGACATCTCGATGGCCTCGCTTTCGGTCGTTAGACCCATTATAGGGGGCCGCTTGTTCCAAGACCACGATCAAATGCCAGAACCCGTCCCGATCATGAACGAACGTGAACAAGCCCACGTTCAAAATCGTCGACGACCCGCGTGGTAGGTTCCGGAGCACGGGTGAGCGCCGCACCTCGACGAATTCGCCGCTGGCTCGTGGTCATCGGGCTCGTGCTGGTGCTCTTGATGGGCACCGCATTCGCGGTGCTGCGCGTCAAATTCGAGGGCGAGGATCTCGGGGATTACGTCGCGACAACGTTGAACAAACGGATGCGCGGCCGGATCGAGATCGGCGCGGTCGAGTGGCCCGCGTCCGGGCTCAAGACCGCGATCACGGGCGGCTGGGTCCCGGTCACGATGCGCGACGTCAAGGTGTGGGACGACTGCGCACTCAACGCCGAGGTCGCCGCGATCGACGAGCTGCGCCTGGGTGATCCCAACGAGGACTGCACGCTCGACGATCGCCCCGATCCGGATCCGAAATCTCGGCGCAAGCCGCGCAAGCTGCTGTTGCGCACCAGCGAGGTCAGCGCGGAGATCGACGTCCACGCCGCGATGTTCGGCAATCACGATCTCGTGTTCCGCAACGTCCACGTGCAGGGCGGCGAGGCGCTGATCGAGCAGACGCGCGAGCCCTACCCGCTCCACGCCTACGACCGCACGATCGTCAGCATCATCACCGCGTTCTATCCGCGGATGAAGGCCGGCTTCCGCGCCGGCATCTACGCGGACTCGGTGCCGCCGATCTTCGATCTGCGCGACATCCACGTCCACGGGCTCAACGTCACGGTGCACATGCAGCCGTACTCGGTCGACAAACCAGATCGCGCCGGCTACGCGATGACCGGACGGCTCGAGGGGGTCGACATCGACGCCAACCCCGATCCGAAGCTACGCACGAACGATTCGTTCGTGTACATGGATTCCACCGATCCACTGGTCGCGAAGTTCTACCTCCGGCTCGGCGTCACCGCGAAGCGCGGCACGATCCGGATCCTCGACGAGGGCCCGCGCGATGCGTTCCGCCTGCCGTATGTCGGCAAGGCCGGCGGCAAGCTCGAGGTGTTCCCGCCCGAGGGTCGCAAGCCGGAGTACCAGGTCGCGCTGAGCGACATCAAGCTGAACCGGCTCGCACAGATGCCCGGCGAGTGGGCGCGCCACGACTTCGTCGCCAACACGCTCGAGCTCGATCTCGAGGCGCGGACGGTGCCGTGCGCGACCGCGACCGAGGCCCAGCCCGATCCGGCGAAGGGCGCCACACTGCACCTAAGTGGCGAGCTTCACAACTACTGGGACCGGCCGTACGACGGCGCATGGAACCTGCTGCTCGAGGCCAAGAACGTCGGCCCGACGATCCGATCGTGCGTCGATCCGTCGGTCGGTGGCGACGCGCTCGCGGGCACCGTGACGCTGACCGGGCCGTTCGTCGCGTCGCCAAAGGTCGGGCTCGCGTTCAACAACCTCGATGTCGATGTCCCGCTCGGTGCCAAGGAAGAGCCGCTGCGGCTGACGCTCGCCGAGCTCCAGGCGTCGATCGATCTGGTCAACGAGCAGGGCTCGGTCGATCGCACGACCGCCCTCATCCGCGGTGGCAAGGAGCCCGGCGAGGTCGTGGTGTCCGCGACGTTCGGGCTGAAGCCGTACAACGCGCGCGCACACGTCGAGATCGCAAAGGCGATCGACGTCGGGAGATTTCTCCCCGACCCGATCCCGCGATCGGTCGGCAAGTTCCTGCAGGGCCGGCTGACCGCGGTCGGCAACAAGCGCGAAGGCTTCGCGCTCGAGGACTTCGATCTCGCGCTCGGCGCGACGATGAAGGAACGTGCGATCCGCGCGTACAAGGGCCGGCTGTTCACCGACGACGAGTTCGGCTCGATCCAGATCGAGCAGGTCCACGTCGATGCCGGGCGCAGCCGCGCGGTGTTCGACGGCAAGGTCGATCTCGCGAACGATGCGATCGACGTCGAGATCGACGGCAACTTCCCCGACCTCGACGTCTGGCTGAAGCGGTTCGGCTTGCCGCAGTTCGTGACCAGCGCGGGCGGCGGCAAGATCCGGATCACCGGCTCGCTCACCAAGCCGCGGATCAACGTCGCGACCGAGCTCGGTGGCGTGCCGTGCCTCGACAAGGTCCGCATCGTCGACGCGATCTACGAGGGCAACACGATCGACGTGCGCTCGCTGACCTCGGCCGGGCTCGGCGGCACGCTGACTGGAAACGCACGGATCCGGCTCGGCGGTTCGCAGCCCGTGATCGAGGCGCTGCACCTCGACGGCAAGAAGCTCGACGCCGCGAAGCTGTGCGGCCTCACCGGCAAGGTCAAGGGCAACCTCGACACGCTCCAGGTCGATCTCGCGGGGTCGGTCGACAACAACCGGAGCCCGAT
>JBBJLY010000336.1:0-7824 GCA_037720695.1 Kofleriaceae bacterium | reverse complement strand
GCGCCCAGTCGCACGCGGCGGTGCCGAGCCCGCGGCTGAGCCGGCGCACCCACGCGTTGACCGCGTTGCAGCCGACGAACGCGAGTCGATTGCCATTGTGCTCGATGATCCGCGGCGCCGTCGCCTCGACCTGCGTGCGGCCGCCGCCGAACCACACCCACGAGCGCGCCTCGTACATGTCGATGGTGCGCTTCAGCGGGCGATCGCCGTAGTCGGTGAGGTGACTGCCGGTGAGCTCGACGATCTTCGTGTTAGCTCAGCGAGCAAATCAGCAGGGTACGTATCCTGCAACGGTCGACGGGAGGGTTTCGATCGCCCGGCGAGTCGAAGGCGTGGCCGCGAGGGCGGCAGCGGGTTGGGGACGTCGCCGCCGCGTAGCGTGACTTGTGCGTGCGCTCATGCTCCCTCGCGAGGAACGGCCGGTCGTCGAAGTCGCTGTCGCAGCGCACGCAATCGCAGCACGGCTTCGGCGCCGGCAGCCGACCAGACCGCACCGGTGCGAGCCATCCGGTCCTTGACGAGGTAGCGGCACGCGCCTTCGATCACGCCCGTCGCGATCGGCAGGCCATCGGCGAGCGCGCGGTCGTAGTGCAGCAAACGCGTGTTGTTCACGAGGTACTCCGCCGCCTTCTCGACGGGTTCGGCGTCATCGGCGTCAAGTTGACGAGTCTTGATCATCGCTCGCAAGCTCTTGGCGATCTCGCCGCCGTTGCGACCGTTAAGCAGTGCCATCAGCCGGCACTCGACCCACTGCTCAGCTTCGGTGCTTCCCTCGGGGTGGAATGCGTAGGCAGCGCTCCACAGGTATTCGAGCACGTGAACGATGTCGAGCACGATCGTGATCTCGACCCCGATGTCTCGCGCAGCCCGCTTGATCCGCGCGATCTGATCCTTGTTTCCGTCGACGAGCACCACCCAGCGACGGCGCTGGTCAGGATCGCGCCGAAACGCCTCGTCGAAAGCGTCGCTGATCACGCGCTGGGGCGTGTGCACGATGCTCGCCCACACGCGCTTGTTCGTCGGCCGCGGCCGGCGCTCTGCTTTCTCGCGCTTGTCATGCACGCCGTGCAGCACGTCGCCGATCGTGCGCGGCCACTTCTCGACCGAGTACACCGTCGCGACCTCGGCCATCCGCTTGCGGTGTGGCTTCTCTCCCTTGACCGTAACCGTTCAGGGGTCGGGAAAGTTGGATCATCTCGATCGCTTGTGAGTTCGTGATACGGGTCGATCGCATCGCGATCGAAAACGTGATCTACGTTGTCCGTTGGACGCGCAGCAACGAATCGCCGAGCTGGAGGTCATCGTCGCCGCGAAGGATGCGGAAATCGCGACGAAGGATGCGCGGATCCGCGAGCTCGAGGAGCAGGTCGCGATGCTCATGGCCCAGGTGGCGGCGCTGACCAAGCAGGTCGCGGAGCTCGCCGAGAAGCTGAGCCAGAATTCGCGCAACTCGCATCTGCCGCCGTCAAGCGATCCGCCCGGCGGTGCGGGCAAGTCCGGTAGCGGCAAGCCGCGGTCGAAGAGCGAGCGCAAGCGCGGAGGGCAGCGCGGTCATCGAGGTGCTCGCCGCGAGCTCGTGCCCGAAGCGCGGGTCAACGAGTTCATCGACTTCTATCCGGCCGAGTGTGAAAACTGCTGGACGGCGTTGCCCGAGGTCGCCGACCCGAACGCGAAGCGGTACCAGGTCATCGAGGTACCTCCGATCCAGCCGCACACGTCGGAGTATCGACGGCACGCGGTGACGTGCGCATGCTGCGGGCACAAGACGCGCGCCGCCTACGACGAGGACACGATTCCCGCGTCGCCGTTTGGTCCGCGGCTGATGAGCATGGTCGCGCTGCTCTCAGGCGTCTACCACGTGAGCCGGCGCAAGACGGCCAAGCTGTTGTCGGACCTCGTTGGGGTTCCGATCTCGCTCGGCGCCGTTAGCGCGGTCGAGGCGCGCGTCTCGGATGCCGTCAAGCCTGCCGTCGACGAAGCCTGGACGCGCGTCGAAGGCGCCGCGGTGAAGCACACCGACGGCACGAGCTGGCTCAAGGCCGGTACGTTGCTGGCGCTGTGGACGATCGCGACGACAGCGGCGACCGTGTTCAAGATCGTCACCGACGGCTCGCGCGCGACGCTCGCGCCGCTCTACGGCGCGTTGCGCGGCATCCTCGTGAGTGATCGCGCCACGGCGCTCGGCTTCTGGGCGATGGAGCGCCGCCAGATCTGCTGGGCGCACCTGCTACGCAAGGCAGTGTCGTTCAGTGAGCGGGATGGCCCGAGCGCGACGTTTGGCCGCGACCTGCTGAACTACATCGGCATCTTGTTCGAGTACTGGCACGACTACAAGGCCGGCAAGCTCGACCGCGCGACCTTCCGCGCGTGGATGGCACCGGTGCGTGCGCAGGTCGAAGACCTGCTCTCGCGCGCGGTCGCGGCGAACATCGACCGGCTGTCGGGGTCGTGCGCCAACATCCTTGCCCACAAGCTCGCCCTGTGGACGTTCGTCGATCACGACGGCGTCGAACCGACCAATAACCACGCCGAACGGGAGCTTCGTGCGTTTGTGTTGTGGCGCCGGCGCAGCTTCGGCACGCAGAGCGACCGCGGCAATCTGTTCGCCGAGCGGCTGATGACCGTCGCCCACACCGCGCGCAAGCAAGGCAAGGATGTACTGGCCTTCCTCACCGGCTGCTGCGAGGCGCTCGCCGCCGGTACCCGGGCTCCCTCGCTGTTCACGGCTGCCGCGTAACCTTTCGTCACGCGGCGACCGCTGCCGCTACGTTTGTCAGCGGGAAGTAGCGCGTGAACTGCCGCTGCCCGACGGTGCGTACGCGACCGGCGCGCTTGAGCCGCGCCACGGCCACATGCAGCGCCCGAGGCGCAGCGTCGACCTGCGGCGCCAAGGTCGTCATCGCCGCCCCCGGATTCCGGCACAGCACCCCGTAGAACTTCTCCGCGAGTGCCGCCAAGTCCTCCGCGGCTCGCCGCGGCGCCGTCCGCCGCCGCGATCGACTCGCGTCCGGCGTACCCGTGCCCGCACGCGGTGGACTGCGCCCGTCCCGCGTCGCCGCGAAGGCCCGCTCCACCGCCGATGCCGCCGCGATGCGCGTCGACTCGATGTGCTTCCGCACCAGCTGCTCGATCTGCTCCGCCAATTCGTTGTTCGTCGTCATGCGAACGACATCGCACGGCGAGATCAGCCGCTCAACGCCACCCCTGAACGGTTACTGTCGTTCGACCTTTCGCGCGCGCTCGCCGTGCCTCCCGTCGACAAACACCTCGAAGCCGAGCTCCTTCAGCACTCGCGAGGTCCGCGGCACCACATCCTATTCGTCGACGACACCGACGACGACGATGTCCATCAGCTCGAGCGGGCTCTCCGCGTAATGGCTGTTCGAGCTGAGGCTATCGGTGACATTCGGAAACTGGCGAGCCACGCGCTCGATCCCCGCGAGCGCCTCCGCCGGAGGGAGCTGCGCGTACGCGAGCACGAGCGTCCTCGATAGCTCGAGCTGATAGCTCATCGACCGCGCATCGCCCGCCTTCTCGATCGCCGCGAGCATCTCCTTCGCGGCGCGGATCGCCGAGCTGCGTCAGGCCCGCTGCATACGCGGCGCGCAGCCGCGGCAGTGCGTCTTCGGGTTTCTGCTTCGTGTCGAGTGCGTTCGCTTCGACCTGCTTCCAGATCGCACCCAGCTCGGTCCGATGTGTCTTGCCGATCGACCGCACGAGCACCTCGAGCGCCGGCGCGAGATCCCAGCCGACGAGCTGCACGAGCGCCGGCCCCGCCTGCTCGACGAGCTGGGGCAGTCGCGCCGGATCACTCTTCGCTGCGACCGCGATCGCCGTCGCCGACTCGGACGCGCCGAGCACGCGCGATGACTCGCGGAGCCGATCGCCCTTGTAGCGCTCGACGCGATCGAGCATGGCGACTGCGCTTCGATGCCCGCCGGCAAGGACGGCGTGCCCGCGAGCGCCGCGGTCACGCGCGCGGCATACACGCTCGCGATCATCGCGTGCACCGGATCATCGGCGACGTGCTGAGCCGCGACTTCGCCGTCATCACGAGCTCCGCCGTACGCTGGGCTTGCCGCCGCGTAACCGTACGCGAAGATCTGCTCGCGATACGCGTGCGTCAGCTGCTCGTTCGTCTACGGGCGAGCGCTTGCGTCGTCGTCGCGGCCGTATACAAGCGATCGAGCGCCTCGATCCGCGCCGGGTCGACGCGCATCGACGAGCGCATCGATCTGCGCGTCCCGCGGCGGTGGAGGAGCCGGCTGCTCCGACGCCGCTCGCAGCCGAGCAGGACCATGACGATCAGACATGCGCGGAGCACGCGAACGCTCGCACGAGCCGGCCCCGCGTGCGAGTCGCACGCCGAGCTCGATCCCGACTGATCGACCACCGCCGCTGTCGGCATCCGCACGCTTCGCATACGAGGGCGTGACCGGTTGCACCGTTCAGTCCAGCGCCCGCCCGGCGACGTGTAGCGTATGCCCCACGGGATCCGATCTCGCGCGAGAGCGCGCCGTCCCACGCGACGTCGACGCCGAGCGGCAGCGCGATGCGCGGTCACCTGGTTGTGAAGTCGCCCCGCGCGACGTGCATGCGCGCGCTCTCCCATCCGCTCGTGCCCTTCGTGTACGCCATGCGTGCGCCGGCGCGAGCTCGAGAGCTCGCGAGACGCAGACGCGGATCACGCCGCGCGAACAGGTCGCCCTTCGTGCGGCGGCACCGTCGAGGACCGCGCCGAGCGTCGCGGCCGCGCGCACGCACCGGTCGAGAACGGCGCGATGCGTTCGCCGAGGTCTCGCCGCCTGGGCGCAGCGTCGCGCCCAGTACGCATCGCCGGTCTCGACAGTCTCCGCCGCCATCGCCGCATCGGCGGCACGCTCAATCGCGACCGCGGCCGCCGCGTGCGGCTGCTAATCCGCGACGACCATCATGGTCCACCGTGGCCAGCGCCGATCGGTCCAACGCGAGACCGCCGCGGCTCGCGCGTTCGCGATCACCGCGGCAGCGTCGCCGATCGCGGTCCGATCGTTCGCGATCACCGCGGTCGTCGCACAGGCGAAGCCGACTGGCGCTTCGTCGGCGTCGCGACTTCGCGGCGGGCCGTCGCATTCGTCCGTCGCTCGTGCAGCGCGCTGGCCTCAGCACGACGAGCATCGTCGCGCGTCCGGCGGTGCACGCCGCTTCGCCGTGCATCGTCGCGCGTCACCGACATCGCGAAGAACGCGCTCGCGCGCCCCGTCCTTCCGGGCCAGGCCAGGCCGTCCGGCTGGACACAGCCATCGCGCGGCTACGATCGCCGTCCGTCCACGCAGACGAACCCGGGCATCCCGGCTGGACGCAACCGTCGCGCGGCTACGGTGCCGGCCACCGTCGCAATCGAACCGGCGCAGCCATCGCGCGGCTACCGCCCACGCAACCGTCACGCGGCTAAGACCTCGCGCAGCCGTCGCGCACGTACACGCCGATGACGCCGTCGTCGCCATCGCGCGGCTACGGCCGCGCGCAGCCGTCGCGCGTACACGCCGATGACGCCGTCGTCGCGGCGCGCTCATGGTCGCCTCCGTCGGGCGGTAGCTCGCGCACGTACTCGCCATCGTCGTCGGGCAGCAGCGGTCGCACGTACTCGCCGTCGTCGAGCAGCAGCTCGCATCGCGCGTCGCCGTCGTCGAGCAGCGGCAGCTCGCGCTCATGCGCCATCGAGCAGCAGCGGTAGCTCGCGCAGCTCGTCGTCATCGAGCAGCAGCAGCGGCCCGGCGGTAGCTCGCGCGGCTTTCGTCGTCGTCGTCGTCGTCGACGTCGAGCGGCGGTGGCCGTCCGGTAGCTCCCGTGCACGGCACGTCGAGCTTCGACAGGCCGCCGCAGGACGGTCCACGTCACCGCGCGGCCCTTCGAGCGCCCGGCGTCGCAGCGACATCATCATGTCGACGGCGCTCTTGCCGCCGGCGACCTGTTCATGCCGGCACCGACGGCACGATCGCCGGTGCAGGCCGCGCGGGTGGCGGACTGTCCGCGGTGACGGCGGTGATCCATAGCGCTGCGGCGGATGCTGCGCCGCGCGGCGCAACCATCGGATCGGTGACCGCGGCGAGCTGCGCGGGCGTCGGCGGCGTCGTCGGGCTGAACAGGGAGAGGTCGTACTCGTGCTCGCGGTGGTCGCAGGTTGCGCGCTTCGATCGTCCCGACGTCGAGGTGCTGGCCCGGCGCAGCTCGGCCTCAAGCGGGTGAAGTCCTCGGTCGAGTGCATGATCGTGAGCTCGCGCTTGCCGGCCTCGATGCGATCGAGCGTGAAGTTGCCGGCGCTGTCGGTCTTCGCGCGCGTGGGCTGCGGCCATTGCACGAAAACTGCGCCGACCCACGGTAGCATCAGCACCGACGACGCGCCCGCGCACCGAGCTCCACGGCGTCAGCGCGATTCGACCTCGAGCGTGGTCGCGCCGATCGTGATCGTCCGATGTGCGTAGCCTCGGTCGGAGGTGATGACGAGCTCGTGGTCTCCGACCATCGCGGGGATCGAGACTGCGCCCGCGGTGCCGCTCGGCGCGCCGCGCGTGGTTCGTGACGTGGCGAGGCGCGCGTCGAAGACCGGCACCGGTTGACCGTCGCTGGTGACGAACCGGCCAGCATCGAGATCGGGCGAAGCTCGGCGCGAGCTGCGCCCGGTACGGCGACGCCGCGCACTGCTTACCGTCAGGGCCGGATACCCGACGATCAGCTCGCGGCCGAAGACGCCGTCGATCGAGAGCGACCGCGCGCATCGGTGAGGACTGGCGGCGCGGGAACAGACCGGGACGGCGATGAGCATCGCGTGCACGCACTTCGATCCCGCGTCGGCGATCGGGCGCTGGTCGAACCGACGACGACACCGCTGATGCGGCCACCGCCGCTCGCGACGGTGGTCTCGGATCGCGCCGCTCGCCAGAACCGTGGCGCGCTTGCCATCGAACGGCCGCTTGATCGCCCACGGCGTGCCCGTTCGCGTCGAACACGCGCAACTGGTAGCGAGGTGGCGCCACCCCGACGATCCGGAACGCGCCGTGCTCGTCGGTGCGAACGGTCGCGTGCGCGGCAGCGAGCGGATCTGCGTTCGCCGACGTCGCGGCAACGAGCACACCGGGCAGCTTCGCGCCGGTGTCATCGACGACGACGCCCGTGATGTTCGGGCGCGGCTCGAGCGCGAGATCGACTTCGCTCGGCTCGCCGCCGATCTTGACGGTGCGTTCGCCACGCCGGTCGAACGTGGTCGCGCTGAGGACGTACTCGCCGGGCGCGACCGCCGCGAACGTGAAGTTGCCGCGATCGTCGACCTCGGCGCGCGTCATCCGGCGCGGTGGCGAGCGCATCGACATCGCCGACGGCACCGGCAGGAGCTTCATGTGCGCGGCTCGGCGCGTCCACGCAGCGTGACGCCGCGCTCGAGCGTGAACAGCGTGTCGGTGACATCGCGGTCCGCGACGACGATCGGCGCTGCCGAGACCTCAAGGGCTGCTGCCTCGCGCTCACGCGATACGGCCCGGGTGCGAGACCGGTGAGCTCGAAGTGACCGGCGCCGTCGGTCGTCGCGATCACCGGCATCGCGATCGCGGCGTCCTCGCGAACGGCGATGACCTGCGCGCCTGAGAGTCCCGTGCGCTGACCTCGTGCGACGACGAAGCCCGAGAGCGTGCGCGCGGCATCTGCGGTGAGCGAAATATTGCTCTTGGTCTCCGCGAGCGTGAGCGTGACGTCGACCGGCGCCGACACGAACGCCGGCGCGCGCGCGACGAGCGCGATCTTGCCGGGTGCGAGCCCGCGGATCACGAACCGGCCGTTCGCATCGGTGGT
>JBBJLY010000009.1:0-74641 GCA_037720695.1 Kofleriaceae bacterium | reverse complement strand
GACGCCTGCCTCGCGGTCGCGCGCGGAATGGTCGCGAGCCTGACGTTCGACGTCGCGCGCCTGCGCGCCGCGATCGACGCGGGGCACCTGGTCGCGACCGAGCTCGCCGACTACCTGGTCACCCGCGGCGTTCCGTTTCGCGAGGCACACGACGTTGCAGGGCACCTCGTGCGGGTCGCCACCGAGCGTGGGGTCGAGCTCTCGAAGCTGTCGCTCGCCGAGCTGCGCGCGGCGCATCCCGGGTTCGACGCTGACGTCGCGGACTGGCTCGATCCGCAGCGCGCGGTCGACCGCCGCGATCTCCCGGGAGGGCCAGCCCGGACCCGCGTGCTCGCCGAGCTCGATCGGATCGACGGCGAGCTGGCGAGCTGATACGAACTAGCCCATGTCGCTGCCGTTCACCTCCAAGTCCGACGAGCTCCACTGCGAGGGCGTCCCGCTGTCCCGGATCGCCGCCGAGGTCGGGACCCCGTTCTACGTCTACAGCCGGGGCGAGCTCGAGCGGGCATATCGCGCGTTCGACGCCGCGCTCGAGGGGATCCCGCATCGCGTCTGCTACGCGGTCAAGGCAAACGCGACGCTCGGTGTGCTCGCGGTGCTGATCGAGCTCGGCGCCGGTGCAGACATCGTCTCGCTCGGCGAGCTGTTTCGCTGGCAGAAGGCGGGCGGCGATCCGAAGAAGGTCGTGTTCTCGGGCGTCGGCAAGACGGAGGATGAGATGCGCGCCGCGCTCGCCGCGGGGATCCACGCGTTCAATGTCGAGTCCGCCGAGGAGCTCTACGTGCTCGACCGCGTCGCGCAGAGCGTCGGCACCCGCGCCCGCATCGCACTCCGCGTCAACCCCGACGTCGATCCCGAGACCCATCCGTACATCTCGACCGGTCTCAAGCAGAACAAGTTCGGGGTCGCGATGGCCGAGGCCCGGCCGCTACTGCGCGAGGCCTCGAAGCTCGCCGGGCTCACGGTCTCCGGCGTCGATTTTCACATCGGCTCGCAGCTGGTGAAGACGTCGCCGTTCATCGACGCGATCGCGCGGCTCGTCACGTTGGTGCAGGACCTCGCGAGCGACGGCATCAAGCTCGATCACGTCGACATCGGCGGCGGCCTCGGCATCGATTACGGCAAGGGCGACACCGTGCCGTCCCCGGCGGAGTACGGCGTCGCGGTGCGTGCCGCGCTGGCTCCGCTCGCCGCACTCGGCGTGACGCTGTTCACGGAACCAGGCCGCGTGATCGTGGGTCAGGCGGGCGCGCTCGTCACGCGCGTGCTGTACCGCAAGCGCAACGAGGCCAAGCACTTCACGATCGTCGACGCCGCGATGAACGACCTGATGCGTCCCGCGCTGTATGGCTCGTTTCACCCGATGCAGGCGGTGACTGGCGGTGATCGTGCCACGATCACGACCGACGTCGTCGGGCCGATCTGCGAGACGGGCGACTTCTTCGCGCGCGACCGCGAGCTGCCGGAGCTCGCCGCCGGAGAGCTGTTGTGGATCGGCGCCGCGGGTGCGTACTCGGCGGCGATGGCGTCCAACTACAACACCCGACCCCGCGCCCCCGAGGTCCTGGTCACGGGTGACCGCTACACCGTCATCCGGCCTCGGGAAACCTACGAGCAGTTGATCGCCGGCGAACGGCTGCCCTGATCAGGCCACGGATCAGGCTATCCTCGTCGCGTGATGAGGTGGATGTCGCTCGTGTGCGTTGGCGCGTGCCTGGGCGCATGCGGTGACGACGAGCCCGAAGAGCAGCGCCAGGGCGGCGACGCGACGATCGACGACCGCACCGAGCTCGCGTTCACCCACCAGCTTCCCGGCCTGACCGAGGACCAGCAGTTCCAGCACACGCTCGGGCGCGGTCCGTTCGCGTTCGTGTGGACGCCGCCGCAGCTCGGCCCGAGCTTCAACCACGCGTCGTGTGTCGGCTGCCACCGGAACAACGGCCGCGGCGAGTCGCAGATCGGTCCGTCGGTCACCGGCTCGCAGTCGTTGATCCGGGTCAGCCTCGAGACCGGCACGCCGGAGTTTCCCGGCGGCGCGGTGCCGGTGCCGGGCTTTGGAACCCAGCTCCAGGATCACGCGACGGTCGGCCTACCGGAGGTCACCGTCACGCTGACCTGGCTCGACGACACCCAGGTGATCTACGGCGATGGCGAGATCGTGATGCTGCGCACCGCGCGGCTCGCGATCGTTCGGCCCAACGGCGATCCGCTGCCGACCGGCATCGACACGTCCTACCGCCAGGCGCCGCCGCTGGTCGGGCTCGGGCTGCTCGAGGCGATCCCCGACGAGGCGCTGCACGAGCTCGCCGATCCAGACGACCTCGACGGCGATGGCGTCTCGGGCCGCGTCAACCTCGCGTGGGATGTCGGCTCGCAATCCACGCGCGTCGGACGGTTCGGTCACAAGGCGTCACTGCCGCGGCTGGTCGAGCAAACCGCCGCCGCGTTCGTCAGCGACATGGGCCTCACCAACCTGATCTTTCCCGAGCCCGACGGCATGCGCGACGTCAACGACGACCAGCTCGCGCAGACCGCATTCCATATCTCGACGCTCGGCGTCCCGGCGCAGGCGCCTCGCGGCGACCGGGCTCAGCGCGGACGCGGCCTGTTCGGCGACATGGGGTGTGCGACCTGTCACGTCGCGACGCTGCACACCGGCGATCACGCGGTCGCGCAGCTCGCGAACCAGACGATTCACCCGTACACGGATCTCCTGCTCCACGACATGGGCGACGAGCTCACCGACGCGCGCGGTGATTATCTCGCGACCGGGCAGGAGTGGCGGACGCCGCCGCTGTGGGGCATCGGTCTGGTCCAGGTCGTCGCTCCCGGCGCGACGTTCCTCCACGATGGTCGCGCGCGCACGCTCGACGAGGCGATCCTGTGGCACGGCGGTGAGGCCGAGCCGATGCGCGAGGCATTTCGCACTGCATCCCGTGGCGACCGCGAGGCGTTGATCGCCTTCCTGATGACCCTATAGGTCCGGGGATCCGCGTAGAATCGAGCTCGTGGAGGAGGAGGATGAGCGGCCTACCACCGCGATGTTGGCGGCGAGACCGGAGGACGATCGCCCGTTCGACGATCCCGTGGCCGGGAATCAATCCCGACCCCTCCACATCCGGCCGGGGACCGAGGTCAATGGCTACGTCATCGACGGCGAGATCGGCAAGGGCGGCATGGGTGTCGTCTACGCGGCGACCCATCCGCTGATCGGCAAGCGCGCCGCGATCAAGGTCCTGAAGGCCGAGGTCTCGCAGTCGCCGACGATCGTCGCGCGCTTCATCCAGGAGGCGCGTGCGGTCAACCAGATCCAGCATCCGAACATCATCGACATCTTCGCGTTTGGCGCGCTCCCCGACGGTCGCTCCTACCACGTGATGGATCTGCTGATCGGCGAATCGCTTCGCAAGCGCCTCCGTCGCGGTGCGCTCCATCCGAGCGAGGCCGCGTCCGTCATCGAGCAGATGGCCTCCGCGCTGACCGCCGCGCACGACAAGGGCTTTGTCCATCGCGACCTCAAGCCCGACAACATCGTTCTCGTCGCGCAAGAGAGCGGATGGCCCCACGTCAAGCTGCTCGACTTCGGCCTCGCGAAGCTGATGCCCGAGGCCGGCATCGCGCCGTTCCAGACCAAGACCGGCGTCATGCTCGGGACGCCCGAGTACATGTCGCCCGAGCAAGCGCGTGGCACCGGCGTCGACTACCGCACGGACATCTACGCGCTCGGCATCGTGATGTTCGAGATCATCAGCGGCCGGCGCCCGTTCCCGTCGACCGGCGATCCGTTCGCGACGCTGATGGCCCACGCCGAGGAGCCGCCGCCTTCGATCCGCGATCTCGTCCCCGAGCTACCGCTCGAGATGATCCAGCTCGTCGACACCATGCTCGCAAAGGAGCCCGGCGCGCGGCCCTCGCTCGCCGCGGTGCGCACCGTGATCAAGCGCCTGCGCAGCACCCAGCTCCCGACGTGCACTGCCGCCGGCCTCGAGATGTCCAGCATCCCCGGCAACCGCGCGACGCCTGGTGCCGACTCGCTCGGCATCTCGGCATCGCGCGTTGGCGCCGAGGCAATGATGAGCGCCGGGTTCGACGGTGTCCCCACCCGTGCCGATCCGAGCGGGCGGCGACCAGCGCCGGGTGCGCACGCGGAGCCCCTGAGCGCATCGCCATCGATTCCGAGCAACGCCAGCTTTCACCTCAATGCGCCGGCCGCGAACGCCCACATGTCGGCTCCGAGTCTTCCGGAGCCGCGCGCCAGTGCACTCGCCGGTGGCAGCACGCCTCCGATCCCCGGCACCCGCCTCGGCATGGGCCTGTCGCCGAAGCTCCATCCGGCACCGCCACTCCATCCGGCACCCATGGCCGCACCCCGGCGGTCCAACCGGATCTGGATCCTGATCGGTGCCTTGCTCGCGATCGGAATCGCCATCGTGCTCGCACTCGTCCTCGTCGCAGACTAAGCCCGCCCGACATCGCGATATGATGCTGCGATGAAGGACGACGAGGAGGCCGCCGGCAGCAGCGCCTCCAGCGATCCTGATTTTCCGGGGCGCGCGATCGCCGGCTACGTGCTCGATGGTGAGATCGGTCGCGGCGGCATGGGCATCGTCTATGCCGCGACCCACCCGCTGATCGGCAAGCGGGTCGCGATCAAGATCCTGTCCCGCGAGCTCGGGTCCGATCGTGTCGCGCTCGAGCGGTTCCTCCTCGAGGCGCGCTCCGTCAACGCGATCGGCCACCCCAACATCGTCGATACGTTCGACTTCGGCATCCTCCACGACGGCCGTCAGTACCTGGTGATGGACCTGCTGATCGGCGAGACGCTGCGCACGCGCCTGCGCCGCGGCCGGCTGATGATCGAGGAAGCATCGATCATCCTCGACGAGGTCGCCTCCGCGCTCGCCGCCGCCCACAGCAAGGGGATCATCCATCGCGACCTCAAGCCCGACAACGTGTTCGTCGTCGTCGTGCCTGGGCGCGCTCCCGAGATCAAGCTGCTCGACTTCGGGCTCGTCAAGCTCACCACCACGAGCTCGGACGGCGTCGAGCGCACACGCTCCGGGGCGATCGTCGGGACGCCGAACTACATGTCGCCCGAACAAGCGCGCGCGAAGGGCCGGCTCGATCATCGGACGGACATCTATGCGCTCGGCGTCCTCGCGTTCGAGATGATCTCCGGCGAGCTGCCCTACATTCGCGACAACGCGCTCGACACGCTGATCGCGCACGTCCAGGACGAGATCCCGACGCTGCACGAGATGATCGATCACGTCCCGATCGAGCTCGCGCAGCTGGTCGAGGCGATGATGGCGAAAGCCCCGGACGATCGCCCGACGATCGCCGCCGTTCGCCAGGTCCTCCGGCGCATGCCGCGCGGCGAGATCTCGACGACTGTCGACCTCCACCCACCCAAGCCGATCGCCCCGCAGCACCCGACGTTCTCCGATCGGCCGCAGCGTGCCACGTCGCGGCCGTCACTCGCTCTCCCGCCCGAGCTGGAGCACGTCTCGTCGCCCTCGATCCCCGGTGCACTCGCGCGGTCGTCACCGTTCCTCGCGGCGTTTGCCGACGACGAGGATCAGACCGTCGTCGCCGTCCCGCCACCACCGCGCCCGCGTGCCCACCGTCCCGCCCGGTCGCCGCGCCACCACGCCGCCGCCGGTCCGGCCGTCGACGCCCGTCGGGCTGCTGCAGGACGGCGATGGCGACGAACCGACCGGATCGTGGGCGACCCCCGTGCCGCGCGAACCGCGACCCGCAGGCCCGCCCATCGCGCTCGCGCCTGCCGTCGATCCTCACCCGCCCCACCCCACCTCCTGCCGCGCTGTCCGAGCCGGCCGACTCGGCGCGCCGCAGCGTCGCGATGTCGGCCTCGCCATCGTTCACCCCTCCTGCAGAGCTGGCCGCCGTGCCGCGGGTGATCGACGACGCCGAGGAGCCCGCGACAGATCCGGCGACCCCCGCGCTGTTGGCATCGAGCCCGGCCGCGCTCCGCCCGACGCTGGATCTGAGACCCAGCTCGCAGGCACCGACTTTGATCGATGCGCCCGCCGTGGTGGCGCCGCCCAGCGTCCGCGCGCCGCACCCCTCCGGCCTCGCGGTTCAATTGGCCACCTCCGCTGCCCCTCGGCCAGACGGCCTCGGGGCTATCCGGTCAATTGCCGCGAGCGCGAGCCTCCTCGTCGGGATTTGCCCACACCGTCGCGCGTGATCGACCCGCGTCGGCGAACGAGGGCGCGGTCGCGCGACCGCCGACGAACCCTCCGGCCCGTTCGTCAGGACCGCCCGGCGATGGTCCGCCGGTTCGGCCGAGTGCGCGGTTCTCCGTCCCACCGGTCGGGCGGCGAAGCGATACTCCGACCTCGGTCCGGACCCGCACGCCAGCGCTCGGCTCGCGCACGATCGAGCTGACGCGTCCGAGCGATCCAGACCTCGCGCAAACCGATTCGACCTCCGGCCCGGTGACCCAGCCACCCTTGCCGCGTCAGTCGGCACCAGCGATCTCGACCGAGCGAGCCGATGCGGTGGCAGAACCGGTGACCGAACCGCGCCTGCCGCGTCAGTCGGCGCCCGTGATCTCAGCTGCCGAGCCAGCCGATTCGCGACCCGTGACGCAGCCGCGCTTGCCGCGCATGGCCTCGTCCCCGCCGATCGCGCAGACCGAGCCAGGCGATGCAGACTCGCCGCCACGCGCTGGCACGGAACCGTTCAAGATCGAACAGAGCGAAGCTGCGGCCGCTTCCCGTCCGGGCACCGAGCCGGTTGCGACCGAGCACATCGAATCTGCGAGCGCATCGCGCCCCGGGACCGAACCGTCATCGACGGCGTCGCAGTCGACCAGGTCGATGGCTGGTTCGCAGACCTCGAGTCCAAGGGCGCCAACGACACGCGAGCCGCTGTCGGAAGCGCGCACCACATCCCCGTATCACGTCGCGATCCGCACGTCGTCCCAGGGTCGCGCGGCTTCCGAGCCGGCAGCGCCCGGTAGCTCCGGATCGCCCGCTACCGAAGAGCCGGCGTCGAACACCTCGCCCACCTCGCAAGCGCCCACGACCTCGTTGCCCGCATGGGCCTCGGGAACTGCCGCGCCCGCGACCGCGCCGGTCCGCAGCGAGTCGACCGCGACGACCAGCCCACGCGCCACACGAACCCACCCGCGAACCGACCCGCGACCAGCCCGCCCCCGACGCGAGCGCCGACGAAGCCACCCGCGCCACTACCGGCGTGGGCAACCCCCGCCACGTTGCAACGCGAGGAACGTTGCCCGGCACGAACCCCGAGGCGACGCCCGCGGGCCGCCGATCCGATTCCAAGCCGAGCATCACCGCATCTGCCCTTGGCGTCGGCACAGCCCGAGCGCTGCACCTCGCACCAAGCGGGACTCGCTGCAGGGTCTGTCGTCACCGAGGAGCGGGCCGATCCCGATCCAGGTGCTGGCCTCGAGCGGCACCCCGCCGCACGACTCCGCACCAGACAGCTCCGCACCAGACAGCTCCGCACCGCCCAACGCAGCGCCCGGATCACCCGAGACCGTGGCCTCCGTCGAGGCTTCCGGCTCGACGCCAGAGATGCTCCCGATGCCGCCGATGCCCCCGCTCCAGCAGCTCGCACCGATGCGGACATCGGGCGTGCTCGACACGCCTGACATCAGCGCGACGCAGTTCGATGCGACCCTGGTGACCGAATCGACCTCGAGCACCGGGCTCGAGCGCGTCCAGGAGATGTTCTCCGGTCTCGAGGCCGGGATTCCCGACGGCAGTGGACCGCCGGACGACGAGGACCTCGATATCATGATCGAGCCCGACGAGCCGGATATCGCGATCGAGGTCGAGATCGCGACCGCGACCGACAAGGTCGACAACGAGCTCGAGATCGTGATCCCGCGCGGCGATGACCTCGCGCCGGGCGGCGAGTCCGCCGAAGCAGTCGCGGCCCTGACGACCGACTCGGGGCTCGCGCCCGACCACGCGACGAGCGACGCGGTCGGAGAGCGCGAGTCCGATGATTCGATCGATCAGGCGTTGGACGACGCGCTGGATCGCGCGTTCGACACCTCGAGCGACGCCGAGCCCGAACCAGCGAGCCGAACGGTAACAGCCAGCCGCGCCGACTCCCCGAACGTGCTCGAGGTGAGCACCGTCGCATCCGAGCGACCGGACGCCGACACCCGCATCAACGGCGGCGACATCCAGAGCGAGACCGACGGCGGCAGCCACGCCGGCCGCGACGATGGCATCGTGTCGGTGTCGCGCCCCTCGCACCCGCGTGCCGCCGAGTCCGAACCCAACCTCGCGGAGCTGTGGGGGTCTGCGCTCGGCACGCCGGCCGCACCCGTGGTCCCCGATGACGCGCCCGAGCCAGCCCCTCGCGATCCGGACACGGTCGACGGCACCGTGGACCCGGCGTCCACCGACAAGCCAGTCGACGACGCGACGCTCGACCCGCGCCCGGCGCGCGCGGCTCCCGAAGCCGCACTCGACCCATCCCGCGAACCCTCCGATGGCACGCGGCGCGACGCCGAGGACACGGCCGCCGACACCGATGCGAAGTCCGGGCTACTCGACGGGATCGACATCAACGTCGCGATCGATCTGCGGTTCGGCATCGATCAGCTCGGCGCAAACGCCGAGCGCCCGGTCGTGATCCCGGCCGTCGTGCCCAGCCGCGCGGCCCGCTCGGCGACCAGCTCCATCCCCGCCGACCGCGAGCCGGCAGCTCCACCAGCGAAGCAAGCGCCACCATCCCGGTTGTGGGTCTATGTCGTGCTCGCGATCGTGATCGCCGCCGCGATCGCGGCCTACTTCAAGTTCGGTTAGCGGCGGGCGATCTCGACGCGCGCGTCGTTGTACGCCGCCTGACCACCGAGGTCGGCAAGCGCGGCCGGGATCAGCGCGTTCGCGGTCATCCCGTTCGCGGTGTGCTTGCGCCACAGTCCCTTGGCCAGCACGCACACGCCCTCGCGGACGTCGGCCGAGACCTTCGCGAGACAGTGCACCTCGCCATGCGTGTTCCACACGCGGACCTGATCCCCGGTCCGGATGCTGCGGCTCGCGGCGTCGGCGGTCGCGATCTCGATCTCCGCGGGTGCCTCGCGCAGCTGGCCAAACGTCGAGCTGATCTGGGTCGCGAGCGCGGGCGAGATCAGCGCGAGCGGGAACGCCGCCGTCCCCGGATCAGGCAGCACCGTGTAGAGCCCGCCGGCCTCGCGATCGAGATCATCCGGCACCAGGTGGATCTTGCCGTCGGGCGTGCTCGGGAACGCATCGACGAACGGGATCGGGCGCTCGCCACCGCCGGGCCCGTCGGGCGGCGAGGCGATGTGATGTGCGGCGAGCGACGTCGCCAGCTCCCTGCCGTGCTCGCTCGCGGCCAGGGTCGCGGCGACCAGCTCGTCGTCGGTCGTTGGCTCGCCCGGGTGCGCGAGCCCGAGGCGGGTCAACAGCTCACCGAACAGCTGGTTGTTGCTGCGCGCCTGTCCCGGCGCGGTCGCAATGGCCGGGCTGTCGAACATTCGCATCATGCCGTACCCGCGGCGGAGATCCCGGTGCTCGAGAAACGCGGTCGCTGGAAGCACGACGTCGGCGAGCTGCGCGGTGTCGGTCATCACCTGCTCGTGCACCACGACGAACAGGTCGTCGCGCGACAGCTGCTCGATCACACCGGACTGGTCCGGTGCCGTCGCGACGGGGTTGCAGTTGTAGACGAACAGACACTCGATCGCCGGAGCGCGCAGCGTGCGCAACGCCTGCGAAAGCTCGCTCATGTTGACGGGGCGGGTCGCGGGGAGCGGTTCCTGGATCGCGGTCTCGCGCTTGACGGTCCACCGGGCGTCGGAGTTCGACATCGTGTAGCCACCGCCTCGGACCCCGTGCTTGCCGGCGACGGCGGGCAACGCGAGCACGGCGGCGACTGCACTGCCGCCGTTGCGGTTGCGCTCGACGCCCCAGCCGACGCGGATGACCGCCGGGCTGGTGGCGGCGTAGAGCTCGATCAAGCAGTCGAGCGCGTGCGGCTCGATGCCGGCCAGCGCCGCGGCATCGGGGATCGACCACGCCGCGGCACGGGTCGCGAGCTCGTCCACCCCGGTAGCGTGCGTTGCGAGGAACGTGCGGTCGGCGTGACCTCGCGTGAACAGGGCATGGATCATCGCCAGCGCCACGGGCAGATCGGAGCCGGGACGGATCGGGAGATGGAGGTCCGCGCGACGGGCGAGCGGCGTGCGGCGCGGATCGACGACGACCAGCTTGGCACCTGCCTCGCGCGCCCGCTCGATCACGGGGACCAGGTGGATGCCCGTCGCGGAGGGATTCACGCCCCACAGCACGATCAGCTTCGCGTGCTCGAGATCCTCGAGCGCGACGCCCGGCATGATGCCGTACATGCCCTGCGTGGCGGCGGTGGTCGCGGCGGCGCAGAACGTGCGTTGCAGGCGCGACGAACCCAGCCGGCGAAACAGGCGCGAGGCGAGCGCGCCCTCGGTCAGCCAGCCGTTGGAGCCGCCGTAGTGATAGGGCAGGATCGCCTCGCCGCCGGAGCGCGCGAGGATCGAGGCCAGGCGATCGGCGACCAGCCCGAGTGCCTCATCCCAGCTCGCGGTGCGGAACTGGCCGCTGCCCTTGGGACCACTGCGCACCAGGGGGGCGAGCACGCGATGCTCGCCGTACAAATGGTCGGCGATCTTGCGAACCTTGCCGCACACGAACCCGTCGGTGAGTGGGTTGCGGTGATCACCGTTGACCTTGGTGACCCGTCCAGCCTCGACGGTCACCGTGAGGCCGCACAGGTCGGGACAGTCGAGCGGGCACGCACTCAGATGTTCGGTCAAAAGGCCCCCATGATGCCGTAGGTCGTGGTCTGCGAGCCGTCGGTTGACGTCACCTTGTTGACGGTAGGCTGGATCGCCAGCTTCGGCGCGTCGAGGTTGCGCGTGACGATCCCGGCGGCGACCAGCCCGACCGCCATTCCACCGAGCGCGAAGTTTGCGATGTGCTCCTGCGTGCGGCTGTCGTCCTCGCTCTCGGTCGCCGTCGGATACACGATGCTCTCTGCAGCGAGGCCGCCGAGGATGCCGACGATGCCGCCGACGTCGATCAGCACCGCGTGCGTGCGGCTGATGTCGAAGTAGCTGGTCATCAGCACGCCACCGATCGCGCCCATGCTGAGCCCACTCAGCACGAGGCCAGCTGCGATCTCGCGTGGTGGATCGAACGACAGCGCGAACAGGCCGCCCGCCACCGTGCCCCACGTGATGCTGCTGTTGATCAGCGCGGCATCGCCGGGCCGGATCTTCGTGCGCTCGCCGAGGTAGTAGCCCGCACCGGCGCCGAGCAACGCCCCGGCGCCACCGACGGGCGCGGCGACCTGATCGGAGCCGGTGAACAGCAGCGTGGCCGAGGCCGCCGCGACGCCACCTGCGAGCGACGACGTGATCGTGAGGTTGCTGGTCCCGCGCGGCACGTCTTCGGGCAGATAGAAGTAACTACCCGCGAGCCCGACGAGCATGCCGCCGAGTGAGCCATAGAACGCGAGGTCGGTATCGTCGGAGATGTTGAGCAACAGACCTGTGGTTGTCCCGCCACCGATCGTGGCGAACGCGATCAGCTGGCGACGCGCAAACTGGGGCTGCGGCGTGAGCTCGACCTGCACGCGATTGATCCGGTTCGGCAGGACCTGGATCCGGCGTGACACCGAGATCCGGTTCGGGGCCTCGCTCATCACCGTGTACGTCGTCGCGGTGAGATCGGCCTCGTAGCGGCCGAGCCCGACGAGCTTGTCGTCGAGGAAGATCCGGGCGTCGACCGGCGACACCTGGACCGACAACTTGCCGTGGAGAGGCTTCAGCTTCTCGAAGTAGGTGTACGGCTTCCCGATCCGGACGTTGATCGTCTGGTTGATGGTCTCGAAGCCTTCCTTCGCGATCGTCATCTCGTAGGTGTCGCCGACGATCGTGAGCTCCTCGCCCGAGGATGCGAGCCCCGCGGGGATGTTGCCCTTCGTGATCTTGACCTGCGCGCCGCTCGGGTCGGTCTGCACCAGCACCTTGGCCGGCAGACGGCGGAGCACCGAGACCCGGCGCGAGACGTTCTCGCGATCCTCCTTCGGGTCCGCCGCGCATGCAGACGTCCGCTTCGCATCGGGCGGGATGTCGCGGACGTAGCGTTCGAGGTAGGCGACGGCGAGCTCGAAGTCGAGGTCGCGCTCGTACGCCTGTCCGATGTCCTTCAGCAGCGAGTAGTACGGGATCAGGCAGTAGCTCGCGATCAGCTCCTCGACCGCGCCCTTGTAGTCACCCTGGATGTACAGGGTCTCGCCGCGCGTGTAGTGCTCGCCACCGCGCTGGCGGAGCTGGGCATCGGTCAGCGCTGGGTCCTTGACCGGACAGTCATCGATCCGCAGGTGCTCGGGAATCAGGCCGGGCTCCGTCTCGGCGCGAGCGAGTCCCGCGTGCAAGACGACGATGCACCAGCAGCCGAAAGCGATCCGCCCCATCACTTCTTGGGCGGAACGATACCACCGCCCGGATATCCGCTCATCTCGCCGCCAGTGCGGCTGCCCTGCGCGGAGCCAGTCCCCGAGCCCGAGCCGCGATCGATCCGGATCCCGGTGCCGCGCTTTGCCTTGCGGAGCGTGACCTTGATCGGTCCCTTCTCCTTGCGCTCCAGTGGATTCACCGTGAACACCAGCTCGTCGAAGCCTTCGACCTGGGCGCTGAACGCGATCTCCTTGTTCTTCTTCACCACCTGGACGGACATCGGCGTGACCTTGCCGAGCACCTCGACGTTGTCCTGGAAGATCTTCGCGCCTGCCGGGACCGTCACGATCGCGAGGTCCATCATCTCCGTGACCTCGACCGCGGCGTCGATCGGGGCGACGGCCGGAGCATCGACGATGACCGCCACACCGGCATCGACGACGACCGCTGCGACCGGCTCCTTCGGCTGCGCCATCATCATCTTCACGGTGACCGCGACCGCCGCGATGATCACCGCGATGCCGGCCGCCCACACGATGCCGCGCAGCGAGTTGGGCTTCGGGATCCGGCGACGCCGCGGGCCGGTGATCTTCGCGCGCTCGGTAGAGTGCGTCGGATCGTCGAGCAGCGCCGTCACATCGGCGAGCATCTCGTTGGCGCTCGTGTAGCGCTCGTCGCGATCCTTCTCCATCGCCTTCAGCACGACGGCCTCGAACTCCTCCGACAGCTCGGGCCGCAGCTCGCGAGGCGACTTGGGCTGCTCGTTCAGCACCTGCGAGATCACGGACAGGTAGTTGTTGCCGATGACCGGCACGCGCCCGGTTGCGGTCTCGTACATGATCACGCCGAGCGCGTAGAGGTCGACACGTGCGTCGAGCATGTCATCGCCGCGCGCCTGCTCGGGAGACATGTAGAGCGGCGTCCCGAGCACCATCCCGGTCTGGGTCAGCTTGGGCTGGTCCTCTTCCTCGCTGGTCGAGCGCAGCGACTTCGAGATGCCGAAGTCGACGACCTTCACGAAGTCCTCGTCCTTGCGCTGCAGCAGGAACAAGTTCTCGGGCTTGATGTCGCGATGGACGATGCCCTGCGCGTGCGCGGCGGCGAGCGCGGCCGCGGCCTGCGCGACGATCTTCAGGATCCGCTTCTCGCCGAGGCGGGTCTCGCGCGCGAGGCACTCGGCGAGGGATTCCCCGTCGAGGAACTCCATGACCACGAACGTGCGGCCATCCTCCGTGGTGCCGAAGTCGGTGATGTCAATGATGTGCTCGTTGCCGATCGACGACGCGAGCTGCGCCTCTTGCTTGAGCCGCGCGACGATCGCCTCGCGCTGCGCGTACTTCTCGAGCAGGACCTTGACCGCGACGCGCTTGCCGATCAGCGTGTGCGTGGCCTCGTAGACCGCACCCATGCCGCCCTGCCCGACCTTGCGCGTGACGAGGTAGCGCCCGGACAGCACCACGCCAACGATCTCGGACAGCGACGACATCCCGATGGCCGGCGTCGGTCCGATCCCGACGGTCGAAGGCGTCGGCTTCGCCCTCGATGACTCGTCCTGGGGCGACGCACTCGCGTTCGCCACCGCGGTGTCGTTGGCGCCGAGCATCGAATCGGTCGGGTGATCGCCCGACCGGACGACGAGACGCTGCGGGGTTTCGGCGGGTGGCCTACCAGCACCCGGCAGGGGCGCCGAGCCCTGATCGCCACTGGATGGCTTGCCGCCCGGACCCGTGGACATTGCTGTCTCTGGAGGATGTTAGGGGGGAGCGTCAGCCGAGTCAAACGCCCTCGGCGCCGTGGGCCTGGCCAACGGTGCCGGACTTCTTTGGTTTTCTCATATTGCCAATATTCGAATCATGGAATATAAGACTTCTCGTGCTGGCTCCCCGTGCCGATCTGTTCCGTCTCCTCGGAGATGAGGATCGGCTGCGCCTGCTCGCGCTGTGCGCGGAGGACGAGCTGACCGTGGGGGAGCTCGCGACGTTGCTCGGCGAGAGCCAGCCCCAGGTCACCAAGAAGTCGCAGCCGCTGCGCGAGATCGGGCTGCTCACGGCGCGCCGGGATGGCACGCGCACGCTGCTGCGCTCCGAGCTCGCCGTCGATCCAATCCTCGATGCCGCGGTCGAGGAAGGGCGCACGCTGTGCAACAAGGACGGCAGCCTGTCACGCGTCGCCGGCGTCGTCGCCGCGCGCGAGGACACGTCACGTCGCTACTTCGAGGTGCCGGCCGATGCACCGGCGGTCGCCGCGCTCGACTCGAACGAGCTGATCGGCTGGCTGCCGCTGCTGGCGCCGCTGCTGCCGCGCAGCGAGCTCGCGGTCGACATCGGCACCGGGGAAGGCACTTTACTGCCCCTGCTGTCGCCGCTCTACACCCGCGTGGTCGCGGTGGACCGCAGCCCCGCCCGACTCGCGCGGTGTGCGGCGCGGATCGCGCTGCTCGGCTTGCCGAACGTCCGGCTCCGCGAAGGAGACGTCGAGGATCCGGGGCTGACCGAGGACGTCCATCAGCGCGGCGGCGCGGATCTCGTCGTGATGGCGCGCGTGCTCCATCACGCGGCACGCCCGCAGGATGCCGTGATCGCCGCGGCTCGGCTGCTCCGTCCTGGCGGTGCGTTCGTGATCGCCGACTACCTGCCGCACGACGACGAGTCGATGCGCGAGCAGGGCGATGTCTGGCTCGGCTTCCCACCTCCCAAGCTGCGCGCATGGCTCACCCATGCCGAGCTCGAATCGATCGACGTCCGTCCACTGCCCACCCTGCACCATCCCCGCCTGCAACTTGCCGTCGGCAAGAAACCGGCACGTCACTAACCACTGGAGACCGACATGGATACCCGCAACGAATTCCCCGCATTCAAGATCAAGGACATGTCCCTGGCCGAGCTCGGCCGCAAGAAGATCCGCATGGCCGAGAAGGAGATGCCCGGCCTGATGTCGTTGCGCTCGGAGTACAAGGCGGCCGCGCCGCTCAAGGGTGCCCGGGTCGCCGGCTGCCTCCACATGACGATCGAGACCGCGGTCCTGATCGAGACGCTGACCGCGCTCGGCGCCGAGGTGACGTGGACGTCGTGCAACATCTACTCGACGCAGGACGAGGCGGCCGCGGCGATCGCGGCGACCGGCGTGCCGGTGTTCGCGTGGAAGGGCGAGAACCTCGAGGAGTACTGGCAGAACATCCAGCTCCAGCTCACCGCGTTCAAGGGCGGCCAGGGTCCGAACCTGATCCTCGACGACGGTGGTGACCTCACCCTGCTCGTGCACAAGGGCGTCGAGTCCGAGAAGGCCGGCAAGGCTCCGGACCCGGCGACCGCGACCAACGACGAGATGCGCGTGATCTTCAGCGTGCTGACCCAGGCGCTCGCCGAGGACAAGCAGCGCTTCACCCGCATGGCGGCCGAGATCAAGGGCGTCTCCGAGGAGACCACCACCGGCGTCCACCGCCTCTACGACATGGCGAAGACCGGCTCGCTCCTGTTCCCGTGCATCAACGTCAATGACTCGGTGACCAAGTCGAAGTTCGACAACCTCTACGGTTGCCGCGAGTCGCTGTTCGACGGCATCAAGCGCGCGACCGACATCATGGTCGCGGGCAAGGTCGTCGTCGTCGCCGGCTACGGCGACGTCGGCAAGGGTTGCGCCCACGCGGCACGTGGCCTCGGCGCGCGCGTCCTGATCACCGAGATCGATCCGATCTGCGCGCTGCAGGCGGCCATGGAGGGCTTCGAGATCGTGACCATGGAGACCGCGGCGCCCAAGGCCGACATCTTCGTGACCGCGACCGGCTGCATGGATGTCATCCGCAGCGAGCACTTCCTCGTCATGAAGGACGAGGCGATCCTCTCCAACATTGGTCACTTCGACAGCGAGATCCAGGTCTCGTGGCTCGAGAACAACAAGGAGATCAAGGAGGAGAACATCAAGCCGCAGGTCGATCAGTTCATCTTCCCGAACGGCAAGCGCATCACGTTGCTCGCCCGCGGCCGGCTCGTGAACCTCGGTTGCGCCACCGGCCACCCGTCGTTCGTGATGTCGAACTCGTTCACCAACCAGACGATCGCGCAGATCGCGCTGTGGGCGAACGCGACCAAGGGCCAGGACGAGATGACCGGGATGAAGTTCGAGGACGGCAAGGTCTACGTGCTGCCGAAGAAGCTCGACGAGAAGGTGGCGCGTCTCCACCTCGAGAAGGTCGGCGTCAAGTTGACCACGCTGTCCGCCGTCCAGGCCGAGTATCTCGGCGTGCCGGTCGATGGTCCGTACAAGCCCGACCACTACCGCTACTGAGTCGGTGTAGATCGCCACGCGCCGACCCTGGAGGACCCATGTCGTTCGAGCTTGGTGAGATCGAGGCGATCTATCGCTACCCCGTGAAGTCGATGCGCGGCGAGGCGCTCGACACGGTCACGCTCGGCTGGCACGGGCTCGACGGCGATCGTCGGCTCGCGTTTCGCCGGCTCGAGGACGCGGGCGAGTTTCCGTGGCTGACGGCGAGCAAGCTGCCGGCGCTCGTCGACTTCACCCCGTGCCGTGACGGTCACGGCGGCGAGCTGCCGAGCCACGTCCGCACGCCGGAAGGCGACGAGCTGCCGGTGTTCGGCGCCGAGCTTGCTGCAGAGATCACCCGCCGCCTCGGCGCACCCGTCCAGATGATGCAGCTCAAGCACGGCATGTTCGACGAGGCGAGCATCTCGGTGCTCACCTCGGCGACCGCGCACGAGATCTGCCGGCTCGCCGGCACGCACCCGGACGTCCGCCGGTTTCGCCCGAACATCGTGATCCGGAGCCGGCGGGGCATCCCGTTCGAGGAGGATCGCTGGGTCGGTGGCGTGCTCGGCTTCGGTGACACCGACGCCGCGGTGAGCGTGACGATGCGCGACGTCCGCTGCGTGATGGTGAACCTCGATCCCGACGGCGGCAGCGCGTCGCCCGCGATGATGAAGGCCGTGGTTCGCGCCAACCAGAACATGGCGGGCGTCTACGGCGTGGTCACCGGCATCGGTCGGCTGGCCGTCGGACAGACCGTCGTGCTGCGCTCCGTGGCCGCACTCGCGAAGCCGGACGCCGCGCACGTTCGACCGGGGTAGACGTGGCGGTCGAGCAAGCCGGCGAACCGCCACGTCAGTCGTCGCCGCCGCGGCGGTTGCGCTTGATCTCGGCCTTGTGTCGCTTGTCGGCGACCCGGCGCTTCTTCGCGCCCTTGCTCACCTTGGTTGCCTTGCGGGGCTTCGGACGTGCGAGCGCCGCGCGGAGGATCAGCACCAGCTTGCTCTCCGCGTCCGTGCGATTCTTGATCTGATCGCGAGTCAGCGTCGAGGTCACGATCAGCTCGCCGTCGTTGGTGAGCCGGTTGTGCAGGCGCTCGAGGAGCAGCACGCGATCGTCGTTGGTCAACGCTTCCGACGTCGTGGGGTTCCAGCGCAGGTCGACCTTGCTGGACACCTTGTTGACGTTCTGGCCGCCCGAGCCTCCGGACCGCGCGAACGCCAGCTCGAGCTCCCCGGCTGGAATGGTCAGCCGCGGCGTGACGACGAGATCGGCCACGACACGATCACCCCGTGCTGGACTTCTTCGAGCGGCGCTTGGTCGGGCCCTTGCTGGCCTCGTCGTACACGCGCATCTCGGTCTCGGCGGTGGTCTGCACGGCCTCGAGGTAGAGCGAGGTCAGGCCGAGGTGGTCACCGCGGAGCGCCTCGTAGTAGCGCTGGCGATCGATCGAGTGGACGATCGCGATCGGATAGCCACCCTCTTGGAGCAGGAGGTTGGAGGCGACGCGGATCGTGCGTCCCGACTCTTTGGCCCAAGGGAAGATCGCCATGAACCGCGAGTGCAGCGTCGCGACCTTCTCGATCACGTGGAGGTCCTTGACGGCCGGCTCGTCGATCCACTCGCCGAGCTTCCGCATCGACGGGAGGATTTTCTCCGGCGGTGCGATGTCGTGATAGTAGAGCCGGTGGAGCGGGTTCTCCTTGCGGAACGGGAGCCCCTTCGCCTTCTCATCTGGCGCCAGGATCGCGTAGATGTCCCGGATCGTGTCGAGCTTGAACGGCTTCTTCTTGTTGGCCGCCTGCTCCGCAGCGAAGTTGCACGCGTCATCGAACCGCCGGATCTCCTCGTAGGAGGGGATCAACGATGGATCGCTGATGATGCTCGGATCAACCGCCGCCTTGATCTCGCTGTACGACAGGACCTCGCCTTCGAGGGCCGCGTCGTGGTGGATGAGCGAGATACGCAGCCGGTTGTTGAACTCGGTGCGCGCGACAGGGTTCGAGGTCGCGACTCGGGCACGCCACGCGGTGACGATCCGTTCCACCTCGCTGAAGCGCGCGTCGATGTCCTCGGTTTCTTTGTACCTAAGCACCTGTTATCCTGTCGGTTCGCTCGGACGGCGAACCGGTGGAGTCTACGGGACGCCCTCCGGATCGTCAAGAAAACGTGGGAAGTATCCCTACATCTATTTGCACATGGTTTGCGCTCAGAACGCAAGATTTCTGCGTTGTTGCGCACCATCATGGTACACGCACCGCGTGTCGGCCTTCGAGCACACCTCGGTCCTGCTGAACGAGGTACTCGACCATCTAGCCCCTCGAGATCACGGGGTTTATGTCGATGGAACGCTCGGCGGCGCGGGCCATGCGGAAGCTGTGCTGGAGCGCTGCCCGACCGCCCGGTTGATCGGCATCGACCGCGATCCGGCGGCGCTGGAGGCCGCAAAGCGCCGGCTCGGTGATCGCGCGACGGTGGTCCACGGTGCGTATGCGGACCTCGCGTCGATCCTCGCGGAGCTGAACATCGATCAGGTCGATGGCATCCTGCTCGACCTGGGGGTGTCGTCGCCGCAGCTCGATCGCGCCGAGCGGGGATTCTCGTTCACCAAGGATGGGCCACTCGACATGCGGATGGATCCGACGCGCGGTCGCACCGCGTTCGAGCTGATTCGTCAGACCGATGGCGACACACTCGCCGAGATCTTGCTCGAGCTCGGCGAGGAGCGCCACGGTCGCAAGATCGCCCGCATGATCAAGGAGACCGAGCCGCGCACCACGACCGAGCTCGCCGCGCTGTGCGCCCGTGCGATCCCGATGGTCGAGCAGCGCAAATCCAAGATCCACCCGGCGACGCGCACCTTCCAGGGGCTGCGGATCGCGGTCAACGCGGAGCTCGCGCAGCTCGAACAACTGCTGGATGACTTCCCGGATCTGCTCGCACCCGGTGGGCGCTGCGCGATCATCAGCTTTCACTCGCTCGAAGATCGCCCGGTCAAGAACCGGTTCCGCGATCTGACCTGGACGAGCTCGCTGCCGCCGAAGCTCGCCCGCGAGGCCGGTGAGCGCGTCGAGCCGGTGTGCGAGCTGATCACGCGCAAGGCGGTGTTCGCCTCCGAGGCAGAGATCGCCGCAAATCCACGATCGCGGTCCGCGCGCCTCCGCGTCTGCGAGCGCACCACGGCACCGAACGTCGCCGCGACGCGCTGATCAGCCGAGCGCGCGCTCGTGCTCGCGCTGGCCCAAGTACGACAGCACCGCGCCGAACGCCAGCAGCACCACGGCTGGGATCAGCACGACCTGCAGCTTGCCTGTGTGCTGCTCCTCGAACAGGTAGAGCGCCGCGCCGGCGATCATCGCGATCGCACCGGCAACTCCTGGGACGGTCCACGTTCGGGTCATGCGTCGTGATCGCATCCCGGCGCGTGACATCGCGAGGGTGCCCGCGTGAAGCCCACGTGATCAGGGCGTGATCGGCGCCGGCTCGACCTGCGGGGGGACGTCGGGCGTCGGCGACGGAACCGCCGTCTCCTCGAGGCAACGCAGGATCTCGGGATCTCGCATGAACACGAAGTCGTGGACCTCGGCGTCGTACATCCGCACCTTGCCCTCGAGCCTGCGGACGCGCGCGCATCGGCCTTCGCGAGCGGCGCCCGCGGCACGCTCGGTCAAGATCTTGGCCCACCGGTGGTGGCGCTCGGGCAAGGTCTCGCGCTTGACGACCGGCTCGGCCGACAGCTCGCCCCAGGCATAGGTGACGATGCCGAGCCCGGAGACGAGGCTGAACCCGATCAACATCTCCTCGGTGGTCGACACGTAGCGCGTCGAGACCGCGGTCGCGATCAGGCCGATCACGCCCCCGATCGCGGTGACCTTGCCGATCGCCATCGCCCGCGGGGCCTGCGCAGGCGAGCAGGCGTGACTCGCGAGGGCCGCACACACCGCGAGTCGGAGCATGCCTCAGTGTGGATCAAAAAATTGCCCGCGTGCGGAGGCAAGCGTCTAGTGATCCGACGTCCATGAAGTCGCCCGTGTCGGTGTATCGGATTTTTCGGAGAGGAGAGGGCGAGGCGGCGTCGGTACGACCCATCATCATCGCGCTGGTCGTGGTGGCCGTGCTGCTGACCACGGTCGGGCTGATCCGGGTCGGTCGCCAGCACGAGGTGCTGAGCCAGGGCTACGAGCTATCGCGCCGCTCGGAGCACGTCCGGCAGCTGCGTGAGACCCGGCGCCAGCTCGAGCTCGAGCACGCGACCCTGTCGTCTCCCGAGCGGATCCGCTGCTCGCCGCGCAGCTCGGGATGACCCCGATCGCTCCGATCGGATCCGCGTGGTCGGCCGGCTCGCCCATGGCAGCGGCCCCGCGATGAGGCCGGACGCACGATGAGCATCCACGACGCCCAGACCGTCCCGGCGATGCCGCAGCGCCACACGTCGCCCGGCCCCCAGCGCGTGACGCGCAAGCCCGCGACCCGGCGCGCCACCGACGCTGACGCCGACAAGCGCCAGGCGTCGGTCCGCTCGAGCGCGCCGCGTCTCAAGGCGAAGATCCGGCCGATGACACCCGGCATCCCGCACGCCGCGCGGCTCCGGGCATATCTCGCAGGCGGCCTGGTGACGCTCGGCATCATCGGCGCCGCATCGCGCGCCTGGGGCATCCAGGTCGACGAGGCCCCGCACTACCGGGCCCTCGCGGCGAAGCAGCACGCGCTCGTCGTCGATATTCCGGCGCCGCGTGGCGAGGTGCTCGACGCGCAAGGTCGCGCCCTCGCGGTCAGCGCCGACGCCGACTCGATCTGGGCCAACCCGCGCGAGATCCGCGACGTCACCGAGACGGCGGAGCAGCTGGCCGCGATCCTCGGAGAGGATGCCGTCGGCCTCGAGGCCAAGCTGTCGAGCGCGCGACGGTTCGTATGGCTCGATCGTCACGTCACGCCCGAGCTGGCGCGCGCAGTGCGCGAGGCCAAGCTTGCCGGGATCGAGATCGCGCGCGAGCCGCGGCGCTGGTACCCCGGCGGAGCGCTCGCGGGCGCGGTGATCGGGCGCTCCGATGTCGACGGCAAGGGCCTCGATGGCGTCGAGCTCGCGATGAACGATCACTTGACCGGAACGCGCGGCGCCGGCAAGGCGGTTCGCGATGCGCGGGGTCGCAAGCTGTTCGCCGAGGGCATGGACCAGCCCGAGCCCGGCGCGACGGTGAAGCTCACGCTCGACCGCAGCATCCAGGCGATCGCGGAATCGACGCTCGAGACCGCGGTCGTGACCCACCAGGCGAAGAACGGCGTCGTCGTCGTGCTCGATGTCGCGACCAGTCGCGTGCTCGCGATGGCGAGTTACCCGACCCACGATCCGAACAGCTCGCTGCCGATCGGCGGCGCGCGCAACCGCGCGGTGACGGACGCGTTCGAGGCCGGCTCGGTGATGAAGGTGTTCACGATCGCGGCCGCGCTCGACGAGGGGGCGGTCAAGCCCGACACCGAATTCAACGTCACGAACCGGATCCGGGTCGGCCCGAAATCGTTCGGCGACACCTATCACGACACCTACCTGACGGTCGGCGGCGTGATCAAGCGGTCGTCGAACATCGGCACGATCCAGATCGTGCAGCGCCTCGGCAAGGAGCGCCTGGAGGCCGCCTTGCGCCGGTTCGGGTTCGGCGCGAAGACGCAGATCGAGCTCCCCGGCGAGCAGGCCGGCACGCTGCGGCCATCGGCGCGCTGGCGCGAGATCGAGCTCGCGACGATGTCGTTCGGCTACGGCCTCACCGTCACGCCGATCCAGATCGCGGCCGGACTCGCGGCGATCGGCAACGGCGGTGTGTATCGCGCGCCGCGGATCGTCGACGAGGTGATCGCACGCGATGGCTCGCTCGCCTATCGCGGGCGCGCGGAGCCGCGGCAGGTCGTCAAGCCCAGGACCGCGGCGGCGATGCGCACGATGCTCGCGTCGGTGTTCGAGGGCGGCAAGAATCCCGGCTCGGCGGCGGCGATCGTCGTCCCCGGCTTCCGCTCCGCGGGCAAGACGGGCACCGCACGCAAGTGGGATTCGGCCGCGCACCAGTACTCGACGGATCGCTACCTGTCGTCGTTCGCCGGGCTCGCGCCGGCCGACAAGCCGCGGCTCGCGATCGTCGTGCTGATCGACGAGCCGACCGGCGGCGACTACTACGGCGGTCGCGTCGCGGGCCCGGTGTTCGCGACGGTCGCGAGCGAGAGCCTGCGATATCTCGGCGTGACGGGCGAGACGCTGATCTGCCCGCCGCCCGTGCCGGGCGAAAACCCGGCGCTCCAGCCCAACCTGCCTCCGAAGGTCTGCACGAGCCCGGCACCGAAGCCGGAGACCGTGGGTGGGACGCCGCTCGCCGGAGCGCCCGGGATCCCGACGGGTCGCAAGGGCTCGACGTTCGCCGACGCTGCGGAGCTCGCCGCCGAGCCGACTCCTGCGCCGGTCGTCGTGCTGGTTCCAGACTTTCGCGGGATGGGCATCAAGCGAGCGCTCGATGTCGCACGGGCCGATCAGATCCAGCTCGAGCTCGCGGGATCCGGGCGGGTGGTCGAGCAGCGACCGGCCGCCGGGACGCCACGTACCGCGGGTGAGCCGCTGCACGTCTCGCTGCGATTCTCCGACGGAGATTCGCCGATCGTGGACCCAGGTCCACCCACACCCTGAAGCTTGCCTCCCTGCACGAAATCGGGGAGTCTGCGCGTTCGATCGACATGACCCTTCGCGACCTCCTCGACGGCCTGCCAGGCGCCGCATTCTCCGGCCAGACGTCCGGCGAGGGCACCATCGAGATCGGCGCGGTCCGGAACGACTCGCGCGAGGTGTCGCCCGGTGACCTGTACGTCGCGGTGCGCGGAATTCGCGCCGACGGCCACGCGTTCGTTGCAAGCGCCATCGCGCGCGGTGCCGCTGCGATCGTCGTCGAGCGCGAGCTGCCGGGCATCACGGTTCCGCAGATCATCGTGCCGGATGGCTCGATCGCGCTCGGCCTCTTGGTCGCGCGCTCGTTTGGCAACCCCGCCCAGGCGATGACCCTGATCGGGATCACCGGGACCAACGGCAAGACCACGACCACGTACATCGTCGAGGCGATCCTCACCGCCGCCGGGTTGCGCCCCGGGGTGATCGGCACCGTCGAGTATCGCTGGCCGACCGGCCGCATCGACGCGCCGTACACCACGCCCACCCCGCAGATCCTGCACGGCGCGCTCGCGCAGATGCGCGACGCCGGCTGCACGCACGTGGTCATGGAGGTCACGTCCTCCGCGCTCGCGATGGACCGCGTCGTCGGGATGCAGTTCTCGGTCGCCGCGTTCTCGAACCTGACGCAGGACCACCTCGACGTGCATGGCACGATGGACGCGTATCGCGATGCCAAGCGCCGGCTGTTTTCTGAGTATTTGATCGGCATTGCGGTGGTCAACGTCGACGATCCCGAAGGCGCCGGCATGGCCGCGGCGGCGACCGGCCGGGTGTTGCGCGTGTCGGCGGCGGGTCGCGAAGCAGAACTGTCGGTGATCCGCCAGGACTCCACGGTGCGCGGCATCGAGGCGCGGATCGCCACCTCGCGCGGCGAATTCGAGCTCCAGGCCCGGCCGCTGATCGGCCACTACAATGTCGAGAACCTCGCGCTCGCCGTCGGGATCGCGGAGGCGCTCGGGCTCCCGCATGACGTGATCGCGCAAGGCATCGCGGCCTTGCCGGGCGTCCCCGGTCGCGTCGAGCGGGTCGCCAACCTGGCGGAGCTCGATGTCCTCGTCGACTACGCGCACACGCCCGATGCGCTGCACAATGTGCTCGCGGCGGTGCGCCCGCTGACCAGGCGCCGGCTGATCTGCGTGTTTGGTTGCGGCGGCGATCGCGATCCCACCAAGCGCCCGAAGATGGGCGCCGCGGTGGCCGAGCTCGCGGATCTCGCGATCGTGACCAGCGACAACCCGCGGACCGAAGATCCGCGCGCGATCATCGACCAGATCCTTCCCGGCGTCCCGCGGCCATTCGCGATCGAGGTCGACCGTCGCACCGCGATCCGCGCCGCGATCGCCGAGGCCACGCCGGGCGACGTCGTCGTGATCGCCGGCAAGGGTCACGAGGACTACCAGATCCTCGGCACCACGAAGCATCACTTCGACGACCGCGAGGAGGCGGCCGCGGCGATCGCCAGTCGCGAGCACCGCAGCCTCGGCGAGCTCGCACGCGCAGCAGACGGCGTCGCATCGGGAGACGCGCAGATCGATCGCATCGTGATCGACAGCCGACTCGCGGCGCCCGGCGCGCTGTACGTCGCGATCCGAGGCGAGCAGCACGACGGTCACGCGTTCTGCCAGGCCGCGCGCGAGGCCGGCGCGGTCGCCGTCATGGTCGAGTCCGGTCACCAGACCGACGCGCCGAAGATCGTCGTCGGCGACACCCGGCTCGCGATCGGGAAGCTCGCCCGCGAGCATCGCCGCCGGTGGGACGGCCGCCTGGTCGCGGTCACCGGCTCGGCGGGCAAGACCACCACGAAGGAGCTGGTCCGCTCCGCGCTCGCGATCGCGGGTACCACGCACGCGGCGGAGGGCTCGCTCAACAACGAGACCGGGGTGCCGCTCACGCTGCTCGGGCTGCGCCGGATTCACGCGTACGGCGTGGTCGAGATGGGCATGCGCGGCGCTGGCCAGATCGAGTACCTGACCCGGCTCGCCGAGCCAGACGTGGCGGTCGTCGTCAACGCCGGCACCGCGCACATCGAGCTGCTCGGTTCGACCGACGCGATCGCGCAGGCCAAGGCGGAGATCTGGCTCGGGCTGCGCGATGGCGGCACCGTGATCCTGCCGGTCGGCGACTCCCGGCTCGAGCGCCTCGCGCGCAGCCATCGTCCCGATGCGCGTCACGTCACGTTCGGCGAGCCCGGCGCCGACGTCGCACTCGTCGAGTACCAGCCGGTCGAGCTACATTCGCGGCCCGGTTCGCGCCTCGTGCTCGACGTGTTCGGGCAGCGCCACGGCCTCTCACTCGGACTCGTCGGCCGCCACGCCGCGATCGATGCGTGCGCCGCACTTGCCGCCGCGCATGCCGCCGGTGCCTCGGTCGAGCAGGCGCTCCTCGGGCTCGCACGCGCGCGGCCACCCGCGATGCGCGGCGAGGTCGTGACGGTGGCGGGTCGCCACGTGATCGTCGACTGCTACAACGCCAACCCCGCGGCGATGGAAGCCGCGCTGCGCTCGCTCGCCGAACGCGCACGCAGCACCGCCGCGCTCGCGGTGCTCGGCGACATGCTGGAGCTCGGCGAGCACGCTCCACGAGAGCATCAGCGGATCGGCGCGCTCGCCGCCGAGCTCGGGATCGGCGTGGTCGCGATCGGTGCGCACGCCCGACTCGTCGTCGACGCAACGCGCGGCGAGGTCGTGGAATCTCCGGCCGATGCGGCCGCGCGGGCGCTCGCGCGGACTTCGCCCGGCGACTGGATCTTGCTGAAGGCCTCGCGCGGGATGCGACTCGAGCGCGTGCTCGTCGCGATGCAAGGAGTCGCCTGATGCTGTTTCACCTGCTCTACGGCACGCTCGGCGAGCGAATCGGCTTCCTGCGGGTGTTCCGCTACACCTCGACGCGGATCCTGGCGGCCGCGATCACGGCGCTGATCCTGTCGTTCATTATCGGCCCGTGGTTCATCGAGAAGCTCAAGTCACGTCAGATCGGCGAGACGATCCGCACCGACGGCCCGCAGACCCACAAGAAGAAGGCGGGCACCCCGACGATGGGCGGCTCGCTGATCGTGTTCTGCCTCGGCATCTCGGCCCTGCTGTGGTGCGACCTCACGAACGAGCTGGTGTGGCTCGCACTGAGCGTCACGGTCGGCTTCGGCGCGATCGGATTTGCCGATGACTACACGAAGCTGATCAAGCGCAACAAGGCTGGACTCTCTGGCAAGCTGCGCCTCGCGCTCGAGTTCGGGATCGCCGGCGCGGCGATGATCTACCTGTTCTACTCGGACCTGATGCCGCTGACCGAGAACGGCACCGAGGTCCGGCTATCGCTCCAGCTGCCATTCACCAACTTCTACGAGCAAGGCGTCACGCTGCCCGCCTGGCTGTACGCGATCTTCGGCGCGTTCGTCGTCGTCGGTACCGCGAACGCCGTCAACCTCACCGACGGGCTCGACGGGCTCGCGATCGGGCCGTCGATCATGAACGCCGGCACGTTCCTGATCTTCGCGTACATCGCCGGTGTCGAGACCACGATCGTTCAAGATGGTCAGCCGGTGAACCTCGCGCACTACCTCGGCGTCGCGCACATCCAGGGCAGCGCCGAGCTCGCGGTGTTCTGCGCCGCGCTGTTCGGCGCTGGCGTCGGCTTCCTCTGGTACAACGCGTACCCCGCGCAGGTGTTCATGGGTGACGTCGGCGCGCTCGCGCTCGGCGGCTCGATCGGGATGCTCGCGGTGCTGACCAAGAACGAGATCGTGCTGCTGATCGTCGGCGGGCTGTTCGTGTTCGAGGCGCTGTCGGTGATCATCCAGGTCGGCTCGTTCAAGATGACGGGCAAGCGCGTGTTCCGGATGGCGCCGATCCACCACCACTACGAGCTCAAGGGGTGGGAGGAACCGAAGATCATCGTCCGGTTCTGGCTGATCTCGCTGCTGCTCGCGCTCGTCGCGCTCGGGACGCTGAAGCTGCGATGAACCTCGACGGCAAGACGGTGGTGGTCGTCGGGCTCGCGCAGACCGGGGTCGCGGTCGCGAAGTTCTGCGCCCGGCGTGGCGCTCGCGTGATCGTCACCGACGGGAAGTCGGCCGAGCAGCTCGCCGCGCCGATCGCGCAGCTCGCAGGCGTGCCGGTGCGCTTCGAGCTCGGCGGCATGGATCTGACCACGTTCCTCGCTGCCGAGCTGATCGTGATGTCTCCGGGCGTGCCGTCGTTGAACGAGATGCGCACGGCCGCCGCCGCCGGCATCGAGGTGATCGCCGAGATCGAGCTCGCATATCGGTTCCTGCATCCCGAGGCGTCGCTGATCGCGATCACCGGCACCAACGGCAAGTCGACCACCACCGCGTTGACCGGGGCGCTGTGTGCGGCCTCGGAGCGGCCGACGTTCTGCGGCGGCAACCTCGGCAACATGCCGATGATCGACATGGTCGACCATCCTGCGAACGTCCCCGGTGGGCTGATCGTCGCCGAGGTCGCAGCGTTCATGCTCGAGAACTGCTCGACGTTTCGCGCCCACGCCGGTGTGCTGACCAACCTCACCGAAGATCATCTCGATCGCTTCCACACGCTCGAGCGCTACGCCGAGATCAAGGGGCGGATCTGGGACTTCCAGGGCGCGAGCGATCTCGCGATCGCGAACGCCGCCGATCCGTGGGTGATGCGCGAGACCGCCGGCATCCCTTCGCAGCTCTACACATTTGACTCGCGTCCAGGCGCGAGCCCCGCGCGCGGCGCGTTCCTGGATGGCAAGGAGATCGTGCTCCGGCTGCCGGCCGAGGAGCGCTATCCGGTCGACGATCTCGTGATCGTCGGCAACCACAACCTCGAGAACGCGATGTGCGCGTACCTCGCGACCCGCGGGCTCGGCATCTCCGCCGACGCGGTGCGTGCCGGTGCGCGGGCGTATCGGCCCCTGCCCCACCGGATGGAGCTCGTCGGCGACAAGGGTGACATCTACTTCTACGACGACAGCAAGGGCACCAACGTCGCCTCGGTCGCGGCCTCGGTGCGCGGGTTTCCGCGGCCGCTCGTGCTGATCGCGGGCGGCGTCGACAAGGGCGGCACGTATGCCCCGATGCTCGAGGCGCTCGCGGGCGTGTGCAAGGGCATGATCCTGATCGGCAAGGCCGCGCCGATCATTCGCGAAGCGTGCGCGACGCACGGGGCAACGTATCCGGTGCTCGATGCATCCGACATGCACGACGCGGTTCGCCGCGCGACCGAGCTGTGCGCCGCGGGCGATGCCGTGGTGCTGTCGCCGGCGTGCGCGAGCTACGACATGTTCCAGAACTTCGGCCATCGCGGCCAGGTGTTCCGCGAAGCGGTGTCGGCGGTCGGCGCGACCCGTCTCGACAACCCGACTGAATAGGCTATCGTCGCCGCGTGAGGCTCGCCACGATCACCGATCGGCTCGAAGGCGTCACGCTGACGGTCGGGACATCCAAGGTCGTGATCAGCAAGATCGGGAGCCGTGACTCGAAGATCGAGGACGCGTGCGAGCTACGCCAGCTCGACGGCCAGACCTGGTGGTGGCGATGAGCGAGGTCGCTCGCACCGCCTACGTGATCGTGTTCCGGTCCCGACTGCGCCCAGGGATCGAGGCCGACTACGCCCGGCGTGGCGACGAGATCCACGCGCTCGCGCTCACGATGCCGGGGCTGATCGCGGCCAAGGACTACATCGCCGAGGACGGCGAGCGGGTCGCGATCATCGAGTTCGACTCGGCCGACCACCTCGCCGCATGGCGCGAACATCCCGAGCATCTGCGCGCGCAGGCGGAGGGTCGCGCGAAGTTCTATTCGAGCTACTCGATCCAGATCTGCCGCCAGGAGCGCGGCGCGACGTTCGACGCTGAAACCGGCAGCTGGATCCGCAGCTAGGAACGTCGCGCCTCGCGCCTCACGCCAGCCCTGGTTGCCGAAGGTCGAGCACGACACAGGTGTCGCGCTTTTCGACCCGCAATCCGGCCGGCGGACAACCCGACGGCGCAAGTAGCCGATTGCGCGTCACGCGAGGACGAAATTCAGTACGACTAGTACGACTGAATTATCAGGCGCGTCAATCAGGCGCGTCGAGCTCGATCAGGCGAAGTTCAGTGCGACCCGTGCGACTGAACTATCAGGTGAGCGAGCACGATCGAAATGCCGCGGTTTCCGAGCCGAAATCCGGCGGGCGGACAACCCACCGGCGCAAGTACCCGACGCCGCGTCCAGCGAGGGGGAAATTCAGTGCGACGTAGTGCAACTAGTGCGACTGGCTTATCGGCCGCCGCTCCAGCAAGCGGCGCATTGAGCGCGACTGCGAACTTGAGTACGACTGCGAGCTTGAGCGCGACCAGTGCGACTGGATTATCAAGCACGTCGCGCATGGCGCTGGGAGGTGTGTCGTGACGTTCCGCCACCAGGTCGCCGTGATCACCGGCGCCGGCTCGGGGATCGGGGCCGCGCTGGCGGTCGAGCTCGCCGGCGCCGGGACGGTCGTCGTCGTCAGCGATCTCGATGCCGCGGCCGCCGCCGCAACCACTGCGACGATCCGCGCGCTCGGGCGCGAGGCGATCGCAGTGGCGCTCGACGTGACCGACGCGGAGGCGGTGGCCCGGGTCGCCGCGGAGACCGTGGCCGGTCATGGCCGGATCGATCTGTGGATCAACAATGCTGGGATCGCGATCGGTGGGGCCACGCAGGACCTCGCGCTCGCGGACTGGCGACGGGTGCTCGAGATCAACCTCGCCGGCGTGATCAACGGCGTGTATGCCGTGTATCCGCACATGGTCGCGCGGCGCGCGGGTCAGATCGTGAACCTCGCGTCGGTCGCCGGGCTGGCGCCGTATCCGCTCGCGCTGCCGTACATCACGACGAAGCGCGCCGTCGTAGGGCTCTCGCAGGCGCTGCGCGCGGAGGCGCGCCTGCACGGCGTGCGGGTGAACGTCGCGTGTCCCGGCATGATCGTGACGCCGATCTGGCAGCGCTCCGAGGTGCGCGGCGCACTGGCCGGCTCGCGCGATCAGCTGCTCGCGCGGTTTGGCCCGCGGATGTCCGCCGAGCGGTGCGCGCGCGCGATCGTGCGCGGCATGGCCGCCGACCGCGGGATCATTCCGGTCACGCTCGAGGCGCACCTCGCCTGGTACGTCGAACGACTTTCGCCGGCACTCGCGGTGTGGATCGCTGAACGCGCCGCCCGGCTCGCACTCACGGGCTCGATCCGCCGCGGCTGATCACGCGCCGAGCGCGTCGAGCACCGCACGCACGCGCGTCGCCGCGCGCTGCGCAACGCGTTGTAACGCCCACACGTGGACCGCCGGCGTCGACCATCCGGGCAACACGGTGACGAGATCGGTGTCGCTCACCAGCCACGCGGGGAGGAACGCGATCCCGGCACCCGCGAGCGCCCAGTCGCGGAGCGCGATCGGCGCCGAGCTCCGCAGCCGCGCGGGCGCCGCGAGCTCGTGAACCTCATCACCCTGCACGAAGCGCCACGGTGCCGCGCCGAGCTGGATGAGACCGTCGTGCTGCGCGAGCTCGCGCGGGTGGCGCGGCGTGCCCCGTCGACGCAGGTAGGCGCGCGAGGCGACGGCCTGGCGGCGGAACTCGAACACCGGGCGAGCGACGATCGCGGTCGAGTCTGGCCGGGCGGGCCCGATACGCAGCGCGAGATCGACGGCCTCGCCGACGAGGTCAACCAGGTGATCCTCGAGTCGGAGCTCGAGCTCGAGCCGCCGATACTTGCGCGCGAGTCGCTCGAGACGCGGCACCACGTACACGATGCCGAGTGCCACCGGAGCGCTCACCGTCACGGTGCCTCGCGGCTCCGGTGACTCGGCGACGTCGTCGCGTGCGGCTTCGAGCTCGCGTAGCAGACGCACGCAGTGCTCGTACCATCTGCGCCCGCGCGGCGGGACCTCCCGGCGCCGGGTGGATCGCGCGATCAGCGGCGCCGCGAGCTCGGCCTCGAGCGCGGCGAGCTGACGACTGACCGCGGCGACCGACATCCGGCGCCCGCGCGCTGCCGACGACAGGCTGCCGCCGTCGACGATCCGGACGAACGTGCGCATCTGGTCGAGCAGGTCCATGCCCCGACCGTCGCGCCATTGTTGCGTTGGGCGCAAGAGCGAAGTGCGCCGGCCCGGCCTACCGACAGTGTGGCGTCGACCCCACGGTGCTCCGATGCAGGTCGCACAGCTGTGGCGATACCCCGTGAAGTCGATGGCCGGCGAGCCGCTCGATCACACCGAGCTGTTCGCCCGTACCGGCGTGCAGGTGATCAAGCCCGGCTGCGGCGCCTGCATCGGCTGCGGCCCCGGCGTGTCCGAGGCCACAGACCAGGTGACGGTCTCGGCGATCAACCGCAACTACAAGGGGCGTTCGGGTCCCGGCCGGCTGTACCTCGCATCGCCGCTGACGGTCGCCGCGTCGGCCGTGCGCGGCGAGATCGTCGAGTACCGCGACGGCATGTTCGATCCAAAGGCGTGAGGCGTCAGTCGTCGCCGAGCCGCGTCGCCGTCCACTTCCACGCCAGCCCATCAACGTTCCACGAGCTGCCGCGCATCTCGTCGCCGGCGATCACGCCCTCTCGCTTCGAGTACTGGTTGACGTCGACCAGGATCACGTTGCCGATCTGATGCCAGGTGCCCGCCGTGGTGTCGTGGACCTGGATGTAGTCGAACGCGCCGCCGGGCAGGAACCGGAGGATGAACTGGTCGAGCTCGGTGGAGTTGCTGCCGGTCCACGAGGTGTCGAGGATCCGGGGGTAGGCCACGATGGCGAGCCAGTGGGCATCGAGACCCGTGCCGAGCGCGAGCAGCTCGTCGCGCTGCTTCTTGCGCGCCTTGCCGTCCCAGATCGCGGCGTGCAGGCGCAGGAGCTTCGCCCGCTTGAGGTCACCCTGCTCCTCGAGCCAGTCGGCGTAGACTGACCGGGCGGCCAGGTCATCGGGCCGTTCGGTCAGGATTGCGAGAAACCGCGATTCGTCGGCCATGCAGGCGACAAGTTTATCGCGATGCCGCCGGTTGTTCGCGCCGCGCGGCGAGACACGGTAGCGTGGCTGCATGGCCAAGGCTCCGGCGCGCGCGAAGGCGAAGCCCGCGAAGCCGCGCCGTGGCACCGCGAAGGCGAGGCCGACGGCGAAGTCGCGGTCGAAATCGCCCCCGAAACCCACGGCCAAGCCCGCGGCGAAACCGAAGGCCAAGTCGCCGGCCAAGCCCGCCCGCGCGAAGCCGGCGCGACGCCCCGCGACCAGGCGCGCGAGCCGGGCATCGGTTCCCGCGCCGCACGTGCTCCTGCCCTCGAGCTCGCCGACCGGGACGGTGGTCCAGATCCTCGATGCCGAGCGGCCGGTCGACGCGCTGCGCGCGTTCCTCGATGCGATCGCAGGTCCGACCACGCCCGATCAAGGCCAGATCGTGCTCGGCGCCGCCCAGCTCGCGCTGTTGCCGCTGACCCACGAGCACCGCGGTGGCTCCGAGGTGATGGAGCTCCTCGATCTCGTGCTCGCGCGCTGGACCGACTTCCCCGATCGCAACGGATTTCACGCCCAGGAGTTGCTGCGCAATGCGTTCGCGGCGGTCGGCGGTGATCGCGAGCGGATCGCGAAGCTCGCCGCGCTGGTGCCGATCGACGCGACGCCCGAGCTGCGGTTCAACGTCGCCAGCGCCTTCGCGCTCGCCGGTCAGCGCGACGCGATGCTGCGCGCCGTGGCGGCCGCGCTCGCCGTCGGTGCCAGCACGAACCAGTTCATCCGGGATCCCGACTTCGCCGAGTACACCGATGATCCAGAGCTACGTGGGCTGTTGTTGCGCGCGACCGCCCCCGCGATCCCGGTCGACACCACGCCGCATCTCGCGCCACTGCGCGCCGCGCTCGACTCGGTGATCGAGACGCTCGAGCAGCTCGGCGCGCCGCCGACCCTCGCGGCGCCCGCCAGCCTCGACGCGATCCTTGCCGCCGAGCAGGTCGCGAAGCTCCAGCTCCCGAACGAGTACCGCGCACTGCTCACGCTCTCCGACGGTCCGAAGCTGTGGGAGTACCGGTTCCTCGGCACTGCGGACTACCACGGCAGCACCGACCTCGCGGATCAGGCCCGCTCGTACTTCGAGATCGCGGGACGCTATGGCCCCGCCGGGATCGACGACTGCGTGCCGCTCGCGAACTGCGGACAACCGAACGACTGGCTGCTCTACGATCCGCACGGGCGGATCCGCGGCGGCCAGCCTGGCATCGTGATGATGCTGAATGCCGACGAGCAGGCGTTCGAGGGCCTGGTCGCTGCGCTCGAGTACCTCGAGTCGATCGCGCGCGACGTGCTCGAGACCAACTAGAACCCGCGTCGCTTCTTGCGACGCGACCGGTGCTCGGTGCGCACGCGCTTGTGTTCGGACTGGTCCTCGCTGTCCACGCTGCCGATGTAACCCTTCTTGCGGAACCACCAAAAGATCGCGGTCGCGACGACCGCCATCAGGATCAGCGCGAACGGATAGCCGAACACCCACCGCAACTCGGGCATGTTGAACGAGGAGTAGTCCGGATCGAAGTTCATCCCATAGACACCGGCGATGAAGGTGAGCGGCAGCATCACCGTCGACATCAGCGTCAACGTCTTCATCACCTCGTTCATCCGGTTTGACTGCACGGACAGGTACGCGTCGAGCGCGGAGGTCAGCAAGTCTCGATAGCCGTCGGAGATATCCTGCACCCGCACGAAGTGATCGTAGATGTCGCGGAAGAAGGGGATCGCCTCGGGCGGGATCTCGTCGTACTCGCCACGCGCGAGCCGGTGCAGGATCTCGCGCTGGTGGATGCTCATGCGCCGCAGCTCCTGCAGCATGCGCTTGAACGAGAGGATGCGCGCGAGCACGCTTCTGCCGCGAGGCGTGCCCGCCTTCTCGAGCACGTCGCTCTCGAGCTCGTCGATCTCGACGTCGAGCTGATCGATCACGGGCAGGTATCGATCGACGACGCGGTCGAGCACGGCGTGCGCGACCCACGCCACCCCCTTCTGCAGCGGGCGCGGCGAGTGATCGAGCTCGGTGCCGACATCGTCAGAGACCAGGCCATCGCGATCGTGGGTGACGAGCCAGTTCGGCCCGATCACGACGTCGACCTCGACCAGCTCGAGCTTGTTACGCTTGGCAGAACCGATGCCGTGGACGATGACGTAGAGATAGCCCGGGAAGTCGTCGATCTTTGGCCGCGAGCCCGAATGCCAGACATCCTCGACTGTCAGCGGATGGAGCTCGAGCGCGACCAATAGCGCGTCGGCCTCGGGGGTCTGGCGCTCGAGCTCGACCCAGGTCAGCTTGCCTGACTTGATCGCCGCGAGGATCTCCGGCCCGTCGGTGGAGACCGAGATCTTTGCCTCGTCGAGGATGCGCGCCAGCATGGCGCTGCAATACCGCAACTCTCAGGTGAATTGCACCGAACGCCTCGTCATTGCTCCGCCCCACCAGAAGCCCGTGATCGGGAACGTCACCGCCGCGCCGATCGCCGCACCCGCCGAGACGATCACCGGCACGAAGTGCTCGTGCGTCGGCAGCGACTCGCGCACGCCAGGCGCCTTGGCCTGGTAGTCGATCAGCGCGTCGTGATCGCCGCGCACCAGCACGTCGGCGACCCATGAATCCAGGTCGCTCGCCCACTGCGGGGTCTCGCGCAGGCGGAGTGCGCGGAGGTTATGGGTGAGGAACCCGCTGCCGATCAGCAGCACGTTCTCGTCGCGCAACGGGGCGAGCGCCTGGCCGACCGCGAACAGTTCCGCGGGACGCTGACTCGGCAGCGAGATCTGGAGCACCGGGATGTCCGCGCCGGGGTACATGCAGATCAGCGGGATGTACGTGCCGTGATCGAGCCCGCGATCCGGTGCGTCGACGAACGGGACCCCCGCCGCGGCGAGTAGCGCGCGGATCCGCTGGGCAACGCCGGGGGCTCCCGGCGCCGGGTACTGCAGCTGGTAGAACTTGTCGGGGAACCCGTAGAAGTCGTAGATCAGCGGCAGCGGCCGAGTCGCTCCGATCGCGAGCGGATGTGCCTCCCAGTGCGCCGAGACGACTACGATCGCCGCGGGTCGGGGCAACACCTTCGCCCATCCCGCGAGCTCGGCGATCCACGCCGGGTCGTCGAGCAGCGGAGGCGCGCCATGTGCCTGGAACAGGACGGGCATCTTCATGCGCCCAACGTTCCCGTCCCGAGGCCGTGCCGCAACCCCTCGAATCGGAACAGTCCTTCCGGTGGGTCAGCTCTGGCTGGTGGTGTGCCGGACGTCGCGGATGATCTCGCGCAGCACGGTGGTGAGGCCGAACGAGTCCTGGCCCTTGCGGAAGGTGGGGCGGCCCGGCGCGACCAGGCTCGTGTCGTCGCTCTCCTCGCTCGACAGGAACACGATGCGATCGGCGAGCCATGGCCGCTCGAGGATCATCCAGCGGTAGAGATCCGCGCCGCTGCCGTCATCCATGTGCCAATCGACGACGATCGCCTCGAACTCCTCCTGCCGGAGATGTGCGATCGCGCGGTTCCCGCTCTCTACGCGCGTCACGTTGTAGCCGGCGTCGGTCAGCAGGCCCGCCATGGCGGCGAGCAGGCCAGGGTCGTCGTCGACCAGGAGCAGCGTCGGATCGTTGGAGTCGGCGAGCTCGGCGATCGCTGCGTCGCGCGCGGCCTCGAGCTGGTGACGGCGATTGATCGTCGCGACCGCGACCCGGATGACCTCGTTCGGTCGCAGCATCGAGACGGCGAGGCATCGGCCTGCGACAAGCCGATCGAACTCGCTCGGCACGTCCTGGGCGACGAACACGAATTGATCGCGGAGATCGTAGCGGCGCTGCAGCGCCCAGCGATAGACATCGCCCCCGACGGGATGCGCGAGGTCCCACGGTGCGATGACGACATCGATCGGCCGGTCGGCCTCGAGGTAGGCCTGCGCACGATAGCCGGTGACCGCGGTGACCACGTCGAAGCCGTTCGCTTCGAACAGCCTGGTGAGGAGGTCGAGCACGTCGCCCTCGTCGTGAATGGCGAGGACGGTTGGACGACCCGACGGCACAGTGGCGCCGATTATAGCCGTGCTAGTGTTTGGGACATATGCGACGGATCTTTTGGCTCGCCGTGCTCGCGGCTTGCCCGGCTGGGAACGGCGGCAAGGGGACGACCCCGACCCCGAGATGATCAAGATCGATCTGCCGGCGGTCCCGTCGAAGATCGACGTGGTGACCAGCCCACCGACGGAGGGTAACACCCCGACAAGCGGTCGCCCATCCTGGACATCCTGCGGGCCGAAACACCCGCGAGCTGGAAGCGCTGCGGAGGCAAAGGATCCGGCGACCCAGGCCTACTACCTGGCCTTCCAGCTGGTGGAGCAGCGGGTCGTCAGCCTGGAGGCCGAGGGCGGCGCCCTGGTCACCGACCAGGACGACTCCGCCCGGAACCTCGACGTCGAGGTCCGCGTCGGCACGCCCGAGCTCGACAACACGCGCGCACTCGCCAGCGACGACAATGGCCTCAACAGCCCGTTCACCCGACGCGGTGTCGTGCCGTTCGGCGAGGACAAGCAGGCGCTGTCCAACGCGCTGTGGCTCGAGACCGACCGCCGCTACCGCGAGGCGGTGACCGCGCTCGGCTACGTCCGCCAGGACCAGGCCACGCTCAAGAACCGCGCGACCGCGCCTGACTTCTCGCCATCCCAGCCCGGGGTCTACGTCGAGGCGCCCGCCCGGCTGCAGTTCGACAAGGCCCAGTGGGTCGGTCGCCTCAAGCGGTGCTCGGCCAAGGCCCTGAAGGGCACCGCAACGCGCGGCTCGTGCGGCGCCGTGTTCCAGCTCAACACCGCCTGGCTGGTCAACAGCGAGGGCAGCCAGATCCAGCTGTCGTGGACCAGCGCGCAACTGTCGGTCTCCGTCGGAGTCAAGGCCGACGATGGCCAGAACCTGTCGCGGCTCGAGCAGCGGTTCGGTCGCCAGCCATCGGATCTGCCGGGCGACGGCGAGGTCGACAAGCTGATCGCGGCGGTCAACACCGATCTCGACGCGCTCCACGATGCCCCGATCGCAGAGCCCTACGTCGGTCCCGCGATCCTCGAGGGGCGCGCCTCGGGCGTGTTCTTCCACGAGGTGTTCGGCCATCGGATCGAAGGCCATCGCCAGAAGGACACCACCGGCGGCCAGACGTTCGCGTCGTACGTCGGCAAGGACATCGCGCCCGAGTGGCTCTCCGTCTACGACAACCCGCAGATCCAGACCCTGAACGGCACCCAGCTGAACGGGTTCTATCGGTTCGACGACGAGGGCGTGCGTGCGCAGCTCGTCAGCCTGATCGACAAGGGAAGCTCGTCGGCTTCACCATGGGCAGGAACCCGATCAAGGGGTTCCCCAAGTCCAACGGCCACGGCCGCCGCTCGCCGGGTCTGCCCGCCGTCGCGCGCCAGGGCAACCTCGTGGTGTCGGTCGAGCGCAGCGTGCCGCGCGTCGATCTCGAGAGGATGCTGGTCGAGGAGATCAAGCGCCAGAAGCGGCCGTACGGGATGATCTTCACCGATATCAGCGGCGGCTTCACCAACACCTCGGCGTTCGCGCCGCAGGCGTTCAAGGTCAACCCGGTGATGGCGTACCGGTTGTTTCCCGACGGCAAGAAGGAGCTCGTTCGTGGCGTCGACATCAGCGGCACGCCGCTGGTCGCGCTGCAGTCGATCCGCGCCGCGAGCCGGGAGATCGAGACGTTCAACGGGGTGTGCGGAGCCGAGAGCGGGTGGGTCCCGGTGTCGGCGTCGGCGCCGAGTCTGTTGCTCGAGAAGATCGAGGTCGAGAAGGGCTACGTCGCGCCGGATCGTCCGCCTGTGCTCAATCCGCCATCGATCCGCAAGGAGGCGCCGTGAAGCGCGCACTGTTCGTCCTGGTCTCCGCTGTCATTCCGGCATCCACCGTCGCGCAGCCCGCGAAGCCCGACAAGCCTGCGAAGCCGGCCGATGGTCCGGTGGGCGCGCCGTCAAAGGCCGTGACCGATGACATCCTCGACGCGATCGCCGAGGAGATGAATCGCGCGATGACGCAGCTCGAGATCCCGGGCGCGCCGAAGCCGTATCACATCGCCTACAAGATCACCGAGGTCGACGTCAACGACGCCGCGGCCAGCCTCGGCCACACCACCAGCAAGCGCAACCGTCACTTCGTGAACCTCGAGGCGCGCGTGCGCGTCGGCAAGCCTGAGTTCGACAACGGCAACTTTGCCGTCGCGCAGGCCGAGGAGATCGACGCGGTCGCAGCGATCAACCTGCCGCTCGAAGCGACGCCGCGGATCGCGCGGCGCGCCGCCTGGCTCGTCACCGACTCGGCATACAAGGAAGCGCTGATGCAGCTCCGTGCCAAGATCGAGGCGCGGCGCGCTGGCGGTGCACGTGGCGTCGACGTGCCGTCGTGGACCGAGGAGAAGGCCGTCGTGTCCGAGGAGCCCGTGCTGGTCCAGCCGCTCGAGACGCTGGACGAGCTGGAGGCGCGGGCGAAGGCGGTGTCCGCGGTGTTTCGCGACCAGCTGCAGGTCCGTGATTCGCGGGTCGCCGTCACCAGCTATCTGGAGCGCCGGTGGTACCTGACGACCGAAGGCACCAGCGTGACCGACACGCGGCGCGCCAGCGGCGTCCTGATCGCCGCCAGTGGCCAGGCCGCCGACGGCCAGGCGCTGTCGCAATACTTCCTGCGCTACGGTCACACCGCAAAGGATCTGCCCGGCGAGGACGATCTCAAGGGTGAGTCCAAGCGGCTGATGGAGACGATCGGCGCGCTGGCCAAGGCGCCGGTGCTCGAGCGCTACAGCGGTCCGGTGCTGTTCGAGGGCGAGGGCGCGGTCGGCGTCATCCGCTACTCGCTCGCACCACACCTCGGTGGCACGCCGGTCCCGGAGGGGCTGAACCCGCAGGAGGCCAAGACGTTCGGCGGCGCGCTGACGGACAAGGTCGGCCTCAAGGTGCTGGCGACCAACCTGTCGATCGCGGATGACCCGACGGCCAAGGTCGGCGCCGGCAAGGCGCTGATCGGCGGCTACAAGATCGATGACGAGGGCGTGGCCGCTCGCCGCGTCGAGATGATCCAGGACGGCACGCTGAAGACGCTGCTGACCAGCCGCACGCCATCGCAGAAGGGCCAGAAGTCGAATGGCCACGCGCGGCGCACCGCCGACGGTGGCGCGTTCCACGGCAGCGCGACCAACCTGTTCGTGACCGGCAAGGGCGGTGTCGCCCGCGCCGCGCTGGTCCAGCGCCTGACCTCGCTGGCGCGCGCCGAGGGTCTCAAGTACGGCCTGATCGTGCGCCGGTTCGACGACGCTGCCATCACCTCGGCGCCCGAGTGGTCGCGCCGCGAGCTGGTGCAGATGATCAAGACGACAGACCAGGCCCTACCCCCGCCCGCGATCCTCGCCTACCGCGTGTATCCCAATGGCAAGCAGGAGCTCGTACGCGGCGCGCAGCTCGCCGAGGTGCCGATGCGCGCGTGGAAGGACGTCGTCGGGGTCTCGAAGGAGATCACCACGTACAACTTCCTCGCCGCCAAGGAGAGCCAGCTGCAGTTGCGGCTGACCAGCGGCGCCGACGACGGCTTCGTCCCGTCGTCCGGCATCGAGAGCGGCGTCATCACGCCGGATCTGCTGCTCAAGGAGATCGACATCGTCGGGACCAGCGTCGGCGAGCGCCCGATGCCCGTGCTCGCGAAGCCGATCAAGTAGGTATGAACCTGCGTGTCCACGCGATCGAGCCGCGGAGCCGGGCCAATGGTCCGGGCGCGCGATTCGTGGTCTGGCTGCAGGGCTGCACGCTCGGTTGCCCCGGGTGCTTCAACCCGACCACGCACGACGCCACCGGCGGGCGCGAGCTCGAAGTCGCCGACGTGGTCGCGCAGCTCGTCGCCTCGCGGGTCGAGGGCTTGTCGCTGTCGGGTGGCGAACCGCTGCAGCAGGCGCCGGCCGCGGTCGCGCTGCTGCAGGCGGCACGGGATCGCGGGCTGTCGACGCTCGCGTTCTCCGGCTACACGATCGACGAGATCCGCGAGCTGCCATCCGGTTCGCAGGTGCTCGCGCGACTCGATGTCCTGATCGATGGCCGGTATCGCGCCGGCGAGCGCCTCGCCGCCGGACTGCGCGGTTCGGCCAACCAGCGCATCCAGCTGCTGACGGAGCGCTACTCGCTCGCCGACGTCGAGGCGACGCCGGTCGCCGAGATCCGGATCGGCCGCGGCGGCGAGGTCATCCTGACCGGCGTCGATCCTCTGAAGCTCAAGCAGGCGAAGGCGTGACCGAGATCGTGAACGTCCGCGACGGTGGCGCGCGGTTTCGTCGGAGCGCGATCGCGTGCGCCGCCGGCGTGGTGACCAGCGTCGGGGTGTCCTTGTGCACGAACCGGATGATCGCCCCGGAGGTGCAGACCACGCAGGTGACCCGCAATATCAACCCGTTCGGGTTCGTGTTCTGGGCGACGTTCGGATCCGGCGCGATGGCGCTGACGTTCGCACTCGCTGCGCAGAATTACGTCGCGCGCAAGCGAGCCGCGCCGCGCGTCAGCTGACGACGCCGTAGACGTTCTTGTGCTGGCGCTGGATCTCGATCGAGTCCCGGAGCTGCTCGAACAGCTGGCGTGATGCCGGCATACCGACGAGCTCGAGGTGGGACGTGGTGGCGTCCTGCGCGAACACCTCGACATGCGCGATGCCGAGGATGCGGTCCACGAGGTTCTGCTTGTAGCGAACGTCGCGGCAACGCCACAGCTGGAGCACGTCGATCTTCTTCGACAGCAGGCCACGCTCGGTCTCGATCGCGCTGTTGGTGACGCGGAACTTGATCGACTTGCGATACAGCGTCACGCCGAACATGAAGATCACGGCGACCGCTGCCGGGATCACCACGTTCATGATCTTGCGCTGGGTGGGCGCATCGGGACCCGAGATCTTGAGCAGGACCGCGATCATCGCCGCGGCACCGATCACGGTCAGCACGTAGTAGCCGAGGAACGCCTTCCACGACGGCACACCCTCGTAGAGCAGCTTGCGCGGTTCGTCCTTGTCGTCCTTGGTCGCGCGCGCGAACGGCGGAGCGGCCTCGCTGGACATCGCAGCGAGTGGCATCGGTGCGGCGGTTGCCGGCGCTGCGCCCGCCTGAGACAGGAACGAATTACAGAAGCGACACTTGATCGCTTCGTCCTGGATCTCCTCAGCGCAGAACGGACATTTCTTCATCTCGTGACCCCCGGAACAACCTTACATCCGATAGCCAAGGCCCACCATGAAGTCGAGTGCGGTGATCGACTTGATGCTCTCGTCCAGGCCTTCCTTGGGAGGACTGTACGAGAACGCGATCGGCGTGATCGTGGCGATCACGTTGCGCGTGATCGCGTAATCGCCGGAGATGCCGGCGCGAACGTGCAACATACCGAGCGCGCCGTCGGTCGGTGCGTTGTCGGTGAACGGGCTCTCGCTGACGCCGGTGAAGAACAGCGCACCGAGGCCGAGATCGCCGCGCAAGCCGATCTTCTGCGTCACGTGATAGGTGGCGCCGATGTTCGCGAACACCGCGAGCAGGGTGGCCGACTTGCTCTCCATCGTGTCGGTCCGCTCGTAGGGGACCGGCGTGAACGTGAAGCCAGCGCCGATTTCTAGCGTGAGCTTGGGCTGGAGCGCGATCGGATAGCCGGCGAACAGCGCCGCGGTCGCCTGGATCGGCACGTCGAGATCGCCGGTGCTGATCTTCGCGCCGCCGCCGAGGCCGCGGATCGAGATCACGCGCGGTGACGGATCGGCGCTCTTGGTGATGTCGGTCTCGGGGTCCTCCTCGGGAGGCACCTCTGCGACCACCTTGGGCGGCGGGAGCGGCTTCTTGGACGGGTCATCCTCGGGGTTCTGATCGGGCGGCTTCTGCCGGATCGCTTCCTGCTGGCGCGCGCACTCCTCGAGCTCCTTGATGCGCTCCTGGATCTCGGCGCGCTTCTCGGGCCTGAGCGGCTTCGCGGTGTCGTTCTCCTTGAGCGCGAGGTAGCGCTTGTAGAAGAACTGGGCGTTCGAGCAATCCTTCGCCTGCCGGTATGACTGGGCGATGTTGTACAGGTACGCCGACTTCTTGCTCTCGCTGGTCTCGAGCTCGAACCCCTTCTTGAACGCCTCGATCGCCTTCTGGAACTCGCCCAGGTTGTACTGGGTCTCGCCTTCCTTGTAGAAGTCGTCGGGCGTCCTCGGCTGCGCCGACGCGAGCGCTGGTACGAGGACAAGCGCACACAGCGCGGCGCTGATCGTTTTCACATTCATTCTTCCCTCACTTACTCGGGGCGTTCTAGCCCGTCTTCATCCGTCCCCTTGCCCTTGCCGGAACCCCTGCCTGATCCCTTGCCCGGCACCGGGCCCGCACGCTTCTTCAACTTGATGTCGAGCAGCTTCTGATCTTCATTCACGACGATCGGCTTGAGCGCCAGATCTTCGTGATCGCGAAGCCGCAGCACGATCTTGACTGGCCGGGCACCGACCGGAAGCACGAGCTCCGCCGGGGTGCGCTGCTTGTGCTCCTTGCCATCGATCAGGATCTTCGCGCCCGGTGGGACGGACGTGATCGAGATCTTCGCGGTCTCGATCGTGAGCTTGCCGCTGCCCGCGTCGAAACCGGCGTTCGAGCCAGCGTCGGAACCGACGGCCGAGCCGTCCCCGATGATCTTCGCGCTGCCGGCCGCGCTGCCCGGAGCGACCGCGGGACCGGCGGCGTCGGGCGTGGCCGGCGGGAGTTCGGCCGCCACCGCGGCATCGATCGCGGCCGGTGGACTGGCGATCGGGTTCGGGTCCTTGCCCTTGGACATCATCACGACGCCGATCACCGCCGCCGCGGCGACCACCACGCCGGCGATCACGAAGCCGACCTTGCTGCGCTTGCCGGTCAGCTCACCGGACGATGCGCCGAGCGTCGTTGGCGACGGCGTGACGCCCATGTTGTTCGCGGTGTGCGGGTACGGCGTCATCATCCCGCCGGGACCCGTCTGCATGTTGCCGCGGTAGTTGATCGAGCCCGGCACCGGCGTGGTCATCGGCGCGGGCGTCAGCCGGATGGTGGGTCCGGGCGCATTCGCGGCGCTCGACGGCATCAGCTGGCGCTGCATGAAGCTCTGGATCCCGCCATACGACTCGACGTACCCGACCGGGTCCGACATCGCGCGCATCATCTCGTCCATCGACGGGTAGCGCATCTCGGGACGCTTCTCGAGCGCCTTCATGACCACGGCCTCGATGTGCATGTTCATCATGCGGAACTGCGACGGCGGGATCGGCGGCTGGGTTAGGTGCTGGACGAGGATCTCGCCGTAGCCTTCACCGATGAAGGGGACGCGACCGGTCAGCATCTCGTAGAGCAGGATGCCGAGCGCGTAGATGTCGGTCCGGTGATCGATGTTGCCGCGGCCCTCGCACTGCTCGGGGGACATGTACGCGGGAGTTCCCATCACGATGCCGGTGCGCGTCCGGCGCGAACCCTGTGCATCGTTGGTGAGCTTCGCGATCCCGAAGTCGAGCAGCTTCACGAAGTCGCGCTCGCGACCGCGCGGCTGGAGGATGATGTTGTCGGGCTTGAGATCGCGGTGGACGATGCCGCACTTGTGCGACGCGGCGAGCGCGTCGGCGACCTGAAGCCCGATGCCGAGCGCGCGCTCCGGCGGGACCGGCGACTCGTTCCGGATCAACGCGGAGAGCGTGACGCCGGACAGGTACTCCATGATGAAGTACACGAGCTGATCGCGATTGGCCCCGGCCTGGATGATCCCGAAGTCGACGATGTCGACGATGTTGGGATGGCCGATGTCGTTGACGGCCTTCGCCTCGTTGAAGAACCGGGCCGCGATGTCCTGGTTGGTCGAGAACTCGGAGTGCAGGACCTTGAGCGCGACCTTCTTGCCGATCGACGGGTGCTCCGCGAGATACACCGAGCCCATCCCACCTTCACCCAACTTCTGTTTGACCAGATAGTTGCCGATGGTTTGCCCGATCAGGAGGTCTTGTTGCGGCGGGCCGTGATGCAGGTCCATGCGGTCTCCGCGAAGGTCTCATCCTAGCGCACAACCGGCTGGAAAGTCGCGGAACCCGGATCCCCGTGTTACGACCAACATCGTGCGGACCCTCGCAGTTGGGGTGGTGTTCCTGGCCCTTGGTGTGATCTCGCGACCGACATCCGCAGAGGACCTGCCGGACGTCAAATCGAAGGGCGTGGTCGTCCTCGACGCGGAGACCGGCGCCGAGCTGTTCGCCCGGGGCGCCGACGAGGTCCGGCCGATCGCGTCGACGACCAAGATCTTCGTCGCGATGGCGGTCCGCAAGGCCGGCCTGGAGCTCGACGGCTGGACCACGATCACCCGGGTAGACGTCCGCGGGGGCCTCGGCGGGGCCAGGACGCGGCTCGACATCAACGAGACCTTCAAGAATCGGGATCTCCTGCGCGCCATGCTCATGGCGTCCGACAACCGGGCGCCGACCGCGCTTGCACGGGCTGCCGGGATGAGCCCCGACCAGCTGGTGGGGGCAATGAACAAGCTCGCGAAAGCCCTGCACCTGAAGCGGACCCACTTCACAGATCCAACGGGCATGCGCGGCAACGTGTCGACCGCCCGCGAGATGGCGATCGCGCTGCGCGCTGCCCTCGCTGACAAGGTGCTGCGAGAGATCATGGGCGACGACTTCGAGCTCGTGGTGTCGAAAGACAAGTACTCGAAGATCGGCTACGGCTCGACCAACATCCCACTGATCACCAGGAAGTACGATGTGATCGGCGGCAAGACCGGCTACACGCGATCGGCCGGATACTGCTTCGTGACCGGCGCCCGGTTCGACAACCGGGAGGTCGTGATGGCGTTCCTCGGCGCCGAGGGCAAGTACACCCGGTTCGGCGACTTCAACCGGGTCGCCGCCTGGCTCGGACGTGGCGCCCCTGGATCCAGGATCTCGCTCAAGCGTCCGACGCGCGTGCCCGGGAAGCTCGACGTCGAGGCCCGCGGCCGCGTCGCCAATCCCTGAGCCATGGCACTATTGCCCAGGTGAACCGCCGCGAGCTGTTGCGCGGGACGGCGTCGGGGTCGGCGCTGCTGCTGGCCTTCGGGTGCGGGGGAACGCGCAGCACGATTCGCCGCCGCGAGGAGACCCGGGCCGACGTCCGGACCTGGCTGCGGGATGCCGTCGAGCAGCTCGCTGGAACGTACCCGACCGTGCACGCCCTGGCAGTATCCCGGGTACGGACCACCGGCGCGCTCGACGTGCTCGGCATGGGCGTGCACCGGTCGCGGCGAGACGGCGTCGTGCTCTCGGTCCGCGATGCGACCGGGCGGTGGCGCGAGCAGGTGTCGTCAGACCTGAGCTCCGCCGGGGTCGCCGCGGCCGTCCGCGCGCTGGGTCCGGGAGCGCGCAAGGGCCTCGCACCGATCCCTGCGCCTCCGGCGCTGCCCGTGGCGGCGCCGCTGGTCGATGCGCAGATCCGCGGCCGGCTCGAGCGGATCGCCGCGCTCGATCGCACGACCGATAGCCGCGTGATCTACGCCGCGACCTTGCTCGATGTCGACGACGCGACCGTGTGGTCGTTCTCGCCGGGTCACGATCGGCAGCAGCACAATGTCCGGATCCGCAACCGTGTCCTGCGCGCGGCGTGGAACGGGATGCGGCCGGTGGTCTGCGAAGGCGAGCTCGCGTGGAGCGGTGGGATCGATGACCAGGCGTTCGATGCCGCGGCGATCGCGAGGGTCACCCGGACCGCCCTCCACATCATGACGCCGGGTCCGTTCGAGGACCGCGAGCAGATCGTGGTGCTCGATCCCAGCGTGACCGCGACGCTGGTCGACGCGGGTGTCCGCGCGCTGTTGACGTCGAGCGCTGGGCGGCGACCGGAGGTCGACAACCGGCTCTCGATCGGGGCCTCGCTCGCGGCGCCACTGTTCGCGCTGGTCGACGATCCGACGCAGCAAGGCGCGTATGGCGGGTTCGAGTTCGACGATGAGGGCGAGGTCGCGGCACCGCAGACGCTGGTCGACGCCGGCAAGGGGGTCGGCGTGCTGTCGGATCATGCCGGTGGTGGACGCGGCCGCGCACGCCGCCCGGGCCACGTCGGGCCAGTTGCCCCCGCGTCGTCGCATCTGCGCGTGACACCCGGCACCGCGTCGGCCGAGAGCCTGCGCAGTGACGGGCTCGTGCTCGAAGGCGGGATCACGGCGAGCGTCGATCCGAGCAGCAGCCGGGTCGTGATCGTCGCCGCGCGCGCGAGAGAGCTTCGCAAGGGCCAACCGAGCGGCCGGATCTTTGCCGACGTCGAGCTGGTCGGCGACCTGCGCCAGGTGCTCCAGGCGATCGACGGCGTCGCCAGCGAGCGCGCGATCACCGCGTACCGCGACGACGCTGGCGGCGAGCCGACGTGGCGATCGATCGAGGCGCCCTGGATCCGCACCAAGGGCTTCGTGCGGGGCCGGCGGTCGACGTGATCACGCGCCGCGATCTGGTGCGCGCGCTGGACCGGCGTTCGATCGCCGACTGGGTGCTGATCGAACGCGCGGAGGAGCATGGCTCGTTCGACGAGGCGCGCAACCTCGAGCGGCACGAGCAGATCACGCGGTTCACGATCATCCTCCACCACGACGTGCCGCGCGGGCGTGGCAGCGCACGACTCGACATCGGCGCGACGGAAGGAACCGCGCGCGAGCTCGTCGATCAGACACTCGAGCTCGCGATCGCGGCGGTCGGTCGGGTGTGGAAGAGCACCCCGCCGGCCGCGCCGGCGAAGGTCGCCGTCCTCGACCCCGCACTCGCGGAGGCCGATCTGGTCGAGGCCGCGCGCCAGCTCGGCGCGACCGCGCGCCCGCCCGCCGGGACCACCGCGAGCTCGCGCGTCGAGAACTCCCGCGCGCGCGTCGCGGTGCTCGCGCGATCTGGGTTCCATGCCAAGTGGGCCGCAAGCCTCGTCCGCGCGCGGACGCTGGTGACCCGGGGCCAACACCGCCTCGAGCTGTCGCGCGAGGCGCGCAAGCGCGACGAGCTCGGGCTCACCGCCGCGATCGCGAGTGCGAGCCGTGATCTCGCCCTGCTCGCCGGGGCGGGCGCAGCGCCGGCCGGTCGTGCCGAGCTCGTGCTGTCGGCCGACGCATTACTCCACGACGACGCCCTCGGTCTGTGGACGATCTTTGCCAGCCACGCGGACGCTGTGGTCGAGGCACAGGGCCTGTCTCGGTTCCGGCTCGGCGCGCCGATCGTCGCGGGCGCGGACGAGATCAACGAGCCGATCACGATCGTGAGCGACGGCGCGTTCGACTTCGCGACCCGATCCGCACCGGTTGGGGATGACGGTGATGCGATCCGCCGCTTCCCCTTGATCGAGCGCGGCGTGTGCACCGGACTCGGGCTATCCGCACGTGAGGCCGCGTTTCGCCGGCTCGATCCGAACGGCGGCGTCCGCAATCTCGTGGTGGCGAAGGGCACGTGGCGCGGGATCGATCCTGCGCGCCGCACGATCGAGGTCAGACGGCTGCGCTCGATCGCCGCGGATCCGCACACGGGCGCGGCGAGCCTCGAGCTCGGACTCGCGGTCGATCACCTGGGCGCGCGCCATCAGGCATTTTCTGGCGGCACGATCCGAATAGATCTGATCACCGCGCTCGTGCGCTCACGTCGCAGTGCAGATCTGATCCGGCGCGGTTGTTACATCGGCCCTGCGGCAGTGTCGATCAGCGAGATTGATCTACTCGTGTGACGCAAGACCTGCGTTAAGGTTCGCGCACACAATGGGAGATCACATGACCAAGCGAATCATTCAGCTGGCGATGTGCAGCGCGCTACTCGGCGCGTGCACCGATGAGGGAATCACCGAGGTCAGCCAGGAGACCGCCGGTAGCGGCGCGGTAGCGAAGAAGCTCGCGTCCGCCGCGCTCGGGTTGTCCTATACCGACGTAAAGTTTGGCGGCACGCATGCGAAGGTGGACGGCCCCACCACGCTGGTGATGCAGGAGATCGTCCTCGCACCGGGCGGCCATACCGGATGGCACAGCCATAGCGGCCTCGCGTTCGCGTCGATCGTGACCGGCACGCTGACGCTGTTCGACGGCGACGCACCCTGCGTCGGTACGGCGTATCCTGCCGGGACCGCGTTCGTCGATCCGGGTGGAACGCACAATCACATCGCCCGCAACCTCACCGACGCATCGATGACGGTCCGCGTCCAGTACGTCACGCCGACCGGCGCGCCAGTCCGGATCGATGTGCCGGCCCCGCCGGGCGCCGAAGCCTGCCCGTAGTCGTTGATCGGTGATCAGGTCAGCGGCCAGCGCAGCCACGCCGCCGGCGCGCAACCGGGCCGACCTCCGGCAGGCGGGGCAGAACGCCGCAACTCGACATTTCTCCTCGGGTTCGTGCGGTGGGCTATCCTCGACGCATGGTGCGCTGGCTGCTCGGCCTGTCTGTTGTCCTGTTCGGAATTGCAACCGCGGCGGCCCAACCGGTCCGCTACGAGCTGCGGGGTGCGGTGCCGGTCGGCGAGAAGCCGGCGATCAAGTTCACCGCGGCCCAGGCGGTCACCTCGTTGCAGCTCGAGCTCTCGCGCGATGACGGCAAGAAGTTCACGCTCAAGCATCGCGCGCTCGCGAGTGGCCAGTCGGTGACGCTCGCGGTCGGCGACGGCAAGCCGGGCAACGCGGCCTACAAGGGAGCACTCACGGTGCAGGTCGTCGGGCAGGGTCCGTGGCGCGATCAGTTCACGTTCGAGACCGCGGTCCGCGCGCCGATCAAGGTGAAGTACGACGCTGATCACCTCGATCTCGACAAGCGCGTGCTTCAGTTCAAGGTGTCTCGCGCGATCGAGAAGGCGGAGCTGATCGTGGTCGGTGAGAACGGCAATGACCTCGGATCCGGTGCGGCGAGCTTCACCGGCGACCCGGGTGATAAGTGGCTGGCGATCAGCTGGACCCAGCCGCCCACGATGCGCGTGTTGTCGATGAAGCTGCGGGTCTCCGCGGCGGACGGCACGGTGTCCACGGTCGAGCTGATCCCGTGGTCGGTCGCGATCGATCACGAAGACGTGACCTTCGCGACCGACAGCGCGGTCGTCCGGCCGGGCGAGACCGCGAAGCTCGACGCGAGCCTCGTGAAGATCGCCGAGGTGATCAAGACCAGCGGCAAGTTCATGAAGATGCGCCTCTACATCGCCGGGCACACGGACACCGTCGGTGCCGGGCCGAAGAACCGGAAGCTCTCGGTCGACCGCGCACTCGCGATCGGCGCGTACTTCCGCAAGAAGGGGCTCTCGATCCCGGTCGCGGTGGCGGGCTTCGGCGAGGACGTGCTCGCGGTCAAGACCGCGGACAACACCGACGAGGCCGCGAACCGTCGCGCCGACTACGTGCTCGGCCCCGCCGCCGGCTCGCCACCATTCAAGGGTCCGTACCTGCGGGTCAAGGCCGGCTGGAAGCAGCTTCCGTAGCGCGATGCTCGGCAGCACCGGCTTCGACTGGGGCACCTACGTCGACTGGATGAGCGAGCAGGCGGGCTCGCTCGCCGCGGTCGCCGATCGCCTCTGCGCCTACCGCGGCTACAAGGATGACGCCGGTAGCGTCGAGCGCGCGCTTCGTCGACTGCGCCGGCGCGGATCGCGAGACGGCGGCACGTGGGGCGCGCGGGCGGTGCTGGTGTTCGGCCTGCCCGAAGCAGTCGATCAGCGCGTGCGCTGGCTCGGCCAGTACCACTCGCGATTCACCGATCTGCCGGCAAGCATGGCGGTCGACCTGCTGCGGGCATGGAGTCAGCCGCCGACCACGGAGTCGCGCACCGGTCGCGCGTGGATCGCGCTCGGCCATGCGTCGCTCGCGATCCGCGCGCGGGATCACGCAGGGGCCGCGGCACATCTCGCGCGGGCGCGCGCAGACCTGGCAGGCGCGCCGCCACTCGCGCGCCTCGAGACCGTTCTGGTCCGTGCCTATCTCGCGACCCGCGAGGCCCCGGCGACCGTCGCCGACCTGCTCGCCGAGGTCCCTGCCCTGCTCGACGAGGTGACCGATCCCGTCGAACGCGCGTGCCTGCATGCGCGCTGGATCGATCACCGCGGCTACGCCCTGAACCAGGTCGGCGAGCCCGCGGCGGCCGAGGCGCTGTATCGGTCGATCTCCGACGACGGGCCACCGTTCGCACGCGCGCGCCGTGCGAGCGGGCTCGCATTCGCCCGCTGGAAGCAAGGCGCCGCCGCCGAGGCCAGCGATCACGCGCGGCGCGCCACCGAGCATGCCGGCGACGGCGGCCACGTCCGGGCGCGTGCGATGGCGCTCGGGTTGCTCGCGCGGATCACCGGCGATCCGGAGGCCCACGCACGCGCGATCGCGATCTCGCGGCAGCTCGAGGACGAGACGATGCTCGCCCGGCTCGGCGTCACTCGAACGAGATCTTGAGTCCGAGATCCCGCTTCAGCTTGAGCAGCGCCTCCGCGTTGCCGCGCGCGTCGTCGACCGGATCGTGCGTGTGCCGCGTCTCGCGCAGGTGCTTGAACGTGGCGAACGTGTCCTTGACCAGGCCCTTGTAGAGCGAGCCGAGGTTCTGCGAGCTGAAGCCGAACGGGTTCCGCTTCAGGTAGCGGTGGAAGTAGTAGTTGATGAAGCTCCAATCGAACCCGTTGTTGTCGGAGATGAAGATCCGACGCTTGCCCGGTAGCGCCGAGATCCACTCGGCGAACTGCTTCATCACGACAGCCGGGTCGTCGAACGTCACGTGCTGAGCGCGCGTGAAGCCGCTGATCGCGAGCGCATCGGGCAGGAAGTCATCGCTGATCGGACGCGTGCGACCGTAGAACGTCTGATCGAGTGCGGGGGTCACCAGGACCGCGCCGAAACATACGAGCGAGTACAACCCCGGCGCGGGACCGTCGGACTCGACATCAACCATCACGTAACTCATGACTCTCCATATGCCTGGTCGCGCGCCGCGAGGACAGGACACGATTCCGGACACCCGTCAGCGCGCTGCGGGCAGGCCTTCGATCCAGGTCTCGAGCGTCGCGAGCCCCGCGGCATCGGCGCGATCGATCCCGAGCGGCGGCATCGCCTTGACGTCGGGGTTCGCGGTGTCGCGGGCATAGGCGAGGTAGAGGATGCTGTGCGCCGGATCGCCCGGGACGACGCGGATCCCCGGCGCCGATCCGCTGGACTCGGTCGGGTGATCGATCGTGTTCGCGAGCGCGACCGAGAATCGCAGATCGAAGCTGGCATTCGGGCCGGCGCCGCCGTGGTGGCACTGCACGCAGTTGCCCTGGAACAGTCCGAGCACGGCGTGTGTCGTCGGATCGGCGTCGGGGATGCGCACCGGCGGGCCGGCGACCTGCGAGCGCAGGCCACGCGCGTCGAGCGTCGCGAGTACGTCATCAGCGAGCTGGAGCTCGCTGAACCCGAGCACCGGGCTCGGCGCGGACTCGTGACAGGTCCGGCAATCGAGCCGGCCCGGGATCGTGTGGGGACCCGGCGCAGCGTCGACCACGATCCGCGTCTCGAGCTCGACGAGATCGGCGTCGCTCGCGTCGTCGCGCCAGCGGTAGACGTCGAACGACCAGCCTGGGTCGAGCAGCCGCAGCACGCGGGTCTCGACCGGCCCGCCGGCATAGCCGAACGTCTTCACGAACACCGTACCGACCGGGAACTGCCACGCGTCGGCGATCGTGGTGTCGATCGCCGACGGCAGGAACGCGAACCGCGTCTTGTCGCTGCCGCTTGACCAGAACGGCCACACAGGTGCGTACGGGATCAGCTCGGCGGGAGCCGTGGTCGCCGTGATGCCGAGCTCCCCGAGCGTCGGCGGTAGCAGCTGCAGCGGATCGGTGAAGAACGTCGCCGGCTCGCCGCACGCCGCCAGCACGACGAGCCAGACCACGGGCCAGACCACGGGCCAAGAAGACCGCTCAGTCATCGCGAGCCACGGCGCGCACCACGGATCCGGGCTTGTACGGCGAGGCGAGCGCGCTGCCATAGGTGCTGGCGTAGAGATAGCCATCGGGCCCGACGGCCCATGACGACGCCGCCTCGAGGTGACCGGCTGGCTCGTCGTGAATCAGCTGGTCTGCCGCGTCGAGCCCGATCAGCCTGATCCAGCCACCGGCGAAGTCGCCAACCAGCACGCGATCGAACATTCTTCCTCCGTAGCGGTCCGCCGCGACCGTTCGCGGATAGACGCCACCGACCCACACCACGCGGCGCGTCGTCGGCACGGCCTGCGGATCTTGTTGCGGGTAACGATGGTCGTTGGTGCGGCCCCAGGACGTGATCGGATCCGAGAGCCCGGTGCAATTCGCGGTGCACGGACCCTCGGCGAGCGAGTTGCCGAAGTTCTCGCCGGCGAACCGCGACACGTTGACTTCCTCGAACGCGCTGTTGCCGACGTCACCGATCCACAGCCGGCCGGCCTCGTCGAGCGCCCCGCGCCATGGCGAGCGTAGCCCGATCGCGGTGACGTCTGGATCGCGATCCGCGATCCCGATGTACGGGTTGGTCGGCGTCGGCGCGTAGCCCGGGCCGATCCGATCCGGGATGATGCGGACCACCTTGCCGAGCGCGGTCGTCAGGTCCTGCGACGTACCGGCATCGACCTTGTCACCGAACAGCGCCCACAGGTTGCCATCGGGATCGAACCCCATCGACCCGACGTTGTGCCAGGCCTCGCGTGCACCGTCGCGGCCGACGCGGATCACCAGCGACGCCGTGCGCGCGACCGAGCCGGGATCCGCCGGATCGAATTCGTGGCGCGTGATCTGGCTGTGGGTCGGTGACTCGCACGACGCGAAGTAGACCAGGCGATTGATCGCGAAGTCCGGATCGAACGCGACCGCGAGCAGGCCGCAATCGGCGGTCTCGTCGACGCCCGGCACCTCGAACGAGCCGAGCCGGGTCGCGCTGGCGCCGCCCGGGTCGAGCCGGTAGTGCGTGACCGTGTGGGTCTTGTTGAGGACCAGCAGCTCGGCGGTGTCCGGGATGAACGCGATCTCCGTGATCGCGAGCGGCGCGCCCTCGCCGAGCGCGATCGGCTCGAACTCGAACATCAGCGGCCCACCGGGGGTCGCGTCGCCAGGCGGGCTTCCGCCGCCGCACGCGCCCAGGAGGCTCGCGATCAGCCACGCGCGGTTCGCCATCGCCTGTGAAGCTAGCATCACCAGCGCGCGAGCGCGGCGCGGACTCCCGACGGTGTGTGATCGATCTCGTAGGTCGCGCCGTTCGGGATCAACGGCACGCTGGCGAGCACGCTCATCAGCCACAACCGCATCACGCCACCGTGCGAGACCACCAGCACGGGCGCGCCGTCCGTCGCCGCGAGGTTCGCGAGCGCCGCACCGATCCGGGTGACGACGTCCGCGCGGTCCTCCCCGCCGGGTGGCGATCCGGTCTGCGCCAGCCAGGCTTGCCATGCGGCGGGATGCTGGGTCGCGCACTCGTCACGCGTCAGGCCCTCGAACACACCGAACCTGCGCTCGCGAAGCGCGGGCTCCACGAGCGGCGCGTCGAGGCCGAGTGTCGTCGCGATGATCTCGCCGGTCTCTCGCGCGCGCAGCAGGTCGCTCGTCACGACCGCACCGATCGACAATGCTCTCGCGCGTTCGGCGAGTGCGCGTGCCTGTGCGCGCCCGATCTCGTTGAGCACGATATCGGTGTGACCCTGCAGCTTGCCCTGCGCGTTCCACGCGGTCTCGCCGTGGCGCGTGAGCAGGATCCGGCGTCCTGATTGCGCATCGGTTCGTTCACCTGGCGTGCTCGATTTGCGCACGTTCGCGAGCTTCGCCGATCGCCGGCCGAACACCAGCCGTGGCGAGTCTTTCAGCCACTTGACGCATGGCGGCCGCTCCCCTATGTAGCGGGCTTACCTACATAGGCTACCCACATGAACCGCCTCGCATTTTCGTGTCTCCTCCTCGCGGCGTGCGCCGCTTCCCCAGCCGAGCTCGACCTCGATCTCGCGGCCGCGGATGCGACCGGTGCGGTCGGCACCGGTGGCAAGGCCGATGCTGGGTGGGTCGATGCCGCGACGCTCCACGCGGGGGTCCGCGTGTTCGATCGCGCCAACGTCAACAGCCGCCGCGTGCATGCGGTGTGGCTCGCGGGCAACAAGGCCGCGCCGATCGTGATCGACGTTGCCGCGACGGCCGCCGAAGGTCACGACGTCCGGTTCGCGGTGCTCGGTCCGCTGGTCCGCGGCAAGCGCGCGGTGCTCGCGGCGGATGGCTACGCGAGTCGCGAGCGCAGCTCGCACGCGAGCGTCGAGATCGAGACCACGGGCGAGCACCTGATCGTCGTTGGCTCGTACCGGCTGGAGAGCGAGACGTTCTACGACCTCGAGCTCCATGCCGACGCAGAGCCCGGTCAGGTCGACGCACTCGCGAGCCCGAAGTCGGGCGCGCTCGTCGGCGATGCGCAGCGCCTGGTCTCGCTCCAGCTCGGTGACGCGCTGGTCAGCCGCACGTTCGACATCGAGGTCGAGCTGTGGTCGTCGCCGCCGATGCAGCACTGGAACGCGACCAAGGTCGCCACCAGCTCGGCGTCGGGCAACCAGGTCAACTTCATCGTGCCGAGCTCGGTGCACGATGGCGACGACCTCCAGCTGGTCGTTCGCGCCGCGGGCGGCCGCACGCTCGACAGCGGTGTGCTCGCGCGGTTCTCGGCGGTGAGCGGCGCCTTCGCACGCACGGACGCGATCCTCTACGGTGACCTCGTGAGCCTGCAGATCGCTGGCGTCGTTGGCTTCTTCGAGGGCGTCGCGGAGCTCGTGCTGCGCTCCGAGACCTACAAGCGCGACATCGCGCACGACACGCTGCACGCGGATCAGCCGGGTCAGGTCGGCAACGGGCTGAACGCGTTCGACGCGACGTTCGCGCCCGAGCTCACCGATCCGAACGTCCCGCGCAACGGCGAGAAGCTGTCGGTCGGGTTCATCAACGGCAACGGCGACTACAGCCGGCTGTCGTGCTTCGAGTACTGCAACGACCTGTCGGGCACCGACACGTGCACCGGCGGTCCGCGCGGCTGCTAGATATCTATCAAGCTCACAGGCCGCGCACCAGCTCCGCCAGCTGCGCCCGTTGCGCCGGATCGAGCCCGGTGTCGAGCCGCTCGAGTAGCTCGGCCTCGTTGCCCGCGTGGGTCGCGTACGCCAGCTCGAAGCGCTCGAACAGCGCGCGCAGCACGCGCGGCGTCGGATCGACGGTCGCCTGATGCACCATTCGCGCGACCGCACCGCAGATCGTGTCGTGCGCGACGGCCATCGCGGCGACCTGGTCCGCGAGGTCGGGCAGTTGCTCGGCGACGAACGGGAACAGGCCTTCCTCCTCGCGCGCGAAGTGGAAGAACAGATGCTCGCGGAGATCAGACAGCAGGCCGAGCAGCGAGGCGTCGCGATCCGGACGCAGCTGGGCGACCACGGAACCGAGCTCGAACACGCGCCGGTTGAGATCGGCGTGGTCGTGGACGAGCTCGTGGATCGGATCGGCGATGGACATCGGTGCCTACGATACGACGACGAGCCCGGCCTCGCCTGTCAGCAGCTCGAATGGCGTCTCGTAGGCCGCCGCGAGCGCCGGCGCGGTGAACACTGCGCCGGGCGGCCCGTCGGCGACCAGGCGGCCCCCGGCGAGCAGCACGACGCGATCGCACCACCGGGCGGCGAGCGTCAGATCGTGGACCACGACGACGACCGCGTGTCCCGCGGCCGCGGCCCGGCGCGCGAGTCCGAGCACGATCCGCTGGTGCCGGGGATCGAGCGCGGACGTCGGCTCGTCGAGCAGGAGCGCCGCGCGCGGCGACGCGGCGAGCTGGGCGAGCACACGCGCGAGCTGCACGCGCTGCTGTTCGCCGCCCGACAGCGACGGGTACACGCGATCCGCGAATGGCTCGAGCGCGACATCGGCCAGGCAGCGCCGCGCGAGCGCGCGATCGATCGTGGGCCCGGCGAGCTGAACGACCTCGATCGCGGTGAACGCGAGAGCGAGCTGCGAACGTTGCGGCAACACGGCGCGCGAGCGCGCGAGCTCCGCGACCGACAGGGTCGTGAGGTCGCGGCCGTGGAGGACCACCGCCCCGCGCGTCGGGCGACGATCTCCCGCGAGCGCACCGAGCAGCGTCGACTTGCCGGCGCCATTCGGTCCGACGATCGAGACCAGCTCGCCCGCGGCGATCGCGAGGTCGACCTCGTCGAGCAGCACGGCGCGCCCGGCATGGACCGAGAGCCCTCGTGCAGCCAGCACGGTCACGGCATCACCGTCCCGCCGCGGCCACGCCGGACCAGCAGGAGCAGCACCGGGGCACCGGCGGCGGCGGTCACGACACCGATCGGCAGCTCGGCCGGCGTCACGATCGTGCGCGCGATCAGATCGGCGATCACGAGCAGCAGCGCGCCACCGAGCGCGCATGCCGGCAGCAGCGCGCGATGCCCGGGTCCGAGCGCCGACCGCGCCAGGTAGGGCACCACCAGCCCGACGAAGCCGATCGCACCACACGTCGCGACCGAGGCACCGACGGCCAGCGCGGCGAGCCCGGTGACCCGGCGGATCACGCACTCGACGTCGACCCCGACGTGGCGGGCTTCGAGCTCACCGAGCGCGAGGCGGTCGAGATCGCGCGCGAGCCGCGGCAGCAGCAGGATCCCGAGACCGATCGGCAGCGTGGCGACCGCGACGATCGACCAGGTCGCGCCGCCGACCGAGCCCAGGCTCCAGAACGTGATCGAGCGCAGCGCCGCGTCGTCCGCGAGGTAGAGCAGGATCCCGACGCCCGCGCCGGTCAGCGCGGCGAGGCCGATCCCCGCGAGCAGCACGGTGACGCCCGAGGTGGCGCCCTCGACCCGCGCGAGCTGGAGCGCGACGCGCGTCGTGATCAGCGCGCCACCAAATGCGGCGGCCGGGACGACCCACGGGCCCAGCGCGGTGTGGGCGAGCAGCGAGCCGCCGAGCACGAACGCGGCGACCGCACCGAGCGCCGCACCACCCGACACGCCGATCAGCGCGGGATCCGCCAGCGCGTTGCGCACGACGCCTTGCAGCGCTGCACCGGCGGAGCCGAGCGCGGCACCGACGAGCACGGCGAGCACGACCCGTGGCAGCCGGACCGACCACACGATCGCGATCTGGCGATCCGAGACGTCGCCGAGCGACATCCCGAGCGGCTCACCGAGGGCCGCGAGCACCTCACCGGGTGTCAGCACGACCGCACCGCGGCCGATCGCGACGACGATCGCGATGCCGAGCGCCACCGCGAGCCCGAGCAGGAAGCGCGGCGCGTGCGGTCTCATCGCGGGGTCGCGACCTCGACCCGCAACGCACGCGCGAGTCCGTCGATCGCGGTGGCGAGCCGGGGCCCGAACCCGAGCAGCAACAGATCGTCGAACGCGACGATCCGGCGTTGCCTGCCGGCGGGGGTCTCCGCGACCCCGGGCACCGCGAGCAGCCCATGTTCGCCGCCGAGCGTCGCCAGCCCACGCACCGGCACCACGATCACGTCCGGTGCGGCATCGATCAGGATCTCGGGCGACAGCGGCTTGAAGCCGGTGAGCCCTGCCACCGCGTTGCGACCACCGGCGAGCGCGACCATCGCCGCGCCCGCGGTGTCGGAGCCCGCGACCATCAGCGTGCCTGCACCGCGGGCGTAGACCAGCACGAAGCGCGGCCCGGCGACCGCGACGCGTGCTCGGGCGGCGGCGATGTCGCGTGTCATCTGCGCGGCGTGATCGGCGGTCGGCCGTCCGATCGCCTTGCCGACCGTGACGACGCGCGCGATCGCAGCCTCGGTCGTCTTTGCGGATGGCATCTGGGCGACCCGCACCCCTGCCGCACGCAACTGCGCGAGGGTGGCCGGTGGTCCGGCCTCGTCGGAGACGATCACCAGATCGGGCGCGAGCGCCAGGATCCCCTCGGCAGACAGCGTGCGCTGGTAGCCGACCTTCGGCAGGCCCGCAGTGGCCTCGGGATACACGCTCGAGGTGTCGACCGCGACCACGTCGTCGCCCGCGCCCAGGGCAAACACGGTCTCGGTGATCGCGCCGCCGATGCTGACGATCCGCCGCTTGCCGGCAGCGGACGGCCGCGGGTCGGCGCAGCCACCGAGATCGACGAAGCTTGTCACCGCGCATGCGATGCAGGCCACGATCGCGAATGCGCGCAGCATGCGTCCGCTGCCAGGATCGGGGATCACGCGTCCTCCGGCAGCCGGGCGAGCAACCCGCCCCATGCCGGATCCTCGGCCCGCTCGCGATCGTCGCGCTTGCGAAACACCAGGGCGATCGTCTCGCCGTCGCGGTCGTACAGCTCGAGCGAGCTGACGATGCCGGTCCGCGTTGGCTTCGCGACTACCCAGCTGCTCGCGATCCGGTCCTCGCGCAGGTGGAGGTTGAACGCTCGATCGAGGACGTTGAGCCACGGGCCGTGACGCACGATCCGTTGCACCGCGCCCGAGAAGATCTGGATGCAGCCCCGGCTACCGACGAAGATCATGATGTTCTCGCCGGTCTCGGCCGCGGCATGCAGCGCGAGTCCCATCGCGTGGGTGTTGACGCGACGCGCGCGCGACACGCCGGCGAGCCGTAGCGCCTGGGTCCGCGACACCGTGTGGCTGGCGAGCAGGTGGAAGAACTCGTGCGTGTCGGTCATGCCGTCCCAGCCCGCGAGGAACGCCTCGCGGTCGACCTCCTCGTCGGCGCGCTCGGCCCGTCGCGGCGGCGGTGGCTCGAGCACCAGCGGCAGCGAGGCCGTGCGGGTCGCGACGATCGCATCCCACGCGCGGGTGTCGCCGTCGGGCTCGAGATAGACCTTGTGCACCGCGGTGCCGCTGGCATCGAACACGTGGATGCTGCGCCGCCGGGCGCCGGCCTGCTGTGGATGCAGCTCGTCGATCGCGAACGCGTGCCGCCAGTGCGACAGGAACACGCGGAGGTCGATGTGCTCGCCGATCACCTGGCCGGCATGCTTGCCGAGCTCGATACCGCCGTAGCGTCCGCGCACCTCGCTGACCGCGTGCTCGTTGCGCGTCAGCGCCATGCAGCGGCCGACCTCGGGCAGCGCGTGCAACAGACTCGCGGCGTCGTCGTCGAGCCGGACCGCGGTCGTGCCGACGGTGGTCGCGACGAGTGCCGCCTCGGGGACGCCGAGCGTGGCGGCCGCGTCGCGAATCCTGAGGTCCGGGGTGGTCGCGCGTAGCGAAGCCCACTGGGTGGCGAGCTCTTGCATGGTTCCTCCATTCATCACAGCGGTCCCCAGTGCACCGTGAACCAGCCGGCGGTACCGGCCTCGTCGTAGTACGCGAGGAGCTCGAGCTTGATCGCCGTGCCGGCGCGGGTCCTCACGACCCACACGAGCGGCTTCGGCGTCACGACGTGGGTCGTGGGGTTGTAGTCGTACCAGCCCACGCCCTGTTCGAACGCGTAGTCGGGGTCGGCGTTGGGGTCGTCGCCGTCGGGCGCGTCGGCGATCCAGCCCGCGGTCGGTGCGGACGTGACGTCGGCGAAGCCAAGGTCGGGGACCGGAACGATCTCGACGCCGGCCGCACCCGAGACGCCACCGTTGGTCGAGATGTGAAAGCGCTGGAACCGGAGATCCCAGGCAGTCACATCGCCCTCGCGGCCGGTGGCAAGATCCAGGTTCGTCCACTCGCTCGCGGAGGTCGAGTCGATCCACGTGGTGAACGCACCCGCGCTCGCCGGCGTGGTCGTCACCTTGCCGAGCGGACCGCTGTCGGTCGCGCGGCCGGCATCCGGTAGGTCCGGCCCGATGCCCTGGAAGCAGGCCGGAACGGCGAGCAGGATCGCGATCCGCAGCATCACAGGTGCGCCTCGACGCCCGCGTAGAGCGTGCGCGGTGGGATGCGATCGAGCTGCGCGTCTCCGCCATCGAGCAGGTTGTCGACCCCGAGGAAGCCGCCGAGCCCCGATGACAACCGCTGCGCGATCCGCGCGCGCACCTCGACCCGGCGATCGGTCAGCGTCGCGTCGCGGAGATCTTCCGCGATCACGTAGTACGGGCGGTGACCGGTGGCGACCGCCGTCGCGAACGCCTCGAATCGCGAGCGCGGGTCGCGCCAGCGCAGCGTCGCGGTGACGCGGTGAACCGGCACGCCCTCGAGCGCGCGATCGGCGTCGAGGTCGCGCGTGTGCGTGAACGCGTAGCCGAGCTCGAGCCCCGCGCGACCCCGCACCGCCATCGCATACGCCTCCGCGCCCGTCGTGTACGCGCGCCCGAGGTTGTCGTACCCGAACCGCAGCGTCCCCGAGCCGTCGTCGGGCAACGCGACGGTGACGATCATCTCGCGCAGCCGATTCGCGTAGGCGTCACTCGAGAACCACAGCCACGAGGTCGCCTGCCACTCGGCGCCGACCTGCACGCTGATCGACGTCTCGGGCGCGAGGTCGGGATTGCCCGCGACGACATAACCTGCGCCCGGGTTGTGAAACTCGAGCAGCAGTTCCTTGAAGCTCGGCGCGCGATAGCCAAACCCGGTGCTGCCGCGCGCGACCAGCGTGTCAGTGGCCTGCCACCGCGCGGCGAGCCGCGGCGTGACGTGGGTCCCGAACTGGCTGTCAGCGTCGAGCCGGGCCGCCGGGACCACGAGCACGCGATCCTCGCCGAGCCGCCATTCGTCCTGCGCGAACACCGCCGCGCGCACGCGCTGGCCGGGCGCCGACAGGCGATCGGAGTCGAGCGCCTCGCGCATCAGCTCGGCCCCGACGAGCGCGCGGTGCGCGCCGAGGTCGTGCGCGATCTGGCCGCGGGCCTCGAGCAAGTTCTCGTCGGTCAGCTGGTATTGATCGAGGGCTTCGGACATCCGCTGGTCCGACAGGAACTGATCGCGGTACAGGCTGCCGTCGGCCTCGAGCCGGACCGCCGTGCGCTCGCGCTGCCACCGCGCGGCCGTGCGCAACGCGACGGTCTCGACGAGGTTTCGGCGATCGAACACCGCGCCGGTGGAGGTCGGGGTGACGCCGCGGAGGTCGCGTCGCGTGTAGTCCGCGGCGGTCTCGATCCGCCACGCGTCGCGGCGATGAATCGCGCGACCGCCGAGCTGCGCGTCGTCGTAGGCGGCGAATGTGGTCTCGAGCGAGCCGGGATCGAGCCGGATCGCCGGTGCCTCGCGATACGTGCCGGTCACCGCGCCGGTGGTGCCGCGCGTGCCACCCGCGATCCGCCCGCGCGCCTCGTAGCCGAGGCGACCATCGATGCGGCCCATCGCATCGATCGCGAGTCCCTCGCGCGGCGCACGCGTCACCAGGTTGACGACGCCGCCGAGCGCATCCGAGCCATAGAGCACCGAGCTCGGCCCACGCACGATCTCGATCTGCTCCAGATCCTCGACCGCGAACCGATCGAGATCGAGCACGCCGTCCGTGCGCCCGATCTGGCGTGCACCGTCGACCAGCACCAGCGAGTACTGCGGGCCGAGGCCCTGCATCGTCACGCCGGTCGTGCCGGCGACGCCGCGGTCGAGCCACAACCCGGGCCGTAGCGCGAGCGCGTGGGCGACGGTCTGCGCGCCCGACTCGACGAGCCGCTGGCGATCGATGACCTCGGTCGTGACGGGAGACGCCTGGCGCGGCGTCTCGGACCGCGTGCCGGTGACGACGATGACCTCCTCGCCGAGCGCGTCCGCGGGTTTCGCTTGATCGGTCCGCGTTGGCTGCGCGACCCCGCTCCGGGTGAGTGCGAGCACCGTGGCGACAGCCACGACCCTCACGACACGACCTTGACCGGCCTCGGGGCGAGAGCCACACGAGCAGCGTTCGACCGTGGTGAATTCTCTCGTCGCGAGCGTCCGGCGGGTGCACAGCTTGCTGTCGTTCACGGTGATATTGAAAGTCGTTTTCAATTAACTGTCAAGCGCCAATCAAATTGCCATGTAAGTGACTTAGCAGTTTCAGTCGGTTAAGTAACGATTGAACTTTACTTTATTGAAAATCGTTTTCAAATTCGATAATGGTGATGCATGAAGCGAACGATTGTCCTCGTCCTGTTCGCTGCCGCGTGCGGTAGCGACAACGATCCACCTGAGCTCGCGCCCGATGGGGCGGTGCCGCCGATCGACACGCCCGCGGGCTGCGATCCGGCGACCGTGCTGCCCGCGACCTACCGGCCGATCCCGACGATCTCGGCAGGCCTGATCACCGTTACCAACGACACCGGCGTCATGTCCGGAACGATCGACGCCACCGCCGGAGGCACGATGAATGCGCCCGACCGGCCGTACATCTATCTCGATCTGCGCACCGGCACGAAGGTCGAGGCGTCGGATCTCGATGCGCTCGGCGCGACCAGCTGGGACATCGCGCTCAAGCGATCGAGCCTGCGCGTCAACGGCGGCGACTCGGGACCCGGCAATCGCAAGCTCGCGATCGTGCAGGCCGCGACGCTCGCGGAGGTCACCTCGGCGCCGATGACCGGCTACGCGAGCGACGAGTTCGCGACCGCCGACTGCATGCTCGACATGCTGCCGGGCGGCGAGCCGCGGACCGCGTTCGGAGAGTGGTACGAGTACGAACCGCAGGCCCACACGCTGACGCCGAAGCCCGAGGTCTACGTGCTCGAGCGCACCAACGGCTCGCGCACCGCATTCCGGATCGTCACCTACTACGGCGACCCCACGATGCCGATGCGTGGCGCGTACTACGAGGTGGCGTGGAAGCAGCTCCCGTGAGCGACACCACGACACCCGAGAACGTCCGCGCTCCCGCGGAATCGTGGCGGCGCGCCAGACGTCGCTACGCCGGTTCGCGACGCCGGTTACGGTGACAGATCTCTGGGGGTTGCCGCCGGTCTGCGGTCCCCGCCGTGGGGCCAGGACTCGCCAGGCATGGGCAGCTAGCTACCTGAAATCTCACGCCCAAATGATGTGCCGACATTTGCATGACGTGATCCGTGATGCACTCAGCGAAGCTCGTCCTGCTCGCACTTCTCACCGCCTGCTCGGTCGGCGAGGTTCCGATCGGTGGAGGCGATGGTGTGGACGGCGGGGTTGGTCAGGACAGCGGCAGCGGCAGCGGCAGCGGCAGCGGCAGCGGCGGAGACCCGAACCAGACCAGCTTCGCGGCCACGATCACGCCACTGGTCGGCGCGTGTCTCGGCTGTCACTCCGGGGGCCAGCCGCCGGTCCTGACGTCGTTCGCCAGTCTCGGCGCGGCTTACAAGACCAAGCCCGGCGCGGCGAACATCCTGGTCACCAAGGGTGACCTGACGGGTGGCACTCATCAGGGCGTGACGTACTTCAATACGGCCCAGCAGCAGACCGTCGCGACCTGGATCAATGGGATCCAGTAGGCGCCCCGTGCGAGCGCGCGCGGTGTGATCGTGCAGCCCCATTGCGAGTTGCATCTCACTGAAATCAGCTGGTTCGCAGTTGTACACAAATTGCACACCGATCGGACTCCACTACAGGAGCCCTCTTCGATGTCGACGTCTTCGATCCTGCCCGCCATCGCTCGTATGCAGCCGGGCGATCACTACTGCGGGATTTACCGTACCGACGAGGACCAGCGCGCCCTGATCGTCGACTTCGTGCGGGATGGCGTCACGCGCAACGAGAAGATGTTCTACCTCGTCAACCTGACGACGGCGGAGCAGCTGTGCAGCATGCTCCGGGTCGCGGGAGTCGATGTCGACGCGCTGACCGAGAACCGGCAGCTCCTGATCCTGACCGCGAAGGACGCCTACCTGCGCGACGGTCAGTTCGACCCCGAGCAGATGATCGCACTGCTCCGTGAGGAGACGGACAAGGCCCTCGCCGAGGGCTATTCCGCATTGCGAGTCACCGGCGAGATGACCTGGGCGCTGGCCGGCGAGCCGGGCTCCGAGCGGTTGATCGAGTACGAGGCCAAGCTGAACCACTTCTTCCCGCACAGCAAGTGCTACGCGATCTGCCAGTACGACGGCCGTCGGTTCGACGCCGAGCTGCTGCTCGACATCCTCCACACGCACCCGAAGGTGCTGTTCGGCAAGGAGGGCTTCGACAACTCGAGGATGTACTTCGTGCCGCCCGACGCATTCATGCAGCGCGACCGGCAGAGCGCGACGTTGAACACGTTCCTCAAGAACCTGGCTGTCCCGGGAAACGCCCTGGCGTGACGTGAACACGGACGCCGCGTTCCAGCGACTGCTCCAGCATGCACAACGTCTGTTCACGCTGAGCAATCCCGACGACATCCTCGCGGCCACGTGTCACGAGATCGTTGCGCTCACCGGAGCTACGCGTGCGTTCGCGAGCTGTAGCTTGCCGCGCCAGCCCTGGGAACAGGGCATCCATCTCGCGTGCGAGGGCGAGCGATCGCAGTCGATCACGCCACCAGCGCGGTCCGCGCTGTTCGCGCTGCACCGCCGGCTCGCGCAAGACACGCGCATGCTGAAGGTCGCGCGCGAGGACGCGGAGCCGGTGTTCGCCGGACTCGCGTGCACCGAGGCTACCCTGCATGTCGTGCCGATCGTGCACCGCGCCGGCCGGCTGTGGGGCGAGCTCGTGCTGATCGGTGCGACCAACCCCGAAGCACCGTGCGTGCTGGAGCTCGCGCAGCACACGACGGCCGCCCTCGAGAACGCGCAGCGGCTCGCATTCGCCCGCCGCGATCAAGACCGCTTGCTGCTGCTCGCAGAGGCGACCGAGGACGCGCTCTACGACTGGGATATCGACGGAGGGAGCTTCTGGTGGGGCGGCGGCATCTTCAAGCTGATCGGCAGCGACGGGGACACGACCGAGACCACGCCGCGCTGGAAGCTCGACCAGATCCATCCCGATGACCTCCCAGGCGTCGAGGCGAGCTTTGACGAGGCCCAGCGGAGCGAGGCGATGACGTGGCAGGCCGAGTACCGGTTTCGCCGCCACGATGCGTCGTACTTCCACATCGAGGATCGCGGATATTTTCTGCGCGACGTCGGCGGCCGCGCGTACCGGATGATCGGCTCGATGCGCGACGTCACCGCGATGAGGGCCCTCCTCGCGCGCGAGCAGCAGGCGAGGTCACAGGCTGAGAGTGGAAGCCGTGCGAAGGACGAGTTCCTCGCCATGCTCGGCCACGAGCTCCGCAACCCGCTCGCGCCGATCGTCACCGGGCTCGAGCTCCTGCGGTCACGCGGTAACGTGGCGGCGGCCCGGGAGCTGGCAGTGCTCGAGCGCCAGGCCCAGCACCTGATCCGGCTGGTCGACGACCTGCTCGACATCTCGCGGATCACGAACGGCACGATCGAGCTCAAGCGCGAGCCGTTCGAGATCTCGCAGGTGGTCGTCAGCGCGATCGAGACCGTGCGGCCGCTGGTCGAAGGGCGATCGCATCTGCTCGACGTCAAGGTCCCGCCGCGAGGCCTCGAGGTCTACGGTGATCGCGCGCGCCTGGCCCAGGCGATCGGAAACTTGTTGAACAACGCGGCGAAGTACACCGAGCCCGGCGGGCGCATCGCGATCCGCGCGGCGCGCGACGGAGATGTGGTCTCGATCGTCGTTCGCGATACTGGCATCGGCATCGAGCCAGGAATGCTGCCGCACATCTTCAGCAGGTTCGTCCAGGAGCGGCAGGCGCTCGACCGCTCGCAAGGCGGGCTCGGGCTCGGCCTGTGTATCGTCAAGAGTATCGTCGAGCTGCACGGCGGCACGGTCGAGGTCAAGAGTGCTGGGCGAGGCCACGGGAGCGAGCTCACGATCCGGATCCCGGCAACAATCACGACCCGCGTCAGCGAGCGCCCGCTCGAGCAACCGATCGCGAAGCCGCGTGCGACCGGCTGCAAGATCATGGTGGTCGACGACAACGAGGACGCGGCCGACATGCTCTCGATCTTGCTCGAGCAGCTCGGCAACACCACCCGGGTCGCGCACGATGCGTTCGACGCGCTGCGGATCGTCGAGGAGTTCTCGCCCGATCTCGCCGTGCTCGACATCGGGCTGCCCGTGATGGACGGCTACGAGCTCGCGCGCCGAATTCGCCAGCGACCCAGCGCCGAACCGATGGCGCTGGTGGCGTTGACCGGATATGGCCAGCCCTCCGACAAGGAGACCGCCGCACAGGCCGGGTTCGACGCGCACCTGGTGAAGCCGATCGGGATCGACGCCCTCGAGGCCGTCATCGCGAGGCTCACCCGGCCTCAGCCCAGCTGATCGGTCGCGGCGAGGATCGCCTGCAGGGTGGTCGCGAGCTCGGCCAGCCGGCGCTTGCCGACGGCGCGCGCGAGCTCGGCCTCGAGCGTCATCAGGACCGCGATCCCGTGACGCAGCTGTTCGTGGCCGCGCTGGGTCCAGCGGATGAGCTTCGCGCGCGCGTCCGCTGGATCAGCCACCCGCTCGACCACGCGCTGGGCTTCGAGGTCGTCGACCAGTTGTCCGACCGCTTGCTTCGAGATCCCGAGGCGCTCGGCGAGCACGGTCAGCCTGACGCCCTCGGTGGTGATGTGCGGAAACAGCTGGGTGTGGGCCTGGCGCAGCGGGATGCCCTCGGCGTTGACTCGCGCGATCGCACGTTCGTTGACCACGCGCGCAACTCGAAACAGTAGCTCGAGGGTCGACCGCGGCAGCTCCACCCGACGATTCGAGCACGTCATGGATTATTGGTCAAGTGTGCTTGACGGCTTGGTCAAGTGTGCTTGACTGATGATCATGCAGCTCCTTCAGATCGGTCCCGACCTGTGGCGCGCCGTGAGCGCACCGATACGTCTCCCCGGCGGCGCCCGCATGCCCGTCGCATCGACGATCGTGCGGTTGCCGGACCGCACGCTCGCCGTGTACTCGCCGATCGCGTTCGCTGACGAGACGGCGGAGGAGCTCGCGGGCCTCGGCGAGGTCGCGCACCTGATCGCACCAAACCTGTTGCACCACCTCTACCTGACCGCCGCGTCGAGCCGGTGGCCCGCGGCGACGGTGCACGCGCCGACGGGACTGGTCGCGAAGCGGCCAGATCTCAGGGTCGATCGCACGCTCGATGCGACCTGCGATCCCGCGTGGGGCGGCGCACTCGACGCCGTCGCGATCGGCGGCGCGCCCACGCTCACCGAGACCGTGCTGTTTCACCAGCCGACCGGCACCTTGCTGTGCGGCGACCTCGTGTTCAACCTGCCCCGCCCTGCCAAGCTCGCGAGCCGGATCGTGTTCTCGATGATGGGCGTGAGCGGCCGGCTCGCCCAGAGCCGCGCCTGGAAGATGTTCGCGAAGGACCGCAGCGAGACCCGCGCCGCGCGTGATCGGATCCTCGCCTGGCCGATCCGGGCGGTCGCCCCGTGCCATGGCGACGTGATCGCTTCCGATCCGGCGACGCTCGCCAGCACGCTTGGTCGCATGGGGTGACCGATCGCAGGGCTGCGAATCGCGTGCTCGTGTCACGTGTCACGTGCTCGTGCACGTCCACGATCGCCCGCGTAGCCTCGCCCGAGCATTGCCGGGCTGCCGGATCGAGCTGGAGTGGCTGCGGTTCCGGATCGAGTACGAGGACGAGCACGTGACACGTGACACGTGCACGACCCCTCGACTGAGGATCGACCTCAGGGCTGCGAATCGGTCCGTGCCTGGCGCAGCAACCGCTCGACGCTGACGCTGGCGCGACTCTGGACGAGCCGGAGCAAGCTCTCGAGCTCGTCCGCCGCGAGGTTCATCCGCTCGGCGAGCAGCTCGCGCGTTCGGGTCACCAGGGCCTCCCGCGCGTCGCGGACCCAGCGGAACGCGGTCACGCGATGCACGCGATAGATCGCGCCGATCCGATCGATGCCGAGCCGGCCGACCAGGTGGTAGTAGAGCAAGTTGCGCTCCTTGCTGCCGAGGCTCACCAGGGCGTCGGCGAACGCACGCTCGAACTCCGCCCGGTACTCTCGACGCATCACGTGGAGCTCGTAGTCGCGCGCGGCGAGGTCGAGGCCGGTGCGCGCGAGCTCGCGCTTGGTCTTGCGCAGATGCATCAACGCCTCGCGCGTCGCGACGACCTGGACCCATCGCCCGAGCGGGCCGCGCCCCTGAAAGTGGGTGATGCCGGGTTGCGCGCCGGGATCGGCGACGAACAGCTTGTGACGAAGCTGCTGCTTGATCTCGTCGGTCAGATCACCTGCGCGATCGATGTTGCGGAGCGCGCGCTCGATCTCGGGGAAGAACCGGCGCTCGAACGCGGCGAGCGCCGGCGCGTGCCCGGCACCACACGCGCAGCACAGGTAGAGCTCGGCGATCCGCTCGGGCGACCGGCTGGTAGCTGGGAGCTGCGCGACGTAGTGCTCGAATTCGTGACGCGGCAGCCAGGCACCCCAGCTGGATTCGGCGGCGGCGAGCGCCTCGGCCGCGACCGTCATCGCTTGCCCTCCAGCCACTTCGTGATCCTCGCCAGGTACGCGGGCTCGGTCGCCAGACCCTTGTGGGCACGGCGTGCGAGGGCCAGCGCGCGCGGGCGATCGGTCCGTAGCTGCCACAGACAGCGGGCGAGCGCGAACCGCGCCGCGGCGAGCGTGGTGGTGTCGAGCTTGTTCTGCTCCCAGATCGCGATCGCCTGCTCGAGCGGTGCGACCGCCTGGCGCCAGTTCTCGAGCCCGACCAGCGCGCGACCGATCCCGGAGAACACCGGGGCTCGCTGCGGGTGGCCGGCCGGCAGCGTGGTCTCGAACGCCGCGAGCGCCTCGCGGAATCGCTTCAAGGCCGCGGCGTAGGCGTGGCGATCGAGCTCGACCTCCGCCATCACCAGGAGCGTCTGGGTGACGTCACGGTGCGTGGGCCCGAGGACCGAGCGGCGGATATCGAGCGAGAGCTCGAGGTCCCGCATCGCCTCGTCGAACCTTTGCAGATTCGCGAGCGGGACCGCGCGATTCGCGAGCAGCAGCGCAACCTCGGGGTGGCGAGGCGACAGCGCCTTCTCGAGCACCACCTTCGCGCGCTCGTAGATCGGCAGCGAGGCGGCTTCGTCGGTCTCCGCGGTCAGCATCGCGAGGTTGACCAGCGTCTGACCGACGTTGCGATCCTCGGGTCCGAGCGTGCGCTGCAACAGGGCCAGCGCGCGCTCGTAGTCCACCTTGGCAGCGGGAAAGTCGCCCTTCGCGTAGTGGACCGCGGCGCGGTTACCGAGCAACTTGCCGAGCCGCACGTCATCGCCCTCCGCCTGGATCGCCGATTCGGCGAGCCGCGCGACCTGGAGCGCCTCGGGATAGCGGCCCTCCTCGTACAGCACGGCGACCAGATCGAGTAGTGCGCCAGCCTCGAGGTCGACCGCATGTGCACGCTTCGCGACGTCGACCGCGCGCTCGAGGTTCTTGATCGCGTCGGTGTACTTGCCCGCGCGCCACTGGGTCTCGCCGAGCGAGCGCGTCGCGTCGGCCTCGAGCCGCAGGTCGCCGGTCGCCGCGGCTTCCGTGATCACGTGCTCCGCGCCGCTGATCGCCTCGGCAAACTTGCCGCGCAGGCTCACGGTCTCGACGCGGGCGAGCGCGCGGGTCGCGATCTGAGCACGCATGCGTTGCGCCGGGTTGCTCGGTAGCGGAACCGCAGCACGCAGCGCGGTCAGATCGTTGCAGCGCGCGAGTCCGTTCTCGAGCTCCGCCGCGTGCACCGCCCGGGCGACCACCTGACGATCGGCGGCCGCGAACATGTCGGTCACGGCGGTGAACCGCGCGAGCTCGCCGTGCAAGCACGCCATCCGGCGATCGAGGAGCTCGCCCGAGTTCTCCTTCCGGAGGTGGGCCTCGCACGCCGCGACATGGCTCGTGGTCCAGGTGGTGGTGAAGCGATCGAGCGCGCGCTCGGTGTGCTCCCACTGCGCGCGAGCGGTCGGATGCTGCGAGCGCTCGAACGCGGCGTGGATCGTTGCCTTGCGTGGGCCGTCCCACACGCCGGCGAACCGCGCGGTCGGGACCTCGCAGGCCTCGCGCGCCCCTGCGCCGGTCGCGTGCAAGTAGCCCGCGACGGCCACCGCCCCGACCGCCGCCGCGGCGAACGGGAGCACCCGGCGCAATCGGGGTGCGAGCGTGCGCTCGAGCGCTTCGACCATCGCGGCCGTGCTGGCATAGCGAGCCGCGGGCGACCCGGCGAGCCCGCGCATGATGATCGTGCGGAGCGCACCGGTCAGCTTGGGCGACGGCGTGCGCTCGCCGGTCAGCGCCTCGCACAGGGCGACCGCGAAGCTGAACTGATCGCTGCGCGCGTCGGCGGGCTTGCCGTCGCGGACCTCGGGTGCCATGTACGCCGGCGTCCCGATCAACGTGCCGTCCTCGGTCAGGCGCGACGAGCCCTTCGCGACGGGATGTGCGGACGTGGGTTGTCCGGCGCTGACCGCGAGTCCGAAGTCGGTGACCCGCACCCGCCCGTCGTTGCCGACCAGGACATTGCTGGGCTTGAAGTCGCGATGGACGATCCCCGCGGCGTGAGCGGCCGCCAGCCCGCGTCCCGCGGCGACGAACAACCCGACGAGCTCGCGCGCCGAACGCGACCGCTGCAGGAGGTGCGCCTCGAGGTCAACGCCCTCGACCAGCTCCATCGCGACGAACACGTGCGAGCCGTAGATGCTGGCGTCGTACACCGCGACGATGTTGGGATGCGCGAGCCGCGCCATGGTCTGGGCCTCACGCAGCAGCCGGGCGCGGGCCTGTTCGCTCCGCACCTGCTCACCGAGCACGCGGACCAGCTTGAGCGCGACATCGCGATCGAGCTCCGGGTCATAGGCGCGGTACACGACGCCCATCGCGCCGGCCCCGATCGCGTCGAGCACGACGTAGCGATCGATCTGGGTCCCGCGATCGACGACCTCGGCCCCCGAGTAAACCTCCCACGTGTCGTCGGTCGAGCCCTGTGCCGGGGCGGTGATGTTCATCGCGCGCCCGAGCTCGGTCAGGAGCGCGCGGCAATCGGCGCAGGTATCGATGTGGTCTTCGTACGCGGCGAACGCCGTCGTGTCGGGATCCTCGTCGTCGAGGAACCGCGCGACATCGTTGGCGTCGAGACACCGCATGGGCCCGAGTTATTGCATCGACCCCGCGCGAACGACAACGCAAACGTGAGGCGTGTGCACCGCGCCACGGCGCCGACGGCCACCGGGAGGCCCCCACCCTCGATGCCAGGTCCGCGGGTCGGTTGCACCTGAATTTCCTGCAACAGCGCCGGTCCGGCGGCATCGAGCGAGCATGCTGAAGCTCCTCCTACCTTTCCTCCTCCTTTCCGCCGCCTGCGCGGATGACCCGGTCGATGACTTCTCGCCGTTTGGCGATCAGAGCCTGCCCAACCCCGACGGCAAGTCCGACGAGGTCCGCTCGTGCGGCGAGGCATCGTGCGTCCCACGGCTGTGCGGCTACGACTGCACGGCCGGTGACGCACAGTGCTCGGAGACCTGCGCCCCGACCGACGCGCGCGCCGAGGCGTTCGTCAAGGCGACGTTCTCCGGTGCCCACACGTCGACGTTCGATAGCCGCAACACGCCGTTCGATCCGGTGTTCGCGCTCGACAACGTCCTGATCTATGGCTGCGATCTATGGGACTTCTCGGACCAGAAGTACGACGGGCTCGAGATCGAGCTGACCGAGCTCGTGCACTCGAGCTTCGTCGTCAACCCGAAAGATCCGACGCGCCATGACCGCAAGTTCCTCGCGTACATCTCGCCGTTCACCGGTCCGGGCTCGTACCGCGGGGAGGCGATGTTCCAGGCCCGCCACGACGCGCCGTACTTCTACAGCAAGGATGCGTGCGCGATCGACATCACCAAGGACGCCAGTGGAGGGATCCACGGCGCGCTCGACTGCCAGATCACCGAGACCGCCGGCGGCACCGGCACCGTCCGCGTGCAGGCCGAGGTTGGCTGCCCGATCAACGCGATGGACCCGCTGTTCGTCCGCCGCACGCCGGCGCTCTGAGTCATGCGAGGAGTCAGGCCAGGAGTCAGGCCAGGAGTCAGGCCAGGAGTCAGGCAAAGATGTGCTTGCGCGCGGCCTGACAGATCGCCGCGACGGCCGGGTGCTTGATCTTGCGATCGAGCGAGATCGCGTAGACCCGCTGGCGGCGATGGTTCGCGTGGCCGACGAGCTCCAGGTTGTAGCGCTTGCGGAGCTCGGCACCGATCACGTCGGGCGCCGCGAATACACCGAGCCCCGCCTCGCCGAGCGTCGATGCGAGCGCGAGGTCATCGAGCTCCGCGATGATGTCGGGCGTGACCCCGTGCGAGTCGAACCACGCGTCGAGCGCGCGCCGGAACGTCGAGTCACCGATCGGCATCAGCACGGGCGCCCCGTCGAGTGAGCGTGGAAACCCGCGCCGCCACGAGCGCGCGAGCTTGGGGGATGCGAAGAACGAAGACCCGCACTCGCCGAGTGGATGGCTGAACGTGCGGACCGGCGTGCCGGGCCCCGCCGGCGCGTCGGACAGGATCATGTCGATCGTGTGGACCGCGAGCTCTCCCATCAGGGCATCCGACGAGCGATCCTCACGGCAGGTGATCCGGACGTTGTCCTTCATCTGGAACGCGGGCTCGAGGATGCGATGGACGATCGACTTCGCGAGCACGTCCGAGACCCCGACGACCAGGCGCAGCTGCCGATCCTCGGAGCGTCCCTGCAGCGTGTCCTGGAGCTCCTGGCCGAGCGAGAAGATCTCGTCAGCGTAGCGAAACGCGATCCGACCGCGCTCGGTCAGCACCAGGTTGCGGCCCTTACGGGCGAACAGCTTGACGCCGAGGACATCCTCGAGGCGATGGATCTGGCCGCTGATCGTCGGGTGGGCGAGCCGCAGCTCCTTGCTCGCCGCCGTGATGCTGCCGTGCTTCGCGACTGCCCAGAAATAGAGCAGGTGGTGGTAGTTCAGCCATTCCAGCACGGAAGGCAGTATGACCGAATCGGCTACTGCGAGACCCACTGCTCGAGATCGCGCTTCGTACTCTCGGCGAGCGTCGCCCACTGATCGGTGGGCTTCACGAGGTACGCGAGCTCGGCGAGCTGGCCCTTGAGCTTCTCGATCGCATCGGTCGCGTCGAGGCGAGAGCCCTTCTTGTATTCGATGATCTCGGCGATCAGCTCGGCCTTGCGGGCGAGCACCCGACTCTCGAGTGCGCCGATCGGCGGCTTCGCACGGGCGGCGACGGTCATGCCTTCTCCACGGGAAGCGCCGCCCAGCAGGTGCCGCAGCGGCTGGCGCCGGCCATCCCCGTCGCGTGACAGCTGGGGCACACCCGGTAAGCCGGCATCGGGCCGAGGTCGAGCGCCTTGACGATGGCGCTCCACGCCTGCTGCAGCGGCTGCGCCGGCGTTGCCTGGGTCATCTCGTGCTCCATCGTCTCAACCATGACGCGCAAGCGGTCGCGAGCAGCGTCTCCAAACTGTGCGTTCGACATCAGCGCGGAGTGTAGGCCCCGCGCGATGGTTCGACAATTCGGAAGTTTACTCGCGTCGTAACGTAAAAACCGACAGATCGTTGGATCGCGATTTTAGGAGAGATGGCGGCTACACCAGGTAGCGCGCGATGATCGCCTCGAAGTCCCACGGCGAGACATGACGCACCCCCTCGCGCCGGAGGGTCGCGCCCGAACAAGGTGTCGGCCTTTGCAGGGTCGGTGACCACGGTGCCGGCCAGCACGGAGTCCAGCTCGAGATCGATGCGTTCGCACTCGCGCGCCTGGTCCGCTCGTGCACGCCGCGTCACGTCGCCGGGTGCAGCAGCCGGTACTGGCGTGGTCCGAGCCCGAGCTCGCGCTCGAACGCGCGCTTCATCCGCGCCGGCGACGAGAAGCAACAGCCACGCAACGCACCGCAACGCCTTCCGAGCGGGCAGATCGCGGAGAAGCACGTACGTCCAGAGGCCAGCCGAAACGACGCCCATGAGCAAATACGGCGCTCGGGCGGCCTTGGACACGATCCACTTCTGTTCGAGACCCGGTTGATGCCAGTACGCCGGAAATTTTATCAGTATGGCAATTTCGTAAACGCCACGAACGATGAACAGGCAAAAGAAAACAATGGCGTACGCTGCAAGGATTTTCTTCCCCCGCCGGGTTGATACGGCTTCGGGGTGGACAGCCAACCGGGTCGCCCCGAGCACGAGCACGATCTCCATCGCGGCGGTGGCCGCGTAGTCCAAAACAGTCCACCACGATCCGCCTCCGGGCGGCCTGGGATAATAAGCCGCGTCGCTGACGAGCACGCCCAAGTTCAATGCGCTGTACGACGTCAAGGCCCACGCAAGGCATGCCGCCACAGTCCAGAGGCCGACCGCAAACGCCTGGCGGCTTACCCAGCGCATCAGGCACACTGCGATCAGTGCGGCGAGGATGACACCGCGTGCTCGGCCCGTGACTTCATTGGTGACGGTGGTCGTTGA
>JBBJLY010000008.1:0-74802 GCA_037720695.1 Kofleriaceae bacterium | reverse complement strand
TCCTCGAGGTAGACGGCCGTCGCCACGCCGACCGGCACGATGAAGATCGCGGTCTGCCGGCTCATCTTGAACTGGCGCGCGAGCTCGTGCTCCTTCCACGCGCCATCGGCATCGGTCCAGTAGCCGTGGACATAGACCACGGTGCCGGCGGTCGCGCGGTCGTATCCGGGAGGGACCCAGACATGGACCGCGCCCTGTGCCGTCTTGATCCGCCAGTGCCGACCTCCGAGCACGGTGTCCTCGGTCTTGTCGAGCCGGCTCTCGCCGTCGTCCTTGACTCGCAGGCGGATCGTGCGACCCGCAGGCGTCGACATCCGCGCGCGCGGCGGCGGCGCGGTCGCCGGCGTGGCGGCGGGCGGTGCCGCGGTTACCGGGACCTCGGCCTCCGGACCTGGCGGCAGCGGTGCGGCCTCCCCTCCGAGCTCGCCGAGCTCGTCGGCCACGGTGGCTGCCGGAGTGTCGGCACGCCCGACCGTTGTCGAAACCAGAACCAGTGCGATCGCCAGTGACAGCTTCATGGTCGGCTATTTCTTCGGCTCCGCGCGTTGTGTGATCATCAGGTGGACGTGCTTCTCCGCGTCGGGGTAGCCGTACCGGAACGGCAGCTTGCGGTGGGGCTGTGAGGCCCACATCTTCGCCATCTGCTCGCTGATTCCCGGGTCGGCTTCCTCGAGGAACGCCCCCTTGAACGTGCCGTAGGTGATCTGGGTGAACCCCGCCTTGCGCGCCGCGACTGGCGCGACGCCGGTGGCGTCCGACACCATCCACACCATGTGAGTGGTCAGGTAGTCGCGGATCCGCGAGAACCCGCTGTTCCAGATCAGGTAGCTCGCGGCCTTGGTCATCGCGGCGACCTTGCCCTTGGCAGTGAGGTAGTTGTCGAGTCCGGTGCCAACAAAGCCCTGGTTATTGAGGTTCCAGGCGAAGTGGCGGTGGACAACGAGCGGGGCCTTTGCGTCGCCTGCCTTGCGAAACGCGAGCTCCATATGCGTGTACGCCTCGGAGAAGTCGGTATCGACCCAGCTTCCCTTCTTCTTCTTCGCGCGCGTCTTGGCCAGCGCAGCGATGTCCGCCTCCGTCAGGTAGTGCAGCGTGCCGTCGGGCTCGACGCGCACGTACTTGAGCGACACCGGCTCGTAGCCGTTGACCGCCATTCCTGTCAGGTGGAACGAGAGCTGACCGGGGATCCCGCCGCTCTCGAGCTTGCGCATGTTCTCGCTGGTCGAATCGTGGAGCGAGAGCAGCCCGGCGACGGCGTTGCGATAGTTCGTGAGCGCGGCGGCGAGCTTGTGCTTGGTATCGAGCTTCGCGAGGCGCGTCGGGTCTCCCGCATGCTCGAGCGAGATCGTGTTGATCTCGCGCGCGTCGGGATAGGTGACGAGCGCGCTCATCAGGTCGCCGCCCCCGAATGGATAGACGATCGTCGTCGGTAGATCGACCGGACGCAGCGGCTTGAAGAATGCGCCGGCGGGGGTCAGGTAGCGCTCCGTGATGCTCGCGTAGCGCTTCTGCATCTCGGCGCAGTGCTTGTCGACGGTCGCGGCATCGAGGTGAGCCGGGACGGGCTCGGTGCCCATGCAGGTGACGACGCGATAGTAGAGCTTGGCGTCGGCGATGAAGTCGACGGGCTTGTCCGTGAGCTTGTCTGTGGAATTGTCCGCGTGCGCGGTGCCAGCCAGCAGCGCGACGAGGATCAGCGAGCAGCGCATGGGACCTCCAGATACATATGACGTCATCGATCGACGCGCGAATTTCCGGCTAATTCACGTCGCGACGGTCGGTTGGTGAGCCCGGCTTGGGTCCCACGAGGCTGTGGAGGACGACCTTGGCCACCTGGTCGCCACTGGCGTCGCGAAGCGAGACCGGGACGTCATACTGGGCGCGGGCCGAGGTGCGCGGGATCGGGGCCTCCCCGAATGCGGTGATCAGGCCGCGCGCCTTCTTCGTGTACTCGATCGACATCCCCGACACGATGAAGCGCGCGTCGTCTGGCAACGAGTACGCGAGCGCGACGTTGCCAGCGAGCTCGCCGAGGTTCGCGAGCGCGATCGCGTGCACGCAGTCGAGGTGGTTGCGAACCCCGCGGCGATCTTGCATCTGGACCTCGGCGTAGCCGGCGCGCAGCACGGTGACGGTCGCGTGGATCGAACCGGTGTACGGGGCCATCCGGCCGACCAGCCGCGAGAACAGGTGTTTGCCACCGGGGACACCCGAAAGCAGGTTCCACGCATCGCGGATGAGGTTGCGATTTCCGTCGAGCCGGGGCCTCGGCAAGAGCTTGGTCAGCGGGGCGATTCGGTCGGCGAGCGCCATGGCGCGGACCCTACCAGCAACGGCTCCGGATCTCCCCCGTTTTCGTGACGCAGGTACCTGCCGGGCCGTGGCCCTCCGGGTAGGATGGCCGCGTCATGTCGACCCAACGTCTCGTCAGCTTTCTCGTTCGCGTGGCCCTCGCAGGCGCCGCGCTCGCCGGATGCAGCAGCCCGGCCAAGAAGAAGCCGATGACGCTGCAGGAGATGATCGCCGCCGACCCGCTGCCGCTCGCGAAGGGCGCGAAGTGGACCTACACGGTGAGCGTCAAGCGCTTCGATCCCGAGGCCGAGAAGGTCGCGACGACCACGATGAACTGGACGACCGAGGTCGTGGACGCGAAGGAGTCCAACGGCGTCACCGCGTACCGGGTCAAGGGCTGGCCCAGCGACCTGATGGACTTCGACGCGGCGACCCCGGTCGCGACCGAGCGGACGATCCTCCGCCATGGCAACAGCTTCCTGTTCGGCCAGTCGGTCGAGCCGTCGCTCGACGGTGCGGAGGGCTGGTTCTCGTGGCCGGTGATCGATGGCCAGAAGATCTGCCCGAGCGCCGAGATGGTCTACTGCTGGCAGGTCGTCGCGATCGACACCGGCTACAAGCTGACGTTCATCACCGGCCCCGACGAGCAGGTGTTCGAGCTCGAGCCGGGCACCGGCGTCTCCCGGTTTCACTACGCACACCACGGCACCACCAACGAGGTCGATGCCAAGCTCGTGTCCTACACCAAGGGACGGTGAGCCTCCGTCGGCAGTCTTCCCCTAGCCGATGAGGCGGGTGAGGGCGCCACGCATTGCACGGGCGCGAGCGCGCTCGTACAGTCGGAGTCATGACGAAGACCCCGATGCTCTCCTATCTCGTCCCGACGGTCATCGAGCAGACCCATCGCGGCGAACGCGGTTGGGACATCTTCTCCCGGCTGCTCAAGGACCGCATCATCTTCCTCGGCACGCCAATCAACGATGACGTCGCGAACGTCGTGATCGCGCAGCTCCTGTTCCTCGACTCCGAGGAGCCGGAGAAGGACATCATGCTGTACATCAACTCGCCGGGCGGCCACGTCTCGGCGGGTCTCGCGATCTACGACACCATGCAATACCTGCACTGCGATGTCGCGACGATCTGCATGGGCCAGGCGGCGTCGATGGGTAGCTTCCTGCTGACCGCCGGCACCAAGGGCAAGCGCTACGCGCTCCCGCATTCCAAGGTCATGATCCACCAGCCACTCGCGGGCTTTCAGGGTCAGGCGACGGACATCGAGATCCACACCAAGGAGATCTTGAAGACCCGTGACACGCTGAACGAGCTGTACTCGAAGCACACCGGTCAGCCCGCGGATAAGATCAAGGTCGACACCGATCGCGACAACTTCATGACCGCTCCGCAGGCCAAGGAGTACGGCATCATCGACGAGGTCCTCATCACGGCGAAGAAGAAGCCCGATGAGAAGGACAAGAAGTAGCTGGGGCTCGATTTCGGGGTACGCTGCCGGTTGACCGATGCCCATCGAGAAACGTGACGGAGCCTCGCTGACCTGCTCGTTCTGCGGCAAGGCGCAGAAGGAGGTCAAGAAGCTGATCGCTGGCCCCACCGTCTACATCTGCGACGAGTGCATCGGGCTGTGCAACGACATCATCGCGGAGGAGATCGAGAAGGAGGACCAGGCCTACGGGTCGTCCTCGATCCCCAAGCCGGCGCAGATCAAGAAGGTCCTCGACGAGTACGTGATCGGCCAGGACCGCGCGAAGAAGATCCTCGCGGTGGCGGTGCACAACCACTACAAGCGGATCGATCACAAGCAGACCGTGTCGGTCGGTGGCGTCGGGACCAACAGCGACGAGGACGTCGAGCTGCAGAAGTCGAACATCCTGCTGCTCGGGCCCACCGGCTCCGGCAAGACGCTGCTCGCGCAGACGCTCGCTCGCATCTTGAACGTGCCGTTCGCGATCGCGGACGCCACCAACCTCACCGAGGCCGGGTACGTCGGCGAGGACGTCGAGAACATCATCGTCTCGCTGCTCCAGAACGCAGACCACGACATCGAGCGTGCGCAGCGCGGCATCGTCTACATCGACGAGATCGACAAGATCGCGCGCAAGAGCGACAACCCGTCGATCACCCGCGATGTCTCGGGCGAGGGCGTCCAGCAGGCGCTGCTCAAGATCATTGAAGGCACCACTGCCTCCGTCCCGCCCAAGGGTGGCCGCAAGCACCCGCAGCAGGAGTTCCTGCAGGTCGACACGACGAACATCTTGTTCATTTGCGGCGGAGCCTTTACCGGCCTGGAAGAGATCATTGAAAATCGCATCGGCCAGAAGCTGATCGGCTTCGGCGCCGGCATGAACAAGAAGGTCGAGCGCTCGCAGTGGGAGCTGATCCAGGAGGTCGAGCCCGAGGACCTCCTGAAGTACGGCATGATCCCCGAGTTCATCGGGCGCTTGCCGGTGATCGCGCCGCTCCACGAGCTGTCGGAAGAGGCACTCGTGCAGATCCTCACGCAGCCCAAGAACGCGCTCGTGAAGCAGTACCAGAAGCTGTTCGAGATGGATGGCGTGAAGCTCAAGTTCGGCAAGGGCGCGCTGACCAAGGTCGCGAACATGGCCTCGCATCAGAAGAGCGGCGCCCGTGGCCTGCGCGCAATCCTCGAGAGCGCGCTGCTCGACATCATGTACGACACGCCGGGCGGGTCGGTGAACGAGGTCATCATCAACGAGGATGTGATCGAGAAGCACGGCACGCCGCTCATCACGTACTCGAAGGAACCAAAGGTCGCAGAGGCCTGATTCTCCAGCCGGCACGCCCCGATAGGGCCCGCCGGCGGATCGAGTGCGACATCGATTCGATGCCCCCCTCTCTCGCGTGGAGGGTAATCGATGACCGACGATACTTATAGGAGAGTCGCATTTGCCACGATTGGCGCGCTCGCGATTGGCGCGAGCGCCTGTGGGGGCGACGACGCACCGGACCCGCCACCGGGTGATGGCATCGTGGCCACGCGCGTCTCGCGCTCGAGCTCGATCGCGCTCTCGGAAGACGGCACGCGGCTCGCGATGGTGAACCCGGACGACAGCACGTTGTCGATCTTCCAGACCTCGGATCACGCGCGCACCGCGAAGGTGCCGACCGGCGGCAAGCCATCGGCGGTCGCGATCGCGCCTGACAGCAAGACCGCGTACGTCGCGAACCGCGCCACCGGCACGGTGAGCCGCGTCTCGAACATCGACAGCGGCACGCCGGCCGTCGACGCGACGGTCGACGTTGGCGCCGAGCCGGTCGCGCTCGCGCTGTCGCCTACCGGGCGCAAGCTGTTCGTCGCCGAGCTCGCGGAGAGCCGGGTCTCGGTGATCGATACCACCACGATGACCGTCGTCGACTCGTTCGAGATCGACCGCCCGCGTGCCCTCCTGGTGACCAACAACAAGGATGCGAACGACGACGACGAGACCCTCGCGGTCACCCAGTTCTTCGGCGTCCCGGTTCCCGGCAAGGAAGCGAAGGACGACGGCCGCATCGGCTACGTGCGCGTGTACTCGCTCGCCGACCTGAAGTCGGCAAAGGCGATCACGTTCGCGCCGATCGACAGCGGATTCCCGAAGGCAGGCGTCCCCGGCAACCCGAACATCCTGACGTCGGCGAACCAGCTGGCGTCGATCGCGACCGCGCAGGGGCGGCTCTACGTGACCAGCGTGGCCGCCTCGCCCGAGCCGCCAATCCGGTTCGACAACAACGTGTTCCCGGTCGTCCACGTCGCGGATCTCGCGAGTGCGACCGAGGTGCGTGACGCGAGCGGCACGACCAACCTCGCGCGCAAGATCGTCGACGCCAACCCGGCGCCGACCGAGGCCAACCCGCGCTTCATCCCGGGCGAGCTGTCCGGGATCGACTTCGTCGAGGACTCGAACGTGGGGTACACGATCGGCAGCGCGGGCGACGTGATGGTTCGCGTCACGTTTGGCGCGACGGTCGAGGTCGGCTCGACGCAGAACAAGCAGATCGATCTCGGCGGCAACGACACGATCGGCAAGTGCCAGGGCCCGATCGGGCTCGTGATCGACAGCGCGGCCCAGAAGGCCTACGTCAACTGCCGGATCACGCGCCGGCTCGCCGTCGTCGATCTCGCGGCGCAGTCGATGGTCCAGACGTTCGAATCCTCGCCCCCTCCTGCGAACGGCGCGGAGGCCTCGGTGCAAAAGGGCCAGCGGTTCTACTTCACCGGTCGCGGCAGGTGGTCCAACGCGGGCGGAAACGGGGCCAAGGGTGGCGAAGGCTGGTCGTCATGTGGCTCGTGCCACCCCGACGGCTTGACCGACAACATCACGTGGGCGTTCAACACGGGACCGCGCCAGACCACGTCACAGGACGGATCGTTCTCGCACGGTCCGGGCGCGCAGAAGCAGCGCATCTTCAACTGGACGGCGATCTTCGACCGTCACCACGACTTCGAGCGCAACACGCGCGACGTCTCGGGTGGACTCGGTGCGATCACCACCGCCGACACGCTCGCCGATTGCAACAAGCTCGACAAGGAGCGCCAGGTTCCGCTCGCGATCGACGGCTCTTTGATCGGCGGTCTCGGCAAGCCGCTGAAGGAGCTCGCGGACGACCCGACGGTCGCGCTGTGCGGGCACAAGGACTGGGACGACATCGACAACTTCGTGAAGACGATCGCGCCGGTTCAGGCCGTGCGCACCGCCCCGGAAGGCGCGGTCGATCGCGGTCGCGCGGTGTTCGTCGACGGCGGCTGCGCGAAGTGCCACGGCGGCCAGGGCTGGACGGTGTCGCGTCGCGGCTTCACCCCGTCGGGCGCGGGCAATGACGCGCTCGCCCAGACCGACTTCGTGCGCCCGGCGTTCTTCCCGCGACCTGGATGTAGACAACGCGAGCGCCGCCCGGAAGTTCATCTCCGCGCAGCCCGCGCTCGTCGCCGATGCGACCGGTCCCGAGGAAGCGGCGCCGATCGCGGTCGCCCAGGTCGCGTGCGTGACCCGCAACGTCGGTACGTTCGGGCTGCTCGGGGATGCGGTTGGCACCACCGCGCTCGAGCTGCGGCAGACGCCAGGTGGGCTGCTCCGCGGCCCAGGGTCGCGCAGGTTACAACGTGCCGTCGCTGTACGGCCCGTCGCTCGGCGCGCCGTACCTCCACCACGGTCAGGCCGCGACGCTCCGCGACCTGTTCACCGACGCGCGCTGGACGTTCCACACCAATGCCGGCAACGCGAACTTCAGCGTCGTGCTCGCCCAGCCCGGCAAGCTCGACGACCTGCTCGTGTTCCTGCGCTCGATCGACGCGGCGGCCGCCGAGATCGCGGTCCCGACCGACGCCGGCAGCGGCCTGTCGTTCGACGCCTGCTTCTAAGTCGCGGGAGCTGTCGGGCGCCGATTCGGGAGCACGATCGTGAACGTCGTGCTCTCGGTCGTTGATTCGACGGCAACCGTGCCGCCGTGAGCGAGCACGATCTCGCGCACGATGTAGAGGCCGAGTCCCAGACCTCCCGCATTGGCGGTGGTCTGGCGCCCGCGCTGGAACGGATCGAACAGCACGGCCTGTTGCTCGGGCGAGATCGGTTGGTCGCGGACGGGGTTGCGGACCAGGATCGACGTCGCATGCGGTGTGCCCTGGAGCTCGACCACGACGGGTCCCCCGGCGAGCCCGTAGTTGGCCGCGTTGCTCATCAAGTTGCCGATCACCTGCGAGAGCCGGTCCCCATCCCACACACCCACGTGGTCGCCGTGACCGCGCAGCTCGAACCTGGCCTTGGGATGCGCGAGCCCGAGCTCCTCGACCAGGGCTTTGACGATCGGGGTCAGCGAGGTCTCGCGCAGCTCCAGCGGGATGCCCTGACCGAGGCGAGCGTGGGTGACGTCGAGCAGCTGGTCGACGATCTTGACCATCCGGTTGGTGCTCGAGCGAAGTCTCGCAACGATGCCGATCCTGGCCGCGTCGGCGGGCGATTCCTGCATCAGGTCGATCCCAGCGAGCAGGGCGCCGAGCGGGTTGCGTAGGTCGTGGCCGACGATCGCGAGCATCTCTTCCTGGAACCGCGCGACCCGGTCACGCTCGGCGGCGATCGCACGTTCGGCCGAGACATCGCTGATCATCGTCACACTACCGACCACGACCGCGCGGGCGTCGAGCAGCGGCACCCCCGAGACCATGACCCTGCGCTGCATGTCGCCGGGGAGGTGCATGATGATCTCGGCGTGGACCGCGGTGCCTGCGAACAAGGCGTGCTCGACCACCCAGTCCCGCTGATCGATCAGCTGGTGCTCGAGCGTGAACCATCGCGCCAGCCGATACACGCCGCTGAGGTCGCGCGCATCCTCGATCCCTGGCAGGAGCGCCGCGGCCGAATCGTTGGCGAGCACCAATCCCCCCTGCGCGTCCGTCAGCACGATGCCGACCGGCAGCTTCTCGAGCACGGTGTGCAGCTGGGCGCGTCCCACGCGCTCTGCGTCGAACCGCAGCGCGTTCTGCATCGCGAGCGCGCAAAACTCGAGACAGGCTTCGATCGTTGTGATGTCTTCCGCGTCGAATGGCTTCGAGGCCCCGTCGCGCGTCAGCGTCAGCACGCCCTGGACCGGAGAGCTTGCGGGAAGCGCGATGATCGCGAGCCCGGTGAGCCCGAACCGCGAGACGTAATTGGCGTACGCCGGCGGGAGTTGCTTCGCCGCATCGTTGGCCGTGGTGAACGCGCGGACACAGGGATCGGCGAGCATCGAGATCGCGGCGAGCACGCCCCCGCTCGCATCGCGACGGTGGCGCGCCACCAGCCGGTGGTCGAGCGACTCGGAGAGCAGCATCACGCCACAGCCGTCACACAGGCTCTGGGAGAACACAGTCGCCAGACCCTCGAGGATCTGGTCGATTCCGCTCGCCCGCAGCAGGACCTGGGCGAGCTCGTTGACCGCGGTCAGCCGGCGACGTTCCCGAAGCGACGTCTCGGCGAGCTCCTTGGTGCGCAGGATCACGTTGACGCGTGCGCGCAGCTCTTCGGGAGCGAACGGTCGCGGCACGTAGTCGTTGGCACCGCACGCGAGGCCATGCACGAGGTCCGCCGTCTCGAGGCGAGACCCGGTGACGATGATGATCGGCAGCTCCTTGGTGCGGTCGTGGCCACGCAGGAACCGGCACACCTCGTCGCCCGTCATGCCGGGCATCACCCAGTCAAGCAGGAGGACATCGGGCTGGATCTCCGCCGAGGTCAGCCTCTCGACGACGATCGCGCCGTCGGGAAAATACTCGAAGTCATATCCGACGCCGAGACTGTGCCGGGTGATCGCGGCTTCCGTCGAGCTGTCGTCGACGATCCAGATCAGCGGCCGCGGTGAGTCAGACATGCTTCGCGATCTCCACGGCCATCTCGTCGAGCGATACCGCCCGTGCTCCGAGGTTGGCCTCGAAAACGCATCGAGGCATACCATACACGACGCATGTCGCCGCGGACTCGGTCAGCAAGCTCCCACCGCCGCGTGACACTGCCCGCGCTCCCTCGAGCCCGTCGTCGCCCATGCCGGTCAGCACGACCCCCAGGGCGCCACTGCCCGCGGCCGCAGCCCCACTCGTGAACAGCTCGTTGACCGAGGGGCGAAACGCCGAGAGCGGCAAGGTCGCGAGTCGCGCGCGAAACGTCTCGCCGCTGCGCTCGATGTGCATGTGCATCCCGCCCGGCGCGAGCACCGCGAGCCCAGGGCGTAGCTCCATGCCATCTTGCCCCTCGACCACGTCGAGCGGGGAGATCTTGTCGAGTCTCCGTGCGAGCGCCTCGGTGTAGCCGACCGGGATATGCAGCACCATCGCGACCGGCGCGGCGAGCTTCGCCGGCAGCCCGGCCATCAGCTTGGTCAACGCCTGCGGGCCGCCGGTCGACGTGCCGATCATGACCAACGTGGCACGGTGCGCCAGCCGTCCTGGCGTCAGGGCCGCGGCGTGCACCGGAACCACCGCCGGGATCGCCAGGAGCACCTTCGAGATCAACTCGCGGCCAATCTCCTTCAGGCGGTCGGTCGCGAGTGCCGTGGGCTTGGCAACGATATCGAACGCACCCAGGGTCAGCGCCTCGACGCCGAGCTCGGTCTCGACTGACGACACGCTGACCACGATCACGCGCGGGCGAGGCCGGGCTCGCAGCGCGCGCAGGACCCCGATTCCGTCGAGCTCGGGCATCGTGAGATCGAGCGTCACCACATCCGGGTCGAGCCGCGCGATCTGATCGAGGGCGTCGCGGCCATCGATCGCCGTGCCCACGACGTCGATGTCGCCGCTCGATCTCAGCAAGCGCGAGATCACGGTGCGCGCGAACGCGCTGTCGTCGACGACGAGGACTCGCGGTCGCGTCATGGTGCCACACGATAGAAGAACGAGTTGCCGCGCTCTTCACATAGCAGCGCGGTGCCGAACCGGAGCAACGACTCCGAGATCCCGACGGCGAGCAGTCCGCCGGGAGCGAGCTGACGAGTCAGCTGTCCGGTCAAACGGGCAACCTGCTCATCACGGAAATAGATCAGCACGTTTCTGCACAGGATCACGTCGTAGCTGCCGCCCCCCGCCGCCGGTTCGTCGAGCAGGTTCAGGGTCGAGAATCGCACGGCGTCGCGGATCTTGGGATCGACGGTGATGCCCTTGGCCGTGCTGTCGAGGTAGCGCTGGGCGAGGGCCACCGGATGGCTATCGCGCAGCGCTCGCCGGCTGTGCCTGCCCGTTCGGGCCTGCTCGACCGCCGCGGCGCTGATGTCGGTCGCGACGAGCTCGACCGTCGAGGAGCCCGCGCTGATCGAGCAGCATCGCGAGTGTGAACGGCTCTTCGCCGGTCGCGCATGCCGCCGACCACACCCGCGCCCGCCCCGCGCGCGCGACCACCGTGGGTAGGAAGTGGTCCACCAGGTAGACGAGCGGTGCGAGCTCGCGAAGAAGTAGGTCTCGTGGACCACCAAAGCCTCGACGAGTCGCTGGACCTCGACGCCCTGCGGGTCGTCGTAGCGGAGCCGGTAGTAGTAGTCGAGCAGGCTCTCGTGACCGAGGTCCTGCGCATGGTTGATGAGCTTCGCACCCAGCAGGTCCCGATCCTTCGGACCGTAGTGCATTCCACACGCGTTCTCGATCAGCGCCGAGTAGATCGCGAACAGCTGCGGCGTGAGCTCGCGATCTCTCACCGAAACCCTTCGCTCGCGGCAGCACACACGCGACGGACATCTGGGTCGGGATCCTCCCGTGACATCCGCGACACCAGGCCGCGCGCGTCGGGATGCCCGATCCGCGTCAGCGCTGACGCGGCGACCCGGCGGGCGATCGGGTTCGGCAGCTCGAGCAACGCGAGCATCGCCTTGGTGGCGGCGGGCGCGTGCATGCGAGCAAGCGCCGCGGTCAACGCGATCGCGGTCCGCTCGTCGGCGGTCTCGCAGCGCGAGCAGATCGCCGCGATCCGCTCCGGCGCGGGTACCGATAGCGCGGCATGCGCGGGATGGGAGGGATCCTCGGCGCGGGCGATGACGTCGACCAGCGCGTCTGCCGCTTCTCGATCATCTCGTTCCGCGAGCAGCGAGACCGCCGCGTCACGCAGCTCCGGCTGGTCGGAGAGCGCCGCCGTCGTGATGCAGTCGAGCGCCTCGCGACCGGCGATCTCGGTGGTCAGCCTGGCGAGCCCCGAGAGTCCGATCACCTGGGTCGCGAGATCACTCGAGCGCGCCGCCTCGAGCAGGATCGGCAACCCGGCTTCGCGAGGCCGCGATCCGATGCCGAGCATGGCCGCACGCTGCTCGTCGAGATCGTCCGAGCGTGCCGCGCTTGTCAACGCGGTCCATGCCGCCGCTGCGTCGAGCGCCGCGAGCGCCTCGATCGCGGCCAGGCGAACGTGAGGCGAGCTGTCGCGCAGCTTCGCGACGAGCGCGTCGGTGAAGTCCGGGTTCGCCAGCCGGCCGAGCCCCTGACACGCGTAGTAGCGCACCCAAGGTTGCTCGTCATCGAGACCGCGCTCGAGGAGCTCGATCGCGTGCGGCGTCGAGCGGCGCGAGATCGCGCGCATCGCGGCCGCGCGCTTGTCTGCGACAGTCGCCGGCCCGACCAGCTCGTCCAGCACCTCCTCGGTGCGCGGATGGTTCAGCGTGCCAAGCGCGGTGATCGCGAGCTCGGCGATCCGGGGATCCGGATCATGGATCGCGGCACACACGGCGTCGAACGCGCCGGCAAACCCGAGATACGACACGATCCGCAGCGCGTGGCGTCGCGCCGACGGCGAACCTTCCCGCACCAGCCGGATCGCGCGCGCCTGGGTCTCTCCCGCACCGAGCGACTGGATCGCCGCCGTGGCGGCCAGCGCGACAGCGGGGCGCGCGGTCTCGAGCAGGCTGAACAGCAGCGGCACCGACGCGGTGTCACCCAACCGGCCGAGCGTCTGACATGCGAGCGCGCGAACGTCGTCGTCATCATCGGCCAGGAGCTCTCGCACAGCCTCGGCGATCCGGCGCGACGTGATGATCGGCAGCAGCGCCGCACGCACACGCGAGTCGGCGTTGGCGAGCACGTCGCCGAGCGCGTCCTGATGCCGCCGTGCGATGTGCTGGATCGCGGGGGTCATGCCAGTGATCGGTTGATCGTCGACCAGGTTGGCCAGGTGCTGGAGCTCGGCGATCCCGCCGAGCACGCCGACGGTGAGCGCGATCCGGTGCGTGTCTTCGCGGGTCTCGGCGGGCAACAGCGCCGCAAACCGAGCCGCCGCGTCGCCCACCGTGGCCCGGAGCACGGTCTCGACGTGCTCGCCCGAGCCATCCCAATCGGCCTTCGCGATCAGGTCGCCGAATGCACACGCGACCAGCAGGGTGTCGTCACCGGTGGCGTCAACGAGCAACGACGCGAGAGGCGCGATCGCCCGCGCAGCGCCGGTCTGACCGAGTGCGAGCGCCGCCTCGTGCCGGTAGAGCGGATCTGCGAGCAGGGCGACCAGCGGCTCGAGCGCCCGCGGGTCGTCGATGCGGGCGAGTACGCGGAGAGCCGCGAACACCCGGAAGAACACGCTGGTGCGAGTCGCCGCGATCAGCGTGTCGATGCCACCACTGCCTCCGATCAGGCCGAGCGCCTCGATCGCTCCGATCGAGACGTTGTCATTCGCCTGCTCGACCGCGCGGCACAGTGCGGGGATCGCCTCGCTGGCCCGCCGCCGCCCGAGGATCTGCGCGGCATCCGCGGCGATCTCAGGCCGTTCGTTGGCGAGCAGCGGCATGACCGCGGCGACCACCGAGGCACCGCTGGAGGCGACCAGCGTATCGACCGCGGCCGCGATCGCATGTTCGCTCGTGCGCCGATCGCACAGCCACGCGCACAGGGGCCGCACCGCGTCGTCGCCGAGCGAGGCCAGGCCCGCGACGGCCGCGCGCCGCACCGTCCAGCTCGAATCGGAGAGCATCTCGATCAGCTCGCCGACCGCACCGCCCACGACGAGCTCGTCGACGCGCTCGGCGCGAACACGTTCGGCGTCCGTCAGCTGGTAGGTGCGGGGCGTCGTCACTTCACGACAACCGATTCGTCATACACCCCGTTGCCAACCAGCCCCGTCACGAGATCCACCTGCTCCGTGCTCTCCGCGCGGATCAAGGCGATCTCCTTGTTCACGACCGCGAGATCCGTGGTCACGATCTTTGCCGCCTTCGCGTGTGAGGACACCGCTGTCATGATCCCGCGGACCGTGGTCCGGACGTGATGCATGGCCTGGGTGACCTCCGCCGTCGCCTTCGACTGTTCGGCGGTCGATCGCACGAGCCCGTGCACGGACGCCGTCTGGCGCGTGGTCGACGCGGCGAGACTGCTCAGCGCATCCGACTGCTCGCCGATCGCGCGCGCGGTCTGCTTTGCGATCCGCCGCACGTCATCGGCATCCTTCACCATCATCGTGGTCGCCTGCGACTGCTCCGCGGTGGCCGCGGTGAACTCGGTCGCGATCCGGGCGACCGTGCGCACGGCGCTCTCGAGCTCTCTGGCCGCCGTCGCTTGCTCCGCGACAGCCCGCGCATTCTGCAGCGCGTGCTTGCGAGCCCCGTCCATCGCGCGTGCGATCTCCGATGCACCCTTGGCCTGCTCCTGGATCGCTGACGCCATGCGCTGCGTCGCACCAACGATCTCGTGGACCTCCGTCGTCATCGCGTTGACCGACCGCGCCTGCTCGGTCATCGCGACCGTCGTGCGCTGGGTGGCTGCCCGCATCTGGACCGACGCGCGCGCCAGCTGACTGGCCGCGGTCGCCTGTTCTGCACTTGCTCGCGATACTTTCTCCGCGTTGCTCGCGAGCTGCGAGTTCCCCTTCACCAGCTCGCGCAACGCGCGGGCTTGCTCGCTGGTCGCATCACGCGTCTGCTTGGCCATGGTCCGCATCTCGGTCGCGGAGCGCGCGAGGTTCTGCGTGGCCTGCGTCTGTTCGCTGCTCGCGCGAGCGATCGTCCGGCTCTCGATCTCGAGACGTGAGGTGGTCGCGGAGACCGCCTGCACCACCTTGACCTGCTCGTCAGCCGCGGTGCTCACGTTCCGGATCGAGCCGTCGAGCACGTCGACACCCTCGAGGATGTGCTGGAGTCCGGACCGGGCCTCCTCGCTGAGCTGCGCCCCCTCGTCCGCGATCCTCATCCCATCCGTGCTCGCGGTCAGCGCCTCGCGCGTCGCGGTCTGCAGGCCGCGTACGATCTTCGTGACATCGAGCGCTGCCGCAGCCGCGCGGTCAGCCAGTGCGCGGATCTCTTCTGCGATCACGGCGAACCCGCGGCCGTGCTCGCCGGCGCGCGCAGCTTCGATGCTCGCGTTCAGTGACAACAGGTTGGTGCGATCGGCGATCAGGTTGATCGCCTGGACGATGTCGCCGATCTCCTCCGCTCGATTTCCCATGTTCTTCATCACGCCCGCGCTGTCGGCCATCGCCTGCCGAATCTTGACCAGACCGCCGATCGTGCGGTTCACCGTGGCGCCGCTGGTGCGTGCCGACGCCGCGACCCGCTCCGAGGTCGCCCGGGCTTCCGTGATGACCGTCGTGATCCTGCTCGTGACGGTCTCGAGCTGCGACACCGCGGCGGCGCTGTGCGCGGCCTGGCCACTGACCTCCTGCGCCGACTGCGAGACCGCCTGGGCCGAGCGTGCGACCTGTTCGATCGCGGCTGCCGTGCCATCCACGACCACCGCCACCTTCTCCGTGGTCGCCGCGACCTGTTCGACCGAGGCCGCGATCTCGGTCAGGCTGCTCGCCGACGTCGCGGAAGCGGTCTCGAGCTGACCCGCCAGCTCGGCGACGCCCCGGATCGAGCGCGCGAGCTGTTCGGCGGTCGCCGAGGTCTCCTCGACCGACGTCGCGGTGTCGGCGGCGTCCGCCACCACCTGCTCGAACGCGCCTGCGACGGTCTTGAAGCCGCCGACGACCGTCATGGCGCGATCCCCGGTCTGGCGCGAATCGTTGGCGAGCCGCGCCGCGCCTGCGGCCATCTGCTCGATCGTCGTCGCGACTTCTTCCACGGTCGCCGCCGCGTCTTGCCCGCGCGCCGCGACGCTGGCGACGCTGGCGCTGGTCTCGGTGACGGTCACGACGAGGCGGTCCGCGGTCTGCGACAGCTCGGCCGAGCTCGCTGCGGTCAACTTCAGCGCGCGAGCGGTCTGCTCGAGAGCCGTCGCGGTGCTCTCGCTCGAGCGAGTCAGGCCATCGGTGTCCTTGCGCACGGTCGCGACCGACCCGGCGATCTCCTCGAGCCCGCTCGCCGTCGCCTCGAGACCCACCAGCACATCGCGCGCGCTCGCTGCGACCGAGGCCTGCGACCGCGTGAGCTGCTCGGCGGCGGTCGCGGTCTGCTCGATGCTGGCCGCGATCTCTTCGACCGCGCTGCGGGCCGCTTCGATCGACTCCGCCTGCTCACCACCGGTGATCGCCAGACGCGATGTGGCTTCTTCGATCTGGTTCGCTCGTCCCGCGGTCTGACGAACCGAACGCGCGAGCTCGTCGAGACGATGCCGTCCATCGCGCTGCTTGCCATTGCCAGTGTTATCCATGATGGAGCTCCTCTCCGATGATCCGCGGTACGTCGACCAGCAGGAACAGCCGCTTCGCGACCTTCGCGATGCCGCTGACGAATCCCGCTGTCTGGTCTTCGATCAGCTCCGGTGGCCTCTCGAATGACGTGTCTTCGATGTTCAAAACTTCTCGCGCGCTATCGACGAGCAGCGCCGCGACTCGTTGCGCGATCTGCACGACGACGATCCGATGTTCGGGCTGGTGCGGGACCGCCGGCAGGCCGAACCGCACGCGCAGATCGACGACCGGCACGACGCGCCCGCGCACGTTGACGATGCCCGCGACATACGGCGGTGCGCCGGGCACCTGGGTTGCGGCCTCGTACGACTCGAGGTGGAGGACCAGCGACGCGGGTAGCGCGTACTCGGCGGTGCCGACCCGGAACACGACGTGGAGGGCCATCTAGACGCGCCTTTCCTTGGCCACCATGGACAGCTCACCGAGATCGAGCACGAGCGTCGGGCGCCCGTCGCCGAGATCGGTCGCACCGGTGATCCCGGGGATGCGGACCAACGGATCGTCGATCGGTCGAATCACGACCTCCTGGCGTCCGACCATGCGATCGACCGTGAACGCGATCTCCTCGCCCTGGCGCCGGATCAGCAGGGCCTTCCGCGCTGTCATGCCGTCGCCGATCGCGAGGATCCTGCCGAGCGAGACCACCGGGATCGCGCGGCCGCGGCGCTCGATCAGCGTGAACGTCGCCGTCGTCGTGGTGGGCGGCACCACGAGGTCCGCGAGCTCGAGCTCGAAGATCTCCTCGATCGAGGACACCGGCACGACGAACGACTGATCACTGCATTCGAACGAGAACACGTCGAGCACCGCGATCGTGACCGGGATCCGCATCGTGAACACGGTGCCGACCCCTCGACTGGTGGTCATCGAGAGCTCGCCACCGAGATCGCCCGCGATCACGCGCCGGACGATGTCCATCCCGAGACCCCGGCCGCTGGTCCGGGTCGCGGCATCGCGGGTCGAGAATCCGGGCTGGGTGAGGACGTCGAGCAGATCGACATCGCTCTCGATCGCGCGCTTGGCCTTGCGCGCCACCGCCTCGCGGTCAATGCCGCGACCATCGTCCGAGATCACGAGCTCGATCTGATTGCCGGCGATCTCGCGGCAGCTGACGCGGATCCATCCGATCGGCGGCTTGTCCTGCCGCCCGCGTTCGTCGGCTGGCTCGATCGCGTGGTCGACCGCGTTCCTGATGATGTGGACCAGCGCTGGCAACAGTCGATCCGCGACCGACTTGTCGAGCTCGGCCGTGCCGGCGTGGATCTCGATCCGGACATCCTTGCGGCTCGACCGTGCCAGGCTGCGCACGAGCAGGGACAGCGGCTCGAGCACCTCGGTCGCGCGGACCAGCCGCGCCTGGAGGATCGCTCTACGGAGCCCGCGCAGCTGGCGGCCCTGGAGCTCCACGATCTCGCGCAGCGCGCGCACGTCGACACCGCGCTCGGCGAGTGCCACCAGCTCGCGTTGCAAGCGGAACCTCGAGATGATCAGCAGCGACAGCTGTTCTTGCAGCGCGTCGAGCCGTGCGACCTCGACCCGGATCATCGCCCGCCCGATGCTCGAGGTCGGCGCCTCGGGGACCTCCTCGAGCGCGGCGAAGACTTCTCGCAAGGCCTCGGGAGCTAGGACGGGCTCGGCCGCGGGCGCCGGAGGGGCGGCGGTGCCGGACACGCCGTGCACGCGATCGAGCGTCGTCGATCCGGCGCGCGCGAGTACATCGGCCCCGGCGCTGCTCGCGATCAGGATCTCGAACACGATCCCTGCGCCACCCTCGCCCGCTGCAGTTCGCGGCACGATCTTGAGGATGTCCCCGACCGCGGACAGCTGCTGGCGGACCTGGCCGATCGTGATGCCGCTGGCCGCGAGCGCGTCGCTCGGCACGAACGACACCGTCGAGACCGGGGTCCCGGCCTCGAACGCCTGAGATAGCTGCGCGCGCTCGCCGGGCGACAGCTTGGCCTCCCACTCGGGCGAGATCGTGGTCCGGACGGGGATGGCCTCGGGCTCGGCATCCTCGATCGATTCGATCAGGTCCGCTGGCGCGCGAGCTGGCGTCCGGCCTTCGGCGACGGCGCGTACCCGCTCCGCGATCGCGTCGACCCCGCGAACACAGCTGGTGACCGCCGCGGGCTGGAGGTTGGCGCCCGCACGGTCGGCACCGCGCACCAGCGTCTCGAGCACGTGCGCGATCTCGACGATCGGCTCGACGCCGATCATCGCGGCGAGCCCCTTGATCGTGTGGAGCGCGCGAAACAGGTCTCGCACCGCGCGCGGGCGCGGACTACCTTCGGCGTTTCCGGTCTCGATCAGCTCGAGCGCCGCGTTGGACGCCGCGACCAGCTCGTCGGCTTCCGCGACGAACGCCCCCACGAACTCCTGGAAATCGAGGGTGTCGCTCACGCCTCTCCATTGCCGAGCAGCCGTCGAGCCTCGTCGACGATCTGCTGGGGTGCGAACGGCTTCGGGAGGAAGCCGGACGCGCCGGCCTCGAGGACACGCCGCTTGCTGTCGTCATCTCCGCGCGTGGTCACGATCAGGATCGGGAGCGCGCGCAGGCGATCCTGGGACCGGACGAACTCGACCACCTCCACGCCGCCGACATCCGGCATGTTGAGATCGAGGACGACGAGATCGAATCCGGCAAGTGCGAGGCGTTCGATCGCCTCGAGTCCGGTACCGGCAAACTCGAACGCCACCGAGCCGAGCGGCCGCAGGCAAACCGCGACCATGTCCCGCATGAGCTTGCTGTCGTCGACGATGAGGATTCGTTTCATAGGGCGCGCGAAAATAATTGTACACGTCACGCGCGCGCGGGCCTTGTCCTCGACCTCGACCGCATCTCGGGGTCCGCGGTTCAGGCGCGTGCGTCCCGAGCTAACACCATGAATCTCCCCAGGCGCGGCGGGCCGCCGTGGCGCCCGCGCACACATCGAAAACCGACCGACCGGCAGACGCGAGTGTGGCCGGGCGGGAGGGGTCCTTGCGGAGCGACCCGGAGACGCCGAGCGCGGCGAACAGTAGACTGCGAAAGGTGGAGAAGCGCGCACGGCAGGGGCTGCATCTGGTCTCGAGGCTGGTACGCACCTTCTCGCGCGACACCGCGAGCTACGAACGGTTGCTCCCCACCATCGCGCGTGAGATCGCGGAGGCGATTCCCGACACCTGTCTGGTCAGCCTGTGCAACGACGATTGCAGCGCCGTCACGCCGGTCGCTGAATACGATCGTGAACCGGCCGTCGTCGAACGATTGATCTCGATGCGGCGCGTCTACGCGATCTCCGAGACTCCGTTCGCATCGCAGGCGATCGAGCGCGGAACGCTCCTGGCGCCGATGATCAATCTCGACGAGCTGGCGCAACGGAGCACCACCGCCGGGACGTTGATGCGCGCGCTCGGTGCTCGCAGCTTCGTGCTCACGCCGATGCGTTCCGGTGGCCAGCTGGTTGGCCTGATCACGTTGATCCGCCGCTCCGAACAGCTCGCGCCGCTCGACGAGCTCGACGTCGAGATCCTCGAGGACCTCGCTGCCCACGCGGCGCTCGCGATCAGCAATGCGCGGATGGTGAAGAAGCTGGCCAGCGGGGAGCAGCTCCGCGACGCGACGATGTTTCTCGATACGATCATCGAGAACATCCCGGACATGGTGTTCGTCAAGGAGGCCGAGAACCTGTCGTTCGTGCGCTTCAATCGCGCGGGCGAGCTCTTGCTCGGGGTGGATCGCGCGGCCCTGATTGGCAAGACCGACTACGACCTGTTCCCGAAGACCGAGGCTGACTTCTTCACGCAGAAAGATCGCGAGACGCTCGCGAACAAGCAGCTGGTCGAGATAACCGAGGAGCCGATCCAGACCTCGACCGGCATGCGGTGGCTCCATACCAAGAAGGTGCCGCTGATCGACGACCACGGCGTCGCGCGCTTCCTGCTCGGCATCTCCCAAGACATCACGGAGCGCAAGCGGGCCGATGCGCAGCTACGCGCGGCGAACGAGACCGTCGATCACGCCAACCGAGAGCTCGAGTCGTTCGCGTACACGATCGCGCATGATCTCCGCGCCCCGTTGCGCAGCATCCTCGGTTACAGCCAGGCAGTCCTCGAGGATGCGGGCGACAAGCTCGAGGGCGAATCGCGTGCCTACCTCCAGCGCACGACCGATGTCGCGAGCAAGATGGCGACGCAGCTCGAAGGCCTGATCGGTCTCGCGCGCGTCGGGCAGGCCGACCTCGTGCGCAGCCGCGTCGATCTGTCGGCCACCGCGCGCTCCGTGGTCGAAGGACTGCGGTTGAGCGCACCGGGTCGAGATGTCGAGATCACGATCGCGTCAGATCTGTTCGTCCAGGCCGACCCGCACATGATCGCGACCGTGATGGAGAACCTGATCGACAACGCCTGGAAGTTCACCGCGAAGCGCGAGCGTGCCTGCATCGAGATCGGCATGATCGACGCGGCCGTGTTCGTGCGTGACAACGGGGCCGGGTTCGACCCCCTCTACGTGGACGAGCTGTTCGGCGTGTTCCGCCGCCTCCACATCGAGCAAGACTTTCCTGGGACCGGCGTCGGGCTGGCGACGGTCGCGCGGATCATCCATCGCCACCACGGCAGGGTGTGGGCCGAGGGCAATCCGGGCGCAGGTGCGACGTTCTACTTCACCGTCGGCGAGCAGCTCTGAACGAGCTCACGGGAGACCCGCGCTCAGTACCAGTTGATGCCGACGCCGATCGTGCCCGACGTGATGTTGTTGTCGATGCCCTCGTAGGCGCCGTTGATGATCCGCCCCTGGAGGTCAACCGCGAAGTTGCGCGCGGAGAACAGCTCGTAGCCGAGGCCCGCCATCAGGGCGAAGCCGTTGTCGACGTCGAACGCCTCGTACGCATCGCTGACCTGGAGGTTCGCGAGGCCGAGCCCGCCCTTCAGCCACAGCTGCGGGGTCACCCAGTACTGGGCCGCGACCATCGCGGCGCTCTGGGTCAAGTACACGTCCTCGTCCGCGAACTCGCCCGCCTGGAGCGTCTGCGCGTTGGCCTGGAGCTCGAACAGCAGCGCGAATCGTGGGCTCAGGAAGCCGCCGATGTGGCCTGAGACGCCGACCGCGACCGAGTCGCAGTTCGTGCACTCGATGTCACCGAAGTCGTCCTTCATGTAACCAAGGCCGAGCTGGAAGCCGAACGCGACGCGACCCATCCGGTCGTGGAAGCCGCCCGGAACGCGGGGCGGAGGCGCCCCGTAGTAGCCGCCACCAGGCTGGGCGTCCGCTTGGGTGGGGGCGAGGCTGAACGCGACAGCTAGGCCGAGGAATAGGGACGTAGTCTTCATGCCCGATATCTTCGCAAGTTGGGGGCCAGCGCGCGAGTCCAGGCGCGCACGAGCTACCGCGGAGTTAGCTCGGTCCGACCGATGTAGGCTGTGCGGGCCAGCCACGTTGTGAACGCAGCTTCATGATCGACGCGGAGTCAGGCGATCGTCAGCAGGTTGTCGATCGCGGCCCGGGCGCGACGTGCGTCACCATCGATCATCAGGCATGGCACGTTGCGAGCCATGAACAGGGACTCGATCCAGGATGCCGACATCCCGGGCGTGATCCAGTTCGAGTCGATGAGCACGGCGTCGACCGGGCGGATCTCGGCGCTCGCGAGCTGGACCATCGACCCCGGATCCGTGCCGCCAGTCACGGCATAGCCGGCGGCTGCGAGGCCGGTCTGGAGCTCGACCAGGCGCGATGGCGACGCACCGATCAGGACGCGCTTCTCGGCACGGCACTCGATGCGATGCAGAAACGAGAGCCAGCGTGCGTGATCGGCCTCGGCCATCTCGACGACGCGGAGGCCGTAACCCGGTGCGAGCCCGAGGTCCCGGGCCTGGGCCTCCTCGATCTGACGGACGACACGGGCGCGACCGGAGACCGGGCCACCGCCGTCGTCGAGCACGGTCGAGAAGTCGAGGTTCCCGTCGAGCGTCAGCGTGTGGATCGGCTTCACGAACATGCCGTCGCGCGAGACGTCGAGGGCCTCTGCGCGAACCACGCCGAGCAGCGTGCCGAGGGATACCTCCCACTCGACCGGATACCTGCGCGCCTGACGCGGTGGCGGCGGCTTGATCGTGACGCGCGCGTCGCGTGCTGCGGTGAGCAGCGCGGTCAGCTGGCGCCGCGAGGAGTCGTCGAGCTCGAAGCTGACGCTGAACGTCGCGGCGCCGCTCGCCGCTACCTCCTCGATCGTCGACACCTTCTTCACCGGTCCGCGGACGAGCGCGCGGTGATCGCCAAACGACAGCGCGACGTCGACATGGTCGTGGAGCCGTGGCAACGCACCCGCCATCAACGCCGCACCTTTCAACGACAGCGCGCCGATCCTGATCGGGACCCAGCGACCGCTCCGCAGGTAGCGCGCAAAGATCACGCCCGGGGGCCATCCATCGGCAGGTACGCGCTCGAGCTGCTCGGGATCGGCGCAGGTCGTGCCAGCGTCGCCTCGACCGCATGGGTGCGCGGCAGGAGGTGAGGCGAGGTGGCGCGCACGAATTCGTCGCGCCGGGTCGCACGCGGCAACGGCGGTGGCGTCGCGCTCGCGAGCTTGCTGCGCGGCACGAGATCGTCACGCGTCCCCTTGGGATGGACCAGCAGCACCGGATTCTCGGTCGTACCGCGCGGCTTGTTCGGGACCGGCGGCGCTCCTGGTGCACGCATGGGCATCGGTCCGAGGTACGGGCGGGGCGCGAGCTTCTGCTCGCGGATCCAGCGCACGAGCTCGGTCAGCGAGCCAACCACGCTGCGTTGATCGGCGACGTGGAGCGTGCAACGCGCGAGGCGCTCACCGAGAAATCGCCGGCGATCTCCGTCGGTCAGCTCGGCGGGTTGGATCATCCCGACCTCGGCCAGCAGGGCGATCTCGATGACGAACGCAAGGCGTTCTCTCCCGAGCGCCAGCTCGTCGTAGCGGAGTCCGAGCAACGCCTGGTCGCAGCTCGGTTCGTAGTAGGCGGTCACTGCCGCCAGCGGCGGTGCTCGACCGTCGTCGAGCGGAGCCAGCGCCTGGACCCAGTGGCTCACGCGCTGGCGTGGCTGCTCGATGATGAGGAAAGCCTCGACGAGCGGGGGAACAGCCCGGTTGTTCATGGCGCGGGGACAGCTGGAGCAGCGACGATGCCAGACCGTTGAGAGGCAAGCCGGCTTACGCTGGACCGAGGATCGTCGAGTGATCACTCGATCTACACGAGGGACTTCCGGGACAGGTCATGGCGTGGGTACCACGACCGGCGTGGTCAGATTGCCGCGCCATCGCTGATTTCTTGCGCAAGTCCGCGACTCCCCTAAAGTATCGGACAATGCGCCTGCCCCTACTTCCGCTGCGCGACATCATCGTGTTTCCGCACATGGTCGTGCCGCTGTTCGTCGGCCGCGATAAGTCGCTCTCCGCGCTCGAAGAAGCGATGGCGGGAGACAAGCAGCTGCTGCTCGCAGCACAGCGGCGGGCGAAGACGGACGATCCGAACGAGGACGACATGTTCTCGATCGGCACGGTGGGTCACATCATCCAGCTGCTGCGGTTTCCCAAGGGACCGGTGAAGGTCCTGGTCGAGGGCCGCGCGCGCGCCCGGATCAAGGGCTTTGTCCAGAGCGATCCGTTCTTCGTGTGCGACGTCGAGGATGTCGACGAAGGCGAGGAGGATGTCGTCGAGGTCGCCGCGCTCATGCGCTCGTTGCAGGACGTGTTCGAGGACTACGTCAAGCTCAACACCCGCATCCCGCCCGAGATGCTCGTCAGCGTCCGCACGATCGACGAGCCCGGCCGGCTCGCCGACACGATCGTCGCGCATGTCGCGCTCAAGCTGAAGGACAAGCAAGAGCTGCTCGAGACGCCGTCACCGTCGCGCCGGCTCGAGCGGCTGGGCGAGTTGATGCAGGGCGAGATCGAGATCCGTCAGGTCGAGAAGAAGCTCCGCTCTCGCGTCAAGAAGCAGATGGAGAAGCAGCAGAAGGAGTTCTATCTCAACGAGCAGATGCAGGCGATCCAGAAGGAGCTCGGCGGCGAACGCGACGAGTTCAAGAACGAGTTGTCGGAGCTCGAGCAAAAGATCAAGCAGAAGAAGATGAGCAAGGAGGCAAAGGAGCGCTGCCTCAAGGAGCTCAAGAAGCTGAAGCAGATGTCGCCGATGAGCGCCGAAGCGACGGTCGTGCGCAACTACCTCGACTGGGTGATCGCCCTGCCGTGGGAGGACAAGACCGAGGATCGCCACGACATCAACGAGGCGGAGCGCATCCTCGAGGCCGAGCACTACGGGCTCAAGAAGGTGAAGGAGCGGATCCTCGAGTACCTCGCCGTCCAGGCGCTGGTGCCGCGTCAGCGTGGTCCGATCCTGTGCCTCGTGGGGCCGCCGGGCGTCGGCAAGACCTCGCTCGCGCGCTCGATCGCCCACGCGACCAATCGCAAGTTTGTGCGGCAGTCGCTCGGCGGCGTGCGCGACGAGGCCGAGATCCGCGGTCACCGCCGGACGTACATCGGTGCGCTGCCCGGCAAGGTGATCCAGTCGCTGAAGAAGGTCGGCTCGCAGAACCCGGTGTTCCTGCTCGACGAGATCGACAAGATGTCGATGGACTTCCGGGGCGACCCCGCGAGCGCGCTGCTCGAGGTGCTCGATCCCGAGCAGAACACCGCGTTCAACGATCACTACCTGGATCTCGACTACGATCTCAGCGACGTCATGTTCATCACGACGGCGAACCAGCAGCACGCGATTCCGGCGCCGCTGCACGATCGCCTCGAGATCATCGAGCTCCCAGGTTACACCGAGTGGGAGAAGGTCGCGATCGCGAAGCAATACTTGATCCCGAAGCAGTCCGAGGCCAACGGGGTCAAGGACCTCGCCGTGACCTGGAACGACGAGGCGTTGACCGCGATCATCCATCGCTACACCAAGGAAGCCGGCGTCCGGAACCTCGAGCGCGAGATCGCGACGGTGTGCCGCAAGATCGCGAAGGAGTACCTCGCCAGCAACCGCACGGAGACGACGTACGACGTCACGGTCGAGAGGCTGCCGCTGTGGCTCGGTATCGAGCGCTACCGCGAGGCGCGGCGCGAGAAGGACGACGAGATCGGGCTCGCGAACGGGCTCGCGGTCACGGCATTCGGCGGCGACATGCTGACCGCCGAGGTCACGATCGTGCCCGGCAAGGGCAAGCTGACGTTGACCGGCAAGCTCGGCGAGGTGATGCAGGAGAGTGCGCAGGCGGCGATGAGCTACCTGCGGTCTCGCGCCGGCACGTTCGGGCTGTCCAACGACTTCCAGAACAAGATCGACATCCATCCACTTCCCCGAGGGCGCGATCGAAGGACGGCCCATCGGCGGGCATCGTGATGGCGACCGCGCTCGCCAGCGCGCTGCTCCGGATCCCGGTTCGCCAGACGATCGCGATGACCGGCGAGGTCACGCTGCGTGGCCGCGTGCTACCGATCGGAGGCCTCAAGGAGAAGATCCTCGCGGCGCATCGTGCCGGCGTCACGGCGGTGCTGATCCCCGACGAGAACACGAAGGACCTGAAGGACGTGCCGCCGGCGGTGCTCGAGCAGGTCGCCGTGATCCCGGTGAAGCACATGGACGAGGTGCTGCGGCACGCACTCGCGCATCCGCATCCCGAGGACTTCCTCCGCGAGCCCTCGAGCGTCGTCGACTGGCGGATCGTCGAGACCATGCCGCCGACTGACCCGCGCGACGCGCACTGACGATGACTGCGCAGTGCCTCGCGGACGTGTTCCTGGGCGCGGTGGCCGCGGCCCCGGATCGCACGTGCCTGCACCGGCAGATCGGCGAGCACGCGACGCAGACGACGTATCTCGAGCTCGCGCGCCGCGTCGCCGGGGTGATCGGTGCGCTCGATCGAGCTGGCATCGGCGAGGGTCGCCGGGTCGTGTGCTTCCTCGACGACGTTCCCGACGCGATCCTGTTCGCGCTCGCGTGCGCCCACAACGGCGTGACCGCGGTCCCACTCGATCCGCGCGCGTCGACCGGCGCGCTGCACCGCATCGTCGAACGCACGGATGCGGCGGCGGTATTCACGCGGCTCGAGCACGCGGACCAGCTCGGGGCGCTCGCGGTGCCGGCGCTGGTCTGGACCCCGATGCCCGTCCCCGCCGGGATCACGAACCTGCGCGGCGAGCCACCCGAGGTCGGGGACGCACTCGCGGTGCTCGAGGCGCGCAAGGCCCCGGCCGGCTCGCTGTACGTGATCCAGCCAACCTCCGGCACCACCGGCGAGCCGAAGCTGATGCTGCGCACGCAGCGCCCGTTCCTCCGCATCGGCAAGCTGTGGAGCTTCCCGCAGGCGAACGCGCTCGCTCATCAGCGCCGCCTGATGGTGCATCCGCTGACCCACGGCACGGGCGTGCTCGATCTGTGGTCAGGCATCGCGGCCACGGCGGAGCTGTGCCTGCCCTCGCGCCCGAATGTCGAGGCGCCGCTCGACGAGGTCCGTGCGCTCGATCCGGACGTGATGACGATGGTGCCGCGGATCTTGCGATCGCTGCATCGCCAGCAACTCGCGACCAACGAGCCGCCGGGGACGCGGTTGTTCGGCCCCAGCGCGCGCGTGCTCACGTTCGGCGGCGCGCCGTGCGAGCCCGAGCTCCAGGCGATGGTGATCGCCCAGGGAGTCGAGGTCGTGGAGGTCTACGGGACCAGCGAGACCGGCGTCCTCGTGATGACGCCTCCCGACGAGCGTCGCCCCGGCTGGGCGGGAAAGCCATTCGATGACGTCGAGCTCAAGCTCGACACCGACGGCGAATTGCTCGCGCGCACGCCGTGCATGATGGAGGGCTACCTCGGCGACGCGCAGCAGACCGGGGACTCGCTCGATCCCGACGGCTTCTACCGCACGGGGGACTACGGGGAGCTCGATGCCGGATGGGTGAAGATCCTCGGCCGCAAGAAGGACGTGTTCAACACGGCCACCGGCAACAACATCTTCCCGGCGCGCATGGAGGGCATGCTCGAGCAGCTCGCCGGGGTGCAGCAGGCGGTGTTGATCGGGGACGCGCGGCCGTTCGTGACCGCGCTGCTGGTGCTCGATCATCGTGATCAGCTTGGGGCGATCGTCGAGCAGATCCGGGCGCTCAACGCGCGGCTCGAGGACGAGGAGCGGATCCGCCGGCTTGCCGTGCTCGACACTGCGCTGGAATCAGATCTGTATCGCTCGGTCGGTCACGGCAAGGTGCGCCGCGAGCGCAAGCTGATCGAGGAGCGGTTCGCAGAGCTGGTGGTCGCGCTGTATGCCGCGCCGCCGCCCTCAGGCGTCGTCGTCGTCTGACAGGATCAGCTCGAGCACGGTCGCGTGGTCGCGCACGAGCAGCTCGGTGTTGAGCGCGAGCAGCTTGAACTGGATGTCGTTGCGGCCCTTCGTCGTGCGGGCGCGCAGCACGGTGTCGAAGTGGCCTCGCACCATCCGGTGCAGCGAGGAGGGCGCCAGCGCGCCGATGTTGCGATTGAGCACGTACTGGGTGTTGGTCGCGAGCAGCGTCTGCTCGACCACCGCGAGAAACCTGCGCAGCGCATCGGGTGTGTGGTCGCCATCGAGCTCGACCTGGACGACATAGCGAAACGTCGCGGCGTGTCCGGACAGCTTTTCTGCCGCGACCTGGAACGCCCGGGGCGAGATGCCGGTTGCCTCGATCGCGCGATCGATCGCATTCGAGACCTGGGCCTCGGTCACCTTCTCGCCAGCGAACGACGACACGATGCCGACCCGGTGGTCGAGCCTTTGCGCACGGGACGCCCTCGTAGTGGGTCTCGATGGAGAACACGTCCTCCATCACGTAGCGGTACAGCCCGCGATGGTTGGTGACGACGAGCCGGTAGCCGCGGTCGGGCTCGAGCTCGCGCAGCGTCACCACGTCGCCGCCGTCGGCGGGCAGGAACTCGATCACGGTCGAGCACAGCGCCGGGACCCCGCCGCTCCACCCGCCTTCGAACGGCACCATCAGCGATGCCTCGGTCGAGCCACTCGACATCGGCCGGATCTCGGCGCGCGGGAACAGCGACTGGAGCTCGGCCAGCGCGTGCTTCGCGGTGCCGCCCTTCCAAACGTGCAACACGACGACGTCGCGCCGGTACTCCGCCGGCACGAACTGCCCGTGGGCGCGGACGATCTCCCGCAAGCGTCGCGCCTCCTCGGGCATCGGGCGCAAGCGCGGCGCGCATTCGGCGGCGAGCGCACGGATCCCTGGCGGACCCGCCGCGAACGTGCCGTGCTCGAGATCGTGCGCCAGCGCGTCGACCAGCTCGGTCGCGCGCCGCATCAGGTTGATCAGCAGGACCGGGAACAGGGCGCCGAAGCAGCGCATCGGACGCGCGAGCGCGAGTCGCAGCAGGGCGTAGCTGCGCGCGTCGGGATCGCGCGACTCGTAGACCGCCTCGGGCGCAAATCGAAAATACGGATGATCCTGGAGGCAGCGCCGGACGAAGCCGCTGCCGTTGCCGATCGGGATCCCGGCCGGGCTGCGGGTCTCGTCGAACTGGGCGGTGAGCAGCAGCATCTGCCGGCTGGCTCCGGGGTGGTCGCGATCGAGCATCGCGACGATTGGCCCGAGCATGTGGACATACTCGTCGCGCACCCGCGGGTTGAAGCCGATGCGCTTGGGTGCGGCGGTCGTGCCGGACGTGTAGCCGAAAAACGTCGGCAGCCCCGAGAACAACACGTCGGCTTCGCCCGCCACCATCCGCTCGACGTAGGGCCCGACATCGTCGTAGGTGACGAGCGGGACCCGCGCGCGATAGGTTGGAAGATCGGTGATCGATCCGAAGTCGAACTTGCGCCCGTACTCGGTGTCGCGGTTGGTCGCGAGGATCTGGCGCAGCAGCTCGTGCTGCGCCGCGTCCGGATCGCGCAGGGCGCGCCGCAGTCGCGCCTCGGCATCCGCGAACTCGGTGTCGATGTCGATCATGCGTTCGCGTCGGCCATGATGGTGTGCATCACGCGCTCGCCCTCGAACGCGCGGCGGCCGTGCATGACGCGATAGTTGTCGAGCACGATCACGTCGCAGGCCCGGGTCTGGTGGGTCTCGGTCGAGCTGACCACCGCGGCATGGACCTCGTCGATCAGGTCCTGGGAGATCGGTTCGCCATCCTCGAACTGGACGCTGTGCGCGTGAACGGCGCGGAGCAGCGCGCGCGGTGCGTTCTGGACGTCCCACATGCCTTCGAGGTTGTTGACGAAGCCCTCGTCGCCGCCGAGCCGCGACCGCACGATCGCGGAGATCACGTAGTCGTAGTGCAACAGCTCGCCGTCGAACCTAAAGCCGACGATGCCGGGCGTGCGCTCGAACAGCCGCGCGACCTCATCGGGCGTCGTGCCGTAGCGGCCCTGCCACGCCTCCGGCTCCCAGGTGTGGCGGTACAGCAGCCGGCTCGCGCGCAGCCGATCGCGGGTCGCCGGCGACAGCGCCGCGAGCACGCGCGCGCCATGGCACATCAGCGACTCGCCACCGACGGTGGAGGGCGTGACGACGTGGAACATCACCAGCTCGGGACGCAGCGGCGAGTAGCCGCGCTCCATGTGCAGGGGCAGCGCCGCGCTCCCCTTCAGTACCCCTGCGACGACGCCATCCGCGGTGACCAGCTGGCGGACCCGCGGGTCGAGCGACATGTTGTAGAAGCTGCGACCGAGCTCGTCGGCGGTGTGCCGGAACGCCGCGCTGTCGACCTCGAAGCCGGTGAACACGACGCCGCCGTGCTCGCGCAACAACGCGAGCTTGTCAGCGCGCGAGATCGACGACAGCGGCGCGCCGTGGCCTTCGACGATCTGGACGTTCATCGCGGCAGCACATTGGTGCGGAGCTCGAAGCTGTACCGGCCCTCGGGCTGGTGCCAGATCATCTGGTGGGGCGCCGGCAACATCTCGGTGAGCACGAGGTTGCCGTACTTGCGCAGCCGGCGCTCGAGGATGTCGAGGTACACGACGCTCTCGAGATCGATGTACAGCGGCTTGTTGTCCTTGTCGCGGGTCAGCAGCCCGCGATCGCCGAACGAGTCAGGAGCGGGCCGGAGGAATACCCAGCGCGGGATGTCGCGCGCGGCGCGCGCTCGCTCGATCGCGAGGACGAACGCGGCCGACACCCCGGCCGGGCGATCGGGCGCGAGGTCCGTGCCCGCGACACGCCACGCGCGGCGCTGCACGATCACGTTGCCGACGCGCAGCCGCGGCGCGTGCGGGACGCGCTCGAACGGGAAGAACGGGTGCAGGCCCATGATCATGCGCGGCGTGCGCACGAGCGATCCGAGGTCGGTGCCGCTCGCCGACTGGAGCCGGACGTCGCCACGCTCTTCGTCGACGACGACCCGCGCCTCGGCGGGTCGCACCGCGTGCCAGGCCGGCTTGGGCCGCCCGACGCCGACGAACACCGGGTCCGGAATCGCGGTCATCACCGCCTCCCCGCTGACGTGGACCGGGATCCCGTTGCCGGCGTCGCGCACGCTGAACGCGCGGCCATCGGCCGTGTGCGCGAGGCTCGCCGCGAGCGCCGGCTTGTCGGGACAGCACCAGTACGTGCTGTGCTGCAGCAGCGCGGGGCCGAAGTGCAGCTCGGCAATCAGCCACTCGAGCCGACCGGCCGCGGCGTCTTCCGGCGAGGCAGCGAGCACCTGGAGGTCGGCCGACGGCACCGTGAGATCGCCGCCGATCCGGAACCTGTGGTTGCGGCGCAGGAACCGGCAGTCCTCCGCCGACAGCTGCCACTCGGGTGCGTCGGCACGATCCGCGAGCACCGCGCCGAGCTCGCGCTTGATGTCATCCCACGTCGTGCGAGCGATCTCGGCCGCGAGCGCGTCGTCGGTGATCCCCGGCCCGTGCTGGCGCGCGACCCGGGCAAGCGTCGAGTACGACAGCACGCCGTCGCGACGCGGGGCGATCGAGATCAGCTCTCGCAGGCGCTCGAACACGCGCGAGCCGGTGAGTGCCACCGCATCGCCGAACAGCTCGAACCACGGCGACGCGTCCGCGACCAGGGCCTCGACCGAGCGGTCGCCGAGCGTGAACGTGCCGGCCTGGTAGCAGTTCTCGCTGATCGGGTTGCGCGCGGCGTACAGGGTGCGCCGGTGCTCCGGCTTGTCGATCGCGAGCGCCTCGAGCGCGGCCGAGATCCCGGCGAGGATCGCGCGCCGGCCTGACACCGACGGATCGGCGGCGAACCGCGTGCCGTACGCGGCGAGCGCCGCGATCCGCGCTTGCCAGCATGCACGCAGCGGCGTGTCCCGCCAGCCGGCCACGTCATGCGCGAGGCTGGCGAGCGGCGCGATGTCGAGCGCCATCGGCTCGAGCTCCCAGCGGATCACGCCGCGCTCGGCCAGGCTCGCGAGCAGGGCCAGGATCGAAGGATCACCGAGCGCGTGGGCTGCGGTCTGGCCATCGCAGCGAAGGACGAGCGCGCGCTCGGCGTCGGTCAGCGGGAGCTCGCGATCCTCGTCGAGTCTGGCGAATCCACCGGCGGTGACGAGGCCGTGCGGATGCAAGCGTGGCGACACCTCGGGCCGGACCTCGGGTTCGGCGTTGAGCAGCCCAATCACCCCCTTGACGACCCACAGCTCGAGCTCGGTGTGGCGGGCGGCGATGCCCGGTGCGGGCTCGATCCGAACGCCGATCCCGGGGACGATCGAGCCCCACGCGACCGGCCCGAATCTGCTCACCGTATCGTTCTTGACGCAAACTCGTTGCAGGTAGAGCGCGAGCGTCCGGTCGTTCCTGCGGTCCTGGCTCTTGGGCATCGCGGTCGGATCGGTCGCCTTCAGCCGGTCGATCCCGTCAGGCCCGGACTCGATCAACAGGAAGTCGGGCAGCTCGCGGCGGGCCTCGATCACGAGCTGGTGGTGGAGCCTGCCGTACTCGCTGACGATCAGCTCGTCGAGCTGCGGTCGCGCCGCGTGCACGCGGGCGAACGCAGCAACGAGGCGGTCGAGCGGCAACGCGGCGAGCTCGCGGGGTCCCGGCGCGACCCGGCGGGTCAGCTTCTTCCACACGCGGTCGCGCGACCCGCGGTCCTCGACGGTCGGCAGCCTCGTGAGGGCCTCCGCGATCGCGGCATCGACCTCCGCGTCGAGCACGAGCAGCTCGCGCGCCGCGTTCGCGATGGCCGGTGTGCCAAGGCGCGCCACGACCTCGAACGCGACTCCCGTCGGCCGCACGCCGAAAATCCGCGCGATCTCGAAGCCCGGCTCAGCGCTCGACATAGTTGGTCCTCAGCTCGAATGCGAAGCGTCCGGACGGGCGCTGCCAGATCAACTGCTCCGGCGTCGGCAGCATCTCCGTGACGATCAGGCTGCCATACTTGCGGATCCGGCGCTCGAAGATGTCCAGGAACACCACACTCTCGAGGTCGTAGTAGACCGGCTTGTTGTCCTTGTCGCGCGTGAAGTTGCCCTCCGCCCGGACCTGCCCCGGCACCGGCCGCGCGAACACCCAGCGCGGAATCTCGCGCGCACCCCGTTCGCGCTCGAGCGCCGACACGAACGCCGCCGACATCCCGGCCGGTCGCTCACCGAGCGCCGCCGACTCGACGTACCAGGACCGCCGCTGCACGATCACGCCGCCGACCCGGAGCCGCGGCGTGTGCGGCGCGCGCTCGAGCGGAAAGAACGGATGGAGCCCCATCAGCAGCCGCGGCGTGCGAACGATCGAGCCCAGGTCCTCGCCGTTGGCGCGAAGCCGCAGATCGCAGCGCTCCTCGTCGATCACGACCTCCGCATCGGCAGGTCGCACGGCCCGCCAGCCCGGCTTCGGTCGCGCGGTGCCGACATAGGTGGCGCGAGGCATCGCGGACATCGCCGCTTCGCCGCAGACGTGCACCGGCCCCGAGATGAACGAATCGGTGACCAGCGACGCATGACCTTCCACCGAGGGACCGAGCGCGCCGCGCAGCGCGTCCCGATCGGGACACGACCAGTGGAACACGTGCTGGGTGAGCACCGGCGCGAAGTGCAGCTCGGCGACCAGCCAGTCGAGCCGCCCGGCCTCGGCATCGGCGAGCGACGCCGCCGACACCTGGAGGTCCGCCGACGGCAGCGACAGCTCGCCGCCGATCGGGAACGCATGGCGCCGGCGCAGGAACGTGCAGTCCTCGGTGCTCAGCTGCCACTCCGCCGCGTCGGTGCGATCGGCAAGATGCTCCGCGAGCTCGCGCTTGAGCTCGCCGAACACCTCGCGCGCGATCCCCGTGTGCAGGCGATCGTCCTCGATCGGGGGACCGTGCTGGCGCGCCAGCCGCGCGAGCGTCGCGTAGCGCAGCCCGCCACGTAGATCCGCCGCGCTTGCCGTCGCGATCAGCTCGTGCAGTCGATGGAACACGCGCGTCCCGGCATACGCGACCGCGTCGCGAAACATCTCGAACCACGGCCAGGCCTCGTCGACCACGCGAGCAGCGGCGCGCTCGCCGAGCGTGATCGTCCCGGCCTGCAGGCAGTTCTCGTTGATCGGGTTGCGTGCCGCGTACAGCATGCGCCCGGTGTCAGGGCGTGATCCCGATCCGGGCGAGCAACCCGCGCAGCTCGCGGAGCAGCTGATGCCGACCCGGCGCGCTGGTGTCCGCACCGAACCGAGCGACCAGGTCGACCAGCGCGGCGAGCCGCGGCTGCCAGCGGTCCCGCGCGGTCCCTTCGCGCCAGCGCGCGACATCCTCGACCAGACTGGTCAGCGGCGACGCGTCGACTGCCATCGGCTCGAGCTCCCACCGGAGCACACCGCGCTCGGCGAGGCTCGCCAGTAACTCGAGCGAGCCCAGCTGATGCGCCGGCGCCGTGCCGTCGCAGCGATCGACCAGTGCGCGCTCGTCGGCGGTCAGGGCGATCGCGCGCTCGTCGTCGAGCCGATGGAAGGTGGCGCCCTCGAACCGGCCGAGCGGGTGCAGTCGCGGCGCGGCCTCGGGCCGGACGTCGGGCTCGCCGTTGGCGAGCGCGAGCAGCGCGAACACCGCCCAGCGCTCGAGCTCGACGCGACGGTCGGTGATCTCGCCGGGCCGCAGCACGAGGCCATCGCCCGGCCCGATCGTGCCCCACGCCGCGGGCCCGAACCGGCTGATCGTGTCGTTCTTCGCGCACACGCGCTGGAGATAGAGCGCGAGCGTGCGATCGCGCTGGCGGTCCTTGCGCGTGTGATCGCCCGGCGGTTCGTGCGCGAGTCGGTCGAGCTCGCTCGCAAAGTCCTCCGACTCGATCACGAGGAAGTCGGGGAGCTCCTGCAGCGCCGAGCGCTTGAGCTCCTCGTGGATCCGCCCGTACTCGCGCTCGATCAGCTGCTCGAGCGCGGCCTCGGCGGCGCGTAGCGCACCCACCGCGGCCTCGTGCGGGACGAGCCATGGGTGCGCGACCAGGCGATCGGCGGTCAGCGTCGCGCGCCGCTTGAGCTTGCCCTCGAGGCGCGAGCGCAGCGTGCGGTGGTCGGCCAGCTCGCTCGCGGTCCGCACGAGGGCCTCGGCGGTCGCCGCCGTGGCGAACGCGTCGAGCTGCACGAGGCGGCGGGCGGCCTCGGTGATCGCGGGCGTGCCGAGCCGATCGAGCACCTCGAACGCGACGCCCGTGGGACGCACGCCGAAGATCGGGGCCATCCGGTACGGCGTCATCACGTGGCCGGCACGATGGAGGCCCGGAGCTCGAACACGTAGCGGCGACCGTCCTCCGACCACACCAGCTGATCGGGTGCGGGCAGCATCTCGCTCAGCACGAGGTCCCCGTACTTGCGCAAGCGCCGCTCGAGGATGTCGAGGAACAGCACGCTCTCGAGATCGACGTAGAACGGCTTCTGATCCTTGTCGCGCGCGTAGACGTCATGCGTGCGCAGGCCCTCGCGCGTCCGCAGGCTCGAGAAGCTCGGGCGCACGAACACCCAGCGCGGCACGCCGCGATCGCGCCGCACGCGCTCGATCGCGGTGATGAACTGCGGCGATACGCCGTTGGGTCGGGGCTCGCCGCACTCGGGCGACGTCAGGTTCCAGGTCTGGCGCTGGACCACGGTGGATCCGAGGCGAAGCCGCGGCGCGTGTGGCGATCGCTCGAACGGGAAGAACGGATGCATCCCCATCATCGTGCGAAAGCAGCGGACCAGCGAACCGAGGTCGCGGCCATCGCCAGCGCGTAGCCGGATGTCGCGAGCCTCGTCGTCGACGATCACCTCGGCCTCGGCCGGTCGCACCGTGCGCCAGCCCCGCTTGGGCCGGCCGTTGCCGACGAACGTCGCCTGCGGCAATGCTGCGAACACGGACTCGCCCGCGTTGTGGACCGGCTGCTCGGTGAGGGCCGCGCGCACCGCGAACGACCGGTGCTCGATCGTCGCCTGCATCGCGGTATGCAGCGCGGGCTTGTCGGGGCACGACCAGTACAGGGCGTGCTGCAGTGGCATCAACGCGTGGTGGAGCTCGGCGACGACCCACGTGTAGCGACCCGCGTTGGCCTCGGCGACCGACGCCGCGGCGAGCTGGACGTCGGCCTGTGGCCACGCGAACTCCGCGACCGCGGGGAGCGCATGCTTGCGGCGCAACACGTGGCAGTCCTCGGGTGCGAGCACCCACTCGGGGGCGTCTGCGCGTCCGGCGAACTGGTCGTCGAGTGCACTGCCGAGCTCGGCGAAGGCCTCGAGCCCGATCTGCAGCAGCGCCTTGTCGTTGTCGATCTCGAGCCCGCGCGTCGACGCGAACGCGACCAGCTCGGCGTACATCAGCCGCCCGTGCTTGCGCGGTGCCGCGACCACCAGCTCGCGATAGCGAGTGAACGCGAGGCCGGCGGCGTACGCGTACGCGTCGCGAAACAGATCGAACCACGGCGCGGCATCGGTCACCAGGCGGTCGACCAGCCCGGCGCCGAGCGCGAAGCCGGGCTCGCGGTAGCAGTTCTCCGAGATCGGGTTCGCGGCCTGATACAGCGTGCGACCGCGCTCGCGCTTGACCACGCCAAGCTCGTCGAGCTGCGTCCGCACCGCGGCGATCACCGCGCGCCGGCCCGCGGTGTCAGGCGCGTCGGCCAGCGTCTCCGCGCTCGCCCGCAAGCGCTCGAGGCGTGGCAACCAGCGATCTCGCGCCGCGGGCCGCCAGCTCGCGACGTCCGCGATCAGGCTGGCGAGCGGCGACGAATCGGCGGCGAATCGCTCGAGCGCCCAGATCACGTGCTGCGACTCGACCAGCGCGGAGAGCGCCGCCGGATCGCCGAGCTGGTGGGCGGGCGTCACGCCATCGCAGCGCTCGGCGAGCACACGTGCGTCGCCTGCCAGCTCGCCGAGGTCGGCCGCGGGATGCACGCGCGGGCAGAGCTCGGGGCGCAGCTCGGGATCCGCGGCGAGCGTGGCGATCAGCCCGACGACGACCCAGCGCTCGACCTCGATGCAGCGCGCGGTGATCCGCGGCTGCGGGGTGATCTCGAGCGTGTCTCCGGGCACCACCCTGCCCCACCCGCTCGGCCCGAACCGGCCGATCGTGTCGCCCTTCGCGCACACGCGCTGGAGGTACATCGCGAGCGAGCGATCGGCCTCGCGGTCCGAGGACCGCGCCTCGTCGTGCGGATCCGCGATCGCGATCGCGTCGAGCTGTTGCAGCATCGGCTCGGACTCGATCGCCGCGAAGTCGGGCAACACGTCGACCGCATGGCGGCGGGTCTCGCGATGCACGCGTGCCGACTCGTGCAGCAAGCTGACGTCGAGCTTGTAGCTCGCCCCGCTGTACTCGGAGGCGGCGGTCCAGTACGCGGCGAGCCACGGGTGCGCGGCGAGCTGCGCGGGATCCGGCGCGTTCCGAGATCGCACCAGACGCTTGAGCAGCGCGCGCTCCGCTCGCTCGTGTGCACCGAACTTCGCGCGCGCGATCGCGATCGCCGCGTCGGCCTCGCGATCGACCTCGCGCTCGCAAGCGAGCAGGCGGCGCGCTGCCTCGGACACGGCGGGCGAGCCCAGCGCGTCGAGGTGGTCGAACGCGATCCCGGCGGCACGCACGCAGAACACCGGAGCGAGCGCAAAGCCGGGCCTGCTCATGCGGTGGCTCGCGATCCCATCGGGGACAGAATACACTGGCACGTGATGGCGGAGCCAACCGAGCACGAGGCGCGTGTCAATCTGGCCGCCGCGTTCCGGCTGGTCGCTCACTTCGGCTGGGATGACCTGATCTCGACGCACATCTCGGCCCGCGTCCCCGGCAAGGAAGGCCGGTTCCTGCTCAACCGCCGCGGCGATCTGTTCCACGAGATCACCGCATCGAGCCTGGTCGAGATCGATCTCGATGGCGCCGTGATCTCGCCCACCGGCGCCACCGTCAACGCAGCCGGGTTCACCATCCACAGCGCGATCCACGCCGCGGTCCCCGATGCCGGCTGCGTGATCCACCTGCACTCACTCTACGGGACCGCGGTCTCGATGCTGCGCCACGGCCTGGTGCCGACCAGCCAGAAGGCGATCGCACTGCACAGCCGGCTGGCCTATCACGCCTACGAGGGCATCGCGTTCGACCTCGCGGAGCGCCCGCGACTGATCGCGGATCTCGGCGACTGCCGCGCGATGATCCTGCGCAACCACGGTACGCTCGCCGTCGGTCGCACGGTGCCGGAGGCGTTCTCGATCATCTACAACCTCGAGACCGCGTGCGAGCTCCAGGTGCTCGCGCAGTCCACCGGCCAGGAGCTGCTCACCCCGAGCGCCGAGGTCTGCGCGCACGTCCATCGACAGACCGAGCCGTTCGCAGACTTCATGCGGAACCTCGGCCACGCGGCATGGCCGGGCTTGCTGCGCATGCTCGACGCGGCCGATCCGTCGTACCGCACGTGACGCGTGGGCCGCATGTTACGGTCGACCAACGATGAAGAAGCCGCTGGTCGTATCGCCTGCATTCGTCAAGCAGTGGCGGCCGGGTGACGAGACCGATCCGGTGGCGCGCGCACTGGTGTCGCGCTGCTACTGGGTCGGCCCGCAGGATCATGGACCCGCCGTCCACGACTTCCGGCGCCGCCAGCTGTTCGGCTTCGGTCTGGTCGAGGAGGAGCAGCTGACCGCCGCGCTCGCCTCGCTCGAGGAGCGCCGCGCGCTGATCTCGCCCGCCGATGCCGCGGCCGAGCTCGAGCCGGACCACGCCGCCGAGCGCGCTCAGGTGATCGAGGCGCAAGCCGGGCTCGCGACGATCGCGCGCCTCGCCGAGACGGTCGCCGGGGATGTCGGCGGCATGGGCAACCACGCGTTGACGGCGTGCCCCGATCTGGTGGCGCGCCTCGCCGCGGTCGAGTCCCAGCTCCAGGCGATCACCGACGAGCTCTACGCCGCACGCGCAGGGTTCCTCGCCGAGCAGACCGAGCGCCTCGGGATCGACGGCAAGCGCGATCTCAAGCTCCACCTCGGCGCCGGCCCGACCCGGTTGCCCGGCTGGGTCAACAGCGACATCGCGCCCTCCGAGCTGTCGTTCAACCTGTCGTGGGGCCTACCGGTCGCCGATGGCACGGTCGCGTTCGCGTTCGCGGGCCACGTGTTCGAGCACCTGTACTTCGCGGGCGAGGCACTGCAGCTGCTGCGCGAGGTCCGCCGCGTGCTCCAGCCCGGCGGCGTGTTCCGGTTCCAGATCCCCGACATGGGGCTGTTCCTCGAGCGCTACGCCGCCGACGACCGCGAGTTCTTCGCGCACTGGCGCAAGCACGCGACCAAGATGTTCGGCGTGTTCGAGACGCCGATGGAGACGGTGATGATGTACAGCCAGGTCGGTCGCGCGGCGAGCGAGTTCTTCGCGCACAAGATGGGCTACGACTTCGAGACCATCGAGAAGCTCGCGCATCGCGCCGGCTTCACGACCGTGACGCGCAGCGACTACATGGCCAGCGAGCACCCGGAGCTGCAGGTCGACTCGGTGAGCACGGCGGCGAACCTGTCCTACGAGGGCCGGCGGTACTCGCTGTTCATCGAGCTGTCGAACTAACGCAGGAAGCCGAGGACCGCGGTGTCGGTGACCTCGATCTTGAGGGTCGACACGTCGACCAGCGCGGGGAGCTTCGGGCGCATCGCCGTCATCGCCGCGGACTGGTTGTGCGCATCGAGCGCGCCCTTCGTGGTGTAGACCTCGAAGATGATCAGCTCCTGCGGATCCTTGGTGTTGCGAAAGAACAGATAGGCGCGGGTGTCGGGCTCGGTCTCCTGCACGGCCGCGGCGGTCTCGCGCAGGAGGGCGAACAGCGCCTCCTCCTTGCCCGGCAACATCTTGACGCGGGCGAGCACGCCGACCGATTCGCCCGCCGGCATGACGGCCGCGACCGGTGCGGGTGGCGGCGTCGTCGCAACAGCGGGTTGCTTCGAGCAGGCGGCGAGCAGGGTGATCAGGCAGAGGAAGCGGATCATTTCGGAAGCTTAATGCGCCACAGGCCGAAGAAGAGCACCGCGCGCGTCGCGTTCGACAGCACGATCGACCAGGCGGCGACCTCGAGCGGCGGCCCCGGCCACAGCAGCGCGAACGCGAGCCCGACGCCGTCCGCGACGATGCCGAGCAGCCCCGCGACCTTCGACGCCTTGATCGCCGTCAGCACGAACAGATACAGCTGCGAGATCGCGGTGAACGGGAGCGCCCAGGCGATCACGCGGAGCGTGTCGCGCGCGCTGTCGATCACCAGCGCCTGATCGACGAACAGGCTCGCGATCGGACCGCCGCCGAGCATCAGCAGCAAGACGGGTCCGACGCTGAGGCACAGCGAGAACGTCAGCGCGACCCGCACGACCATCGGCACGCGGTCCCACGCCTTGGCACCGACCAGTTGCCCGACGAGGATGCCGCACGCGCGCCCGATCGCCGCGGTCAGGTTGAAACCGACGAACATCAGCATCACCGAGATCCCGTAGGCCGCGACCTGCGCCTCGCCTTCCTGCGCGACGTGCTGCGCGAGGTACGCGTACGCGCCGAGCATCGCGAGCCGCGCGAGCTGCGGCGGCAGCCCGATGTCGAGCAACGGCCGCCACAGCTCGCGATGCGAGCCGCGTTCCGGCAACGCGCCGAGGTGCCAGGTCTCCCGCCGCCGGCGCATCGCGCGCCACACCAGCGCGGCCATCGCGAGCTGGACGAGGCCGACCGCGAGTGGGGCACCGCCGACGCCGAGCCCGAGGACGCCGACAAATAGCGGTACGACCACGGTGGTCAGCGCGAGATCCGCGGCCGCGCGTTGCAGCGTCAGCTGGGTCCAGCCCGCGCCGCTCGACCCGCCGAGCAGCACGAGCAAGACGCCGATACTTGGCAGCGTCAACACGACCCACGGCAGCATGTACGCCCGGAGATCGCTGGGAGCGATGTCACGCGAGCCGAGGACGTCGACGATCGGGCCGTTGCACACCACGACGATGGCCGCGGTGACCGCCGACATCACCAGGCACAGCCGCACGCCACTGGCGACGATGGTCAGCGCCTTGCCGTCGCGCGCACCGACCGACTGCGAGACCAGCACGGAGACGCCGGTGCCGACGCTGCCGATCAACCAGCCGGCGGCCATGAACAGGTGGCGCATCGTCGCCTCGACCGCGAGCCCCGCCGGACCCAGCATGTGGCCGAGCCAGAACATCACGACCGCGTCGCTGTAGCCGACGAGCTGCAGCATCAGCCCGAGCGGCCAGCCGAGCTTCCACAGCTTGCGCACGACGAGGCGTGGGGTCGCCGTTTGCTCGACCACGCTCACCGCGGTGCTCACTTCTCGAAGCTGCGCGAATCCATCGCCTGCTCGAGGCAGGCGGCGCGATCAGGCGCCGTGGCGCACACCTTCGCGGCGACGATCGCGGTCTGCACAGCGTTGGTCGTCGAGAAGCTGCGCAGTTGGGGCAAGCCCGGCAGATCGACCTTGGTCGCCGGGGCCTGGGCCTTGATCCAGCCGAGCATCGCGTCGGTGCTGTGGACCGCGGGCGCCTCGCCGTAATCGAGGAAGTAGCGCTCGGCCATCGCCCGCGATCCCGGGTTGGACCACGCGAGCGGCGCGACGAGCTCGAACAATCGGCGCTTGTCTGCGGCCGCGAGCGGCGCGCGCTTCGGCATCCGATCGAATGCCACGGCCGACAGGATCTCGACGCCGAGGCGCGCGCAGTCGGAGCCCGCGACCTGGCACCACTTCGCGCCGTGCTTCAGGATCAGCGCGGTCGGCTCGCCGTCGTCGGCATCGTGGCAGCTGTCGCAGCGATCCTTGACCATGTCCGCCACCAGCTTCGCGCTGTCGTGCGTCGGCACCGGTGCGCGTGGAGCTGGCTTCGCGGCGAGGCTGCGATCCTTGTAGCGCTCGAGCGTCACCTTCATCAGGTCGCGGAACGTGCCCTTGCGCTCGACCACCGCCTGCAGCGCGTCGTCCAGCGTGCCGAGCGTGGGCTCGGTCGCGCTGCCGAACGCATGGACCATCAGATCCTTGGCCATGCACGCCTTGTACTCGGGCTGCGCCATCGCCAGCTTGACGAAGCCCTGCGGGTTTCGCTTCGCCTTGCCGCGCGGATCCTCGATGTCGCGCAGGTAGAGCGCACCCTCGACATCTTGCTGCTCGGACTTCACGTAGTGCTGCGCCTTGAAGAACCACTGCACGCCGCTGAAGAACTGCACGCCGTAGTCGATCCGTGCGTGGCACGTCGTGCACAGCGGCCGCGCAGCAAGCTCTTCCCAGCCGACATGGCTGCGGAGGTTGCCCTTGAGCTGATCGGCGACCTCGAGCACGGTCGCGGTCTTCACGCGCAGGCTGTCCTGATCCTCGCACCACAGCGTGTCGAGGAAGCCCGACACCTTGAGCCGGATCGAGTCGACGGCCTGCGGCGTGAAGTGGTTGGTGAACAGTCCGGCGTGTTGATCGGGTCGCGACTCGGGGCGCTTCGCCCACGCGCCATCCGTCGGCCACTTGCGCCAGTCGGGCAGCGCCTCGAGCGAGGGCACGTCGCGGTTCTCGACCCGCCAGCGCTGATAGAGGAACTCGACGAGCGGCAGCCGGAAGCTCTCGGCGCTGGTGAACAGGGTCTCGAGCGGCAGGTTGTGGTTGATGACCCAGGCGATCGAGCCGGTCGCCTCGGCGGTGATCGCCTTTGCGATCTGCGCCTTCTGCTCGGTGGTCGAGCAGCGCATCAGGTTGGGACCGCATCCGCACGGTGACTTCGGTTGATACGGCGCCGCGTAGACGCCCGAGCAGTAGTTGCCGTCGGGCGCCTTGAACACCTCGGGCCGGTACGAATCGGGGCACACCTTCACCACGGTGCCGAGGTCCCACCACGGCTTGACCGTGACGGCCGCGCTCGCGTCGCACGGCTCGTGGATGTAGTAGATGGCGCCCTGCTGCTTGAGCGCACCGTCGCCGAGCAGGGTCCGGCTGTTGCTGCCGATCAGCCGCAGCACGCGCGACGCGACATTCGCGAGCTGCGGGCGGGTCAGCAGCTCGTCGACGTAGCGCGAGTACGCCTCGGAGGAATTGCCGGCGGCCTGCAGTCTCGCGAGATCGGCCGTGCTCGCCGGCATTCCGGTGGCGAGCATCGCGAGATCGTGCGCGAGGTCCTGCGGTTCGGCGGCGCGCGCGCCCTCATTGCCACGCGCGGTCAGCATCAGCGGCGCGAGCACGAGCGCGAGCACCGCGAGCCACGGCGCGCGCTTCATGCGTCCACCAGGAACGGCAACGGCCGTCCGGTATAGCCGTGAACGAGCGGCTCGATGCCGAACGCCTTCATCACGGTGGTGCCGACGTCGTCGATATCGGGCACCACCCCGCGGCGATCTGCCTTGCCGGTCGCGAGGCTTACCGGCTCGCCTTCCATCCGACGACCGCTATGGCCATAGACCGCGCCGCGCCCGTTGTCGGTCAGCACGTTCGGTCCGGCGAACAACAGCGCGGTCTCGGGGAAGTGATCCTTGCCCTTGTGATCATTCAGCCGTGGGTGGCGACCGAGCTCGCTGCCCATCACGATCATCGTCTGCGAGGCGAGCGTGCCGTGGCGGTTGCGGCGCCGATGCAGCTCGTCGAGGAAGCGCGCGAGCAGCGGGAAGTACACCGCGTTCATCTTCGACTGCCACTCGATGTTGTTGACGTGGGAGTCCCACTCGAGCTCGCGGCACCCGAGGTTCACGCAGGCCGTGAGCTCGTGCTCGAGCAGCCACAGCGTGCGCTGGAAGTCGCGCTGCATGAACTTGACGCGCGGCGCCCCGAAGAACATCTGCTGGTCCGGCGTCTCGTCGGGGATCCAGGTCTCCTCGCGAAACGGCGGCGTCACGGCGAGCCTGCGCATGAACGCCGCGACATCCGTCGCGTGGCGCCGGGTGTCCGGTGCACCGCCGGTACGTGCGAGCTGGTCGAGCGCCTCGGCCGACGACGCCAGCTCCTCACGTGACAGCGCCATCAGGCTGTCGCACAGATCCTTGTCCTCGCCCGAGAAGATCCGGCGCGAGGTGCAGTCGAGCATGCCGCCCGACGACGTCTGCTGCATCCGGCCGCCGATCGCGACCGCACCGAGTGGCGGCCCTCGCGGTGCCCAGGCCCTTGCTCGCCTGTCGGCTCGCTGGCGTACCAGCCGATCACGTCGGGCGCCGTCGGGACCGTCGGGTTGACCCGGGTGCGCAACCGCGCGAGCTGCGGCTCGCCGGTCTCGTGCCGCACGGTACCAACGTGGATGTTGTTGACCACCGCGAACATGTGGAGCCACGGCTCGATCGGCTTGAGCGCGGGCCCGAACCGGTTGCCGTTGACCTCGAAGATGTCGCTCGGGCTGTACGGAATGTCGACCGATGCGTCGACCTCCTTCGGCAGCTTCGGGTTGGTGGACATCACCGCATCGAGCCCGCCGCGCATCGTGATCAGCACGAGCGAGCGCGGTCGCGGGAGCCGCGGTCGGGCCGCGGTCTCGACCCGTGCCGGCGCGCGCTTACCGCCGCACGCTGCGGCTGCGAGTGATGCTGCGAGTCCGCCGAGGAGATGGCGCCTGGTGATCAGGGGTATGGCCATGCCGCTCCTTGTGAGGTGCCCGCGAACATCCGGTCCCACCACTCGGTGATCCGTGAGGGTGTGATGTCGAAGATATTGTCACCGGTTACCTTGATCTCGATCACCGCGGCTCTCCGGCGGTCGAGCGCGGTGCGCATCGCGCGGGCAGCGGTCTCGGCGTCGGTTGCCTGGTACGCGTCGCACCCACATGCGCGCGCCGCAGCGATGAAGTCGACTGGCGGCAACGAGCATGCATACGCCGCGGTCTGGTAGCGCTCCATCCGGTCGCCGACCTGCTTGTAGCCATTGTTGTTGCAGATCACGACGACGAGCGGGAGGTTGTAGTGCGCCGCCACCGCGAGCTCGGACAGGTGCACGAGCGCGCCGCCGTCGCCGATCACGCACACGACGACATCGTCGGGCCGGCCGAGCTGCACCCCGATCGCGAGCGGCAAGCCCGAGCCCATCGCCGCGAGGCTGTACAGCGAGAAGAAGCCATCGGCCGCGTAGATCGGGAAGAAGTGCTTCAGATACTGGAGCGTCAGCCCGGAGTCGCCGGTGATCAGCGCGCTGCGAGGGATGACCTCGCGCAGCGCGGTCAGCACCGCGGGCGTGCTGGTCGCGGCCCTGCCCTCGGGCAGCTGGTACACGCGGTGCCGGGTTCGCATCTCCCGCACCCGCTCGGCGCTGCCCCGCTGAACCGGCTCACCCGCCGCGAGCCGGAGCGCGCGCGCGGTCGCCGACAGGTCGCTGATGATGCCGAGCTTCAGCTTGAGGTTGCGTCCCGGCTCCTCGGCGATCTCGTCGATGTGGACCAGGCTCGGGAACGTCTCGCGGTCGAAGTCGAACGTGGTCTGCGTCGACATCCGCGTGCCGAGTGCGATCAGGAGGTCGGACCTGGACAGATACTCGGCCGCCGAGTCGTGACCGCAGCTGCCGAGGATCCCGAGCGACAGCCGGTGGTCCTCGGGAATCGCACCCTTCGCGAAGTCGACGGTCGCGCACGGGATGTCCTGCGCCTCGCACAGCGCGAGCAGCTCGGCCGCGCTCCCACGGTGGATCGCGCGATGCCCGACGAGGATCGCCGGTCGCTTCGCCGCGCGCAGCAGACGCGCGACCTCCTCGATCCCGGCGACAACGACCGGTGTCGACGCGGCCCGATACTCCTCGGGCGCGAGGTCCTCGTGCAGGATCCGCTGGCCCCACAGATCGGCCGCGACCTCGAGCACCGCCGTTGATCGCTTGCCTCGCGCCGCCGCGTAGCTGCGCCGCGCGCAGCGGATCACGGTGTCGCCGGTCGGCGGGCGATAGCGGACCGCGGACGCAGTGCGAAACATGTCGAGCTGGTCGATCCCGTGGGTCGCCCCCGTGACCTCCTGGTGGCCATCGCGGCCGTAGAGGTTGAGCGGCGCCTGGGTCGCCAGCAGCAGCTGCGGGATCGAGTCCATGTACGCGGCCGCGACGCCCGTGATCGCGTTGGTCACGCCGGGACCCGACTGCGTGTAGACGACGCCGAGCTTGCCGCTCGCCATCGTGTAACCCGCGGCAGCGAACGCAGCCGCGCCTTCGTGCAAGTTGGTGACGACGCCGACGCCACCGCGGCGCATCGCATCGAGGAACGGGCTCAGGTAGCCGCTCGCCACACCGAACGCGCGGTCAACACCTTCGCGGGTCAGCGTCCGCACCAGCGCCTCCGCGACCGTGACCGTCATCGCGTCCTTGGGATCGGTTCGCCCCATCAGAGGTTCGCCCACCACGAGAACTTCACGAGCACCACATGCGCGCCGTGGCTGGTGAACACGTTGCCTAGGTCACCGTCGTCGATCACGCCATCGCTCTCGACGCCTTCGCGCGACTGGCTCCAGATCAGATACGCGGCCGAGCCCGGGCGGAAGTCCCAGCGGAACACGAGGTTCGTGAGCAACGTGCCGAGCTGGAAGTTCGGGCGGCGCACCGCGATGTCGGCCATGCCGTCACCGTCGCTGTCGATCTGTAGTTGCCCCATTGCGTCCGTGATGCGCGAAGCATCGAGCTCGGTGAACCGATCCTCGTACGAGCTGGAGCGCACCGCGGCGGCCTCCTTGAACCGGCTGTAGTCGCCGGCGCTGAGGAATGGCTCGCCGTAGGCCTGCAGCGACATCCGCGGCGTGATCGTGTAGTTGAGCCGCATGCGGGCGAGCAAGGTCTTCTGATCGAGCCGGCCGAGCACGTAGTGCATCGTGCCCGCGCCGTCGGCAGCGGCACCGACGAACTGCGAATCCTCGCGCGTCACGACGATCGACGGCGTCAGGTTGAGCTCGAGGTTCGGCAGCACGTCCCACGTCAGCCCGAGGCCGGCAGACGCGCGCCACGAGCTGGACTCTGGCCGGGTCAGGAACCCGGCATCGAGCCGCACGCTGGCGGTCTTCTTCGGATCTGTCTCGACGAAGATCCGGGCCTCGGCGGTGTCGACGCCGGCGACCGCCGGCCCACCGCGCAGCAGCTTGGTATCGAGGACCTGCTTGGTGAACAGCAGATTGGAACCGATCAACCAGTCGGTGCGCAGTCGCGACTCGAAGTCGAACTGTCCGACGTGACGGAGCAGCTCCGGGGAGAAGTCCGCGATCGACTGCCCGGTCAGCGAGAGCAACACGCTCTTGGTCGGGCCGCCCTTCGAGATCACCTCGTACGCGACGTTCGCCGACGTGTTGAGGAAATCCGAGTCCAGCAGGAAGCCAACGTCGTTGGTCTCGAAGCCAGGCGACCGGCCATCGATCCCGACGTAGCCACGCCAGGTCCCGGCGATCTTGCCGAGCTGGGCGCCGAACATGTAGCCATCGAGCGACGTCCGCATCGGGTCGAGCTCGACGTGATCGGCATCGGGCCGCTGGAAGTAGCGTTGACTCGCGCGCTGCGTGATCTGGAGCGCCGCTGCATCGCCCTCGACGCGGCTGCCACCGCCGAGCACGATCGCCGAGTACTGGGCGTTGCCGAACTGGTGCGTGTACTGACCCGCGCCGGTGTACGCATTCTCGTGCAGGCGATCGATCATCGTCCCGGACAGGAAGCGGTGCACGCCCGTGCCAGTGATCCGGAGGTCGCTGGCACCGCCGCGGAACGAGCGACCGAGCTGCAGCACGTTATACGACGTCAGCGGCTCGACGACGGCGTCCTGGATCTCCCCGGTCGCCAACTGGGCACGCGAGGACTCCTCGGCGGCGAGCGCGCTGAGCAGGCCGAGCTTCAGCCCGCCGAGCGTCCCCGACAGCTTCGCGGCACCGTAGATCGTGGTCGCGTCGGACTCGTCGACGTACTGCGTGCCTGCACCGAGCTGCGAGAAGTGTGGGCGGGCGCCGATCCGCCGGGTGTAAAATAGATTTTCGTTCAGCTTCCCGATCGGGAACTGGTAGAGGTCCGCGTCCTCGATGAACAGCGGACGCCGCTCGCTGAAGAACGTCTCGCGATCGGTCAGGTTGACCTCCGAAGGATCGGCCTCGATCTGGCCGAAGTCGGGATTGACCGAGGCGGTCAGCTTGAGCGAGCTGGTGAGTGCGAGCTTCAGGTCGGCGCCGAGCGAGTACTGCGGATCGGCGGTGTCGTGCAGCGTGTCGGTCCGGCCGATCCGTTCGAGCCGCGCCCCGCCCAGCACGTATGGCAGGATCTCGATCCCGCGGCCGGCGTTGATCGGGTCGGAGAACTCGAGATCACCCATCGCGGTGACCTCTTGCTTGTAGGTCGCGGGGTACGGGGACCAGTAGTTACGCTCGAGGTTGCGGCCGTACTTGCGATGGAGCTGGAAGCCCCACTTGTCGACGGACGAGACGCGCATCTGCGAGTACGGGATCCGGTATTCGGCGGTCCAGCCGCTCTCGTTGCGGTGGATCTGAGCGTCCCAGATGCCGTTATAGGTCTCGTCGGCCGGCGCGGTGCGCGAGATCCGAAAGTCGCCCTTGACGCCGGCGGGCGTGATGCCGAACCCGTAGCCGACGCTGCGATCGGCGGACGGCGCGAGCACGGCGATGATCCAGTCGGACTGGTCGGACTTCCGGAACCCGACCATCCGCCACAGGATCGCGGCGATCTTCTGCGGCTCGGGATCGAACATGTCGGCCGCGAGGTAGATCGCGTCGTCGTCGTAGAGGATGCGAAACGTCGTGCTGCCGGTCGCGCGCGTGTTCTCCGCCGGGCGCTGCTGCCAGTCCATGACGGTGGTCGGCGCCGCCAGCCACGCTGCCTCGTCGGGGATGCCGTCGATCTTGATGTCCTGCTTGCGGCGCGCGGCCTTGGTCCGCCGGCGAAACAGCGGGGTGCCGTCCTTTAGCGTGGTCACCACCTGGTCGGTCACCGAACCGTCGGTCGGCAGCGGCGCGGCGTTCGGGTCCCCCTTCGGATCCGGCAGCCGGAGCGCGTAGTACGCATCCCACGGATGCTGGTCCTCGAGCGCGGCGAAGTGTGCGGCGACGACGGTCGGCGACGGGAACTGCTTCGCAGTCGGCAGATCATCGGTCCGCGTGGCGACCGCGGTCTCGATCGGTTTGCCACCTTTGTTCTGCCGCTTGCGCCGCGCGAGCCGGGCGCGCTGCGCCTTCGCGAGCTTCGCCGCCTTGAGCCGCTTCGCCTTTGCGAGCTTCGCCGCCTTCGCCGTCTTCAGCGTGGGTGCGCGGCGCTGCGGCTTCGCCTCGGCGAGGGTCGGAACAGACGACTCCGCGACGAAGCTCGCCAGTGCGAGCATCATGAACAAGGAAGCGCGCACCCCGTCACAATGGTAGCTCGCAGCTGCGCAGCCGGTCAACGAATCGCAAAGGTCGCTGACCAGGACTGCCCGTGTGATGACTGTAACTCTCGATCCTCGGCGATCCTCTGAGCAGCTGCGAGGCTGTCGCCGGCACGCTCGTTGACCGTTGATCGACGAACGAGATATGTTTTTCCAAAGAAACGCCGATGTACCACTCCCCGGCGAGCAGGCAATAGGCGATGGCGATCCCCGACGATCTGGCCATCAGCGTGCGAGACATCGTCGGGCCGGATGCCTATCTCGACAATCCGTCCGAGACGGCGAGCTACGGCTTCAACTCCTACCCGCGCTACACGCAGCCGGCGGCGGTCGTCCTGTTCGAGTCGCGCGAGCAGGTCGAGCGCGTGCTGCCGCTGCTGTATGCGCGCGACATCCCGATGGTGATCCGCGGCTCGGGCACCAACATCTCCGGTAGCGCGCTCGCGCCGACCGGCGGCGTCGTGCTGTCGCTCGAACGGATGCGCAAGATCCTCGAGGTCGATCCGATCTCGCGCTACGCGCGCGTCGAGGCCGGCGCCAACGTCAAGGCGATCCAGGATCTCGCGACCAACCACGGACTGTTCTTCCCGGTGAACCCCGGCAACGTTGACGCGATCACCGTCGGCGGCATCATCGGCTGCAACAGCTCCGGGGACCTCGCGCTCGGCTACGGCAGCACGCGCGACTTCGTGCTCGGGATGGACGTGGTGACCGGGGATGGCCGCGTGCTGAAGCTCGGCTCGAAGGTCCGCAAGGATGTCACCGGCTACGACCTCGTGCGGCTGTTCGTCGGCGCGGAGGGCACGCTTGGTGTCGTCGTCGAGGCAACACTGCGCTTCGTCGAGATGCCGGGCTCCGACGCCAGCGTCATCGCGACGTTCGACGACGAGCTGAAGGGTGCCGAGGTCGCGCTCGAGGTGATGAGCCGGCGCCTGCAGCCGGTCGCGCTCGAGTACATGGACGAGCGCACCACCCGCGCGGTCGAGGACGCGTTCCAGCTCGGCCTGCCGGCGCAGTCGCGCTCGACCGTGATCGCCCGCTTCCACGGCTCCGGCGATACGGCGGAGGACACCGCGGATCAATCCCGGCGACTCTTCCTCGAGCACGGCGCGCTGTGGTCGGAGGCCCGCTCGGGTGAGGCCGCGATGAAGGTCTGGCGCGCCCGCCACCTCGCCTATCCCGCCCTCGCGCGCGCCTGCCCGACGCTGTTCGGCGAGGACATCGTCGTCCCGCTCCGCCACTTCCCGGCCGCGGTGCGCCGGATGCACGAGCTCGGCAGGGATGCCGGGATCGAGATCGCCGTGTTCGCCCATGCCGGCGACGGCCACCTTCACCCGCTGCTTCTCACGGACGACTCCGATCCCGACCAGCGCGCCCGCGGCGACCGCTTCGTCGAGGAGGTCATCCTCTACGCGCTCTCGGTAGGCGGCACGATCACGGGTGAGCACGGCGTGGGTGTCCACAAGACGCGCTACGTCCGCCATCAGTACGGCGAGGCCGAGCGCGAGACGATGCGCCAGATCAAGCTCGCGATCGATCCGAAGGGTCTGTTCAACCCGATGATCTTCCCGGTCACCGGGCACGAGCCCGTGAACCCGCGCCGGCTCGGGGTCCAGGTCGTGTGATCGAGCTTCGCCACGATCCCGAGTTTCGCGATGGCGTGATGCGGTGCGTGCGCTGCTCGATCTGCGTCCCGCACTGCCCGTCCTATGCCGTGTTCCGCAACGAGGCCGACTCGCCGCGCGGCCGCGTCCAGCTGCTGCGCGCCGCGATGGAGGGGCGCATCACGCCCGACGCGAAGTTCGAGCTCCACATCGACCGCTGCCTCGGCTGCCGGTCCTGCGAGGACGTCTGTCCGTCGAAGGTGCCATTCGGCGCGCTGCTCGTGCAGACCCGCGAGCTGCTCCACCAGACGCCCCACAGTCGCACCCGCAAGCGGCTGACCGAGCTGTTCCTCCGCAACGTGGTCCCGAAGCCCGACAACCTGCGGTTCTTCATCCGCCTGCTGGCGATCATCCAGCTGCTCCGACTCGATCGGCTCGCGCGCTGGTTGGTCCGCCCGTTCTCGGCGAAGACCGCGCGCCGGCTCGACCTGTTACCGCGCGTCGCCGGCCTCCCGTTCGAGGCCGACGAGGTCGCGCCGCCGCCAACGCCCACTGTCGCGTTCCACGCGGGCTGCATCATGGGCGCCGGCCTCGGCGACGTGCAACGCGCGGCGATCCGGGTGCTCCAGCACCAGCACCACGCCCCGATCGTCCCTCCCGGCCAGCGCTGCTGCGGCGCGCTCCACCAGCACGCCGGCCTGCTCGACGAGGCGCGCCAGCTCGCGCGGGAGACGATCGCCGCCTTCGAGGGCGCCCCGATCCCGATCTGCACCACCGCCGCCGGCTGCTCGCTCGCGATGAAGGAGTACGGCCAGCTCCTCGCGGACGATCCGGACTGGGCCGCGCCCGCCGCCGAGCTCTCGGCCCGCGTCCGCGACCTCTCCGAGCTGGTCTCCCCCACCGTCCGCACCGCGGAGGGCCGGGTCGCCGTCCAGGAGGCCTGCCACCACTGGAACGTCCAGCAGCTACGCGGCCGGGCGCTCCACGTCCTGCGCGCGAGCGGCGCCGATGCCATCCCGCTCCCCACCGGCTGCTGCGGCGCCGCCGGCCTGTGGAGCGCCGAGCAACCCGAGGCCGCGTGGGAGATCCTGCAGCCTAGGCTCGACAACATCGAGCGCTCCGGCGGCACGACCGCCGCGATCTCCAACCCGGGCTGCCTGTTCCACATCCGCGCCGGCCTCCGTGCCCGCGGCTCCAAGGTCCGCGCACTGCACCTCGCCGAGGTGCTCGATCCGGCCCTCGATCCGGCTCTAGATCTGGCCGCCACCACGACCGACGACGAATAAGAACCGGCCCGATGATCTCTCATCGGGCCGCCTGACTACCTACCTCCTGGCACCGGCTCGTATCGCAACGGCTCGAGCGTGAACCGTCCGCGCCCATGCGTCAGCGCACTCAGCGCCCCCGCATAGCCGAACGTCTCGGCGAGCGGGACCTCCGCGCGCACGACATGGTCGTCGTGTCGCACATCGAGCCCGATCACCTGCCCGCGCCGCTTGCCCACGTCCCCGACCACCGCACCGACCTGATCCTCGGGGCACGTCACCTCGAGGCTCATCACGGGCTCGAGCAAGCAGGGGCCCGCTTCGACACACGCCTCCCTGAATGCAAACGTCCCCGCGAGCTGGAACGCCAGCTCGCTCGAGTCGTTCGAGTGCATCGCGCCATCGAGCAGCACGACGCGGGTGTCGACCACCGGATGACCTCCGAGGAGTCCATCCGCCATCGCACTCCGCACGCCCGTCTCGACGCCGCGAATGTACTCGCGCAGGATCGTGCCGCCCTTGATGCGGTCCTCGAACACGAGCCCGCCGCCGCGCTCGGTGGGTCCGACCTCGAGCACCACGTGCGCCCACTGCCCGGGGCCACCCGACTGCTTCACGTGTCGATACTCCGTGCGCGCGGTGCGCCGCAGTGTCGAACGATACGCCACGAGTGGCTTGCCGACCGTGACCGCCACGTTGTGCTCGGTCGCGAGTCGCTCGACCGCGATCTCGAGGTGGAGCTGCCCCATCCCGGCGAGCAACGTCTGCCCGGTGTCCTGGTTGGTCTCGAGCCGCAGCGAAGGGTCCGCCGCGACCATCCGCCCGAGCGCGATCCCGAGCTTGTCGCGATCTTGCGAGGTCTTCGCCTCGACCGCGAGCCGGACCACGGGGTCCGGTGCATGGATCGCCTCCAGCACCACCGGCGCATCGGGCGAACAGATCGTCTCGCCGCCTTGTAGCGGCAAGCCGATGATCGCACCGATCTCACCCGCCTCGAGCCGTGTCACCTCGACGCGTTGGGACGCGACGAGCTGCACGATTCGACCCACGCGGAGCGTGCGCCCCGCCCGGGCCGCGAGCACGGTCATCCCGGTCTCGATCGCGCCGCTGTACACGCGGACAAACGTCAGCTGTCCGTGCGCATCGAACACGACCTTGAACCCGAGCGCGACGAGCGGTCCCAGGGCGCCACCGCGATCGACAGGCGAAGGCAACAGCGCCACCACCGCATCGAGCAACGGCTCGACGCCGCGGTGCCGGTACGCCGATCCCGCAAGCACGGGCACGATGCGTCCACCGATCGTCGCCCGCCGCAACGCCTGCCACAGCGCCGCTGCAGCCACATCGCGGCCTGCCACGACCGCTTCGAGGATCTCGGGATCCTCGTCGGCACACACCTCGAGCACGCGCTCGCGAGCTGCCAGCAAGTTGTCAGAGAGCACCACCGGCGTCACCACCGGTGCCACGGGACCGTCGCCGGGCCACGTGATCTGTCGTTGCGCCACCAGGTCGATCACCCCGATCAGCGCTTCGCCTTCGAACAGCGGCACTGTCACGGGCACCGCCCGCGCACGCAACCGAGTCTCGATGTCACGCACGCAGCGCGCGAAGTCCGCCCCTGCTCGGTCCAGCTTGTTGACGAACACCAGCCGCGGCACGCGGTGGCGATCGGCCTGACGCCAGACCGTCTCGGTTTGCGGCTCCACGCCCGCCACGCCATCCAGCACCACGACCGCGCCATCCAGCACGCGCAGCGACCGCTCCACCTCGATCGTGAAATCGACGTGGCCCGGGGTATCGATCAGGTGGATGCGATGGTCGGCCCAGTCGCACGTCACCGCGGCCGCAAGGATGGTGATCTTGCGGCGCTTCTCGATGCTATCGCTGTCGGTCCTGGTGGTGCCCTCGTGGACCTCGCCCATCGAGTGGATGCGTCCGGTATGGAACATCACGCGCTCGGTGAGCGTGGTCTTGCCGGCATCGACGTGCGCGATGATGCCGATGTTGCGAATGCGGTCGATGTTGATTCTTCGAGTCATACGGTCTCCCAGAGCAGGCAAACGGTAGCGACACGCCGGACCGGAGTCCGCGTCGACGCGCGTCGCGAGGTGCTTGCAAGCACCCGCAGCGGGAGCACGACCATCACAACGTCAGACGATGACGCCGCACGGCTCTGTGGGCTCCGCCGCGGCTCAGGGACGAGCCGGAAACACGCACAGCATGGCGTAGTCGTGGCGCGAGAATGGATAGCGTTGCGTCATGACAGCCTCGAGGCGCCCAAACTAAGGGTCCACCCGCGATCTGTCAACGCGAATGTCAGGACCGGCACGCCGGGCTTGACACCGGAGAGCCACCCGATTAAACAACGAACCCTCGGATGCAGGGCGAATAGCTCAGCGGAAGAGCGTCGCCTTTACAAGGCGGTGGCCGCAGGTTCGAACCCTGCTTCGCCCACGTGAAAATCGAACGATTCTGGAGCGGTAGTTAAGTTGGTTATAACGCCGGCCTGTCACGCCGGAGGCCGCGGGTTCAAGTCCCGTCCGCTCCGCCAACTTGGCCCAAGATTTCGAGCAGTTAGTTGCTTGGGTTCTTGGGCCATTGGTCGTTGTCGTCGCCCTGTAGCAAACGTGTAGTAGCTACGCGTCGAGCAGGCGAGCTGACACACCTCCGGACGGAGACTGGGACCCCGCAGTGAGCGGGTCTTCCCAGTTCTCGAACTGAAGAATGCCAAGCTCTGCGAACCGCCCACGCTGACGGTCGCTGAGCAGATCCATCTTCTTGACCGCCGGGACGATCTTCGCAAACAGCATCTGCCGGAACATCACCTGGCCCTGGTTGTGAAGTGCAATCTCCATGCATTGCTTGGCTGGAAGGCCGAGCTTTTCCCAGACCTCTTGAAACAAGAAGCGGTCACGCATCAGGCGCGCGGCTTCATACACGAAGTCTTCGCGCTCGCGCTTCACCGACTCGCTCTGGTCGCGATAATAGTCTCGCAGCGAGAGCACGCCGAACGCCACGTGACGCGCCTCGTCGCCGATCACGTAGGACGTCAACGCCCTGAGCAGCGGCTCTTGGGTGTTATTGCGGATCATCCCAAATGCGGCGAGCGCGAGACCCTCGACCATGATCTGCATGCCGAGGAACTTCATGTCCCAGCGACTGTCTTTCAGAACCATGTCTAGCAAGGTCTTGAGGTGCGGATTGACGGGGTACGACCAGCCAACCTTCTGATGTAGATACCGATTGTAGACGTCCACGTGCCGCGCTTCGTCGACGACCTGAGCCGCCGCGCAGAGTTTGGAATCGAGGTCCGTCACGGAATCGACAAGCTGCGCCGTTGCCAGCAGCGCGCCCTGCTCGCCGTGGAGGAACTGTGACAGCGTCCACGCCATCACCTCCTGGTTGAGCTTGCGCCGCTCGAGCACGGACATCTTGTTGTAAATGTCCGACCCGTGTAGAGGCATCAGTTGCTCGGGTGTCGACGGCTTGTCCATGTCAACGTCGATGTGCCACGGCAGGACATCGTCAGATATCCACTGCGCGCGGACGGCCTTGCCGTAGAGGTCGCGAAGCTGTTCTCGCGTCTCCGTGTAGCCCCACGCGTAGGTGACATCGAGGAGCGTCTCGAGCGTCTCGATCGACGGCCCAGCTAGCGTTTCGGGTGCAATTGCGATCATGGGTTCTCCTGAGCAAATCACTCACGAACCTGATGGACGTGAGTCCTCATGCAGTAGCCGTGTGACCTCGTGGACAAGCGCCCCCTGTGTGAACGGCTTCTCGATAACCGTCGCACCACAGGCCACCAGCTCCTGGACCTCGGTGTCAGAGGCATATCCAGTGGACACCAACACCGGAACCGAGTTGGTCTGCCGCAACCTTCGAAAGAACTCGGCACCGTGCATGACGGGCATGCACATGTCGGTGATGACCAAGCCGAACTCGCCCGCGGTCGGGGTCGCGAGGAGGTCGAGTGCTTCGCGGCCGTTGCTTGCTTCGACCACGGAGCATCCCATCTTCTGCAGAATGCGCGAGACACCAGCACGAACGGCTGGCTCGTCGTCCACCACAAGGACCCGTGCAACACGCTGCGTGGAGGGCCTCGGCAGTTGCGCGGCGGGCTCGTGTACTCCAGGGGGGGGCGCGACGGCGAGCGGTAGATGGATCGAGAACTTGGCGCCCTGACCCGGCTCCGATTCGACCGCCACGAGGCCGCGGTGCGCCTGGACAATTCCCCACACGGCCGCGAGCCCGAGCCCGGTACCCTTTCCCGTCGGTTTGGTCGTGAAGAACGGCTCGAACACCTTGCGCCGGGTCGTCGCGTCCATGCCCGTCCCGGTATCCGCAAGGCTCAGCAGCACGTATCGACCGGGTGCCACGTCGGAGGCGCCGCAGGCGGCGTTATCGAGATGAACGTGATCGGTGACGATCGTCAATGTCCCTGCTCCGGCCATCGCATCGACGGCGTTGAGGGCAAGGTTGATGAGCGACTGGCCGAGTTGAACTCGGTCGCCTTCGATCCACCCCTTTGCTGCGTGCAGGTCCGTGCGAATGGCGATGGTCTGAGGCAACGTTCGCGACAGCATCTGAAGAACGTCGCTAACGATGTCGTTGATCTCCACAACCTCCTTGCGATATTGCCCACCGCGACTGAACGCCAGCAGGCTCCGCGTGAGTGCTGCGCCTCGCGCAGACTGACTGCGGACTTGCTCGATGTCTTCTCGCGCACGGGTATTGAGCGGCTCTGCGGCCACGAAGTCGGCGAATGACATGATGGAGGCGAGCACGTTGTTCATATCGTGCGCGAGACCCGCAGCGAGCGTTCCAACGGCTTCCATCCGCTGCGAGTGCAGGAGCTGTTCCTCGAGTCTGGCCCGCTCCGCCAGCTCGCAGCGCAGAGCGTCGGCGACGATCGCATGGCCGAGCAATGCCCGGCGAGACGCATGAATCTGGGTGAGCGAAACCGCGGCTGCGGTCACGACTGTAGCGATATAGATCACGTACGAAGAGTCCTGCAGACTGAGGGGGATCCAGATCGACAGCACGACGCACAGCGAGCCAGTCATGAACCGCGGAGTGAGGAGAACACCCGCGCCAGCGATCGTCACGGGGAGGGTCATCGCATACACCGGGTCGAGGTGGTCCAGCGCGGCGCACAGCGTGGCCGCAGTGGGCGCCCACCACAGGATCGCGATGATCACGTGCCCGTGCTTGGCCCCGCGTCGACACTGCGTTACCGCCGCGATCGCTCCGGTGACCAAGGACATCGCGGCGGTGAACACGATGACGACAGGAGCCAGCCGACCCGCGAACGCAAGCGACACGACCCAGCCCCCGAGTAGCAAGAAGACCATCGGCGCAAACACGCGTGCTCGGTCGTAAGCGATGGGGGCTAACAGCCGGCTCGCAGTCATGCGGCTAGCGTTGACACCCTCCGCACCCATGCAACCAAGATCGCCCGACATCGCGAGGCGTGAGGGGACCGGACGGGTAGTGGTGCGGTAGCGCTGGTGATCGCCCGCTCTGCCGTGTCCTGACCCGGGCGGCACGCCTCCGGGGAGGGTCGAGAGGCTTGCCGCGGTCCTCCGAGATCTGTGTATGTTCCTACCTACCTGGTGTTTCGTGACGGGATGACGGATGCGGCGCCACGCAAACGTAGGGCATACACTCGACGCCATCCGCTGGGACAACGTCCGCCGCTCTCTCGGCTTGCACTGCAATCAGCGGTTGCCCAGCGAGACCGCCTACCGCTTCTGAGGACTTCATCATGAAGCTTCTGCTCACCTCCGGCGGCGTCACGAACACGAGCATCCGCAATGCGCTGGTCGACCTGCTGGGCAAGCCGATCGCCGACTCCAACGCGCTGTGTATTCCAACGGCAGAGTACGGTCACCCGATGTGCACACCCGCCTCGGCCTGGCGCTTCATCGCCGGCCGGGGCTCTCACATGTGCGACCTGGGCTGGAAGTCGGTGGGCGTTCTCGAGCTCACCGCACTGCCCAGCATCAACGAGGAGCGGTGGGTCCCCTGGGTCCGGGAGGCTGACGTTTTGTTGGTGGACGGTGGCGAGGCGACGTATCTGTGCCACTGGATGCGGCAGTCCGGGCTCGCGGACCTCTTGCCGTCGCTGCCCGACCTGGTCTGGGTGGGAGTGAGCGCCGGAAGCATGGTGTTGACTCCCCGGATCGGTGAAGCCTTCGTCGAGTGGACGCCGCCCGCCGGGGACGACAGCACTCTTGGGGTCGTCGAGTTCTCGATCTTTCCGCACCTGGATCACGAGGGCTGGTCGGCGAACACCATGGCCGAGGCACAGCGGTGGGCCGCCGACATCGCGGGTCCGGCTTACGCCATCGATGACCAATCGGCGATCAAGGTCACCGACGGCGTCGTCGAGGTCGTCTCCGAAGGAACCTGGAGAATGTTCACCCCGACTCCCAGCTGATCCCGCGCCGACGCGTTCGGAACCTGACGGTCCAGTGGTAGGCGTCGGTGGGCGCCGGGTCGTGGCCACATCGTGACGTCGGAGACCTGCGTGAGCCTACCGAGGTACAGGACACGAGCGAAGCAAGCTTTGGTACCGCCACGCGTGCGCAGGTTCGCGGCCGGTCGCTGCACGCTTTGCCGCGTTCGCTGCACCGCGCTCCTCAGTAGTGGGGTGGCGTGCGAGTACACGGCATGGTCAGAACCATTCTGCTCGTCTTCGCGGTGGGGTGCGGCCACGCCGCGGAGGCGCCCCGACAGGCGTCCGCGTCACCGACTGCCACGGCCGGCATCACGTTTCGTCATGGCGTCGTCGTCAACCACTGGCTCGCGTCGAACTATGACGAGGTCCATCGCTACGGCGGCGCCTGGTTCGATCGCGAGGACGTCGCGTGGATCGCGCGCCATGGCTTCGATCACATCCGGTTCCGAGTCGCGCCGCACGCATGGCTCCGTCCCGACGGCACGCTCGATCCGGCAAAGCTCGCGCCGCTCGACGCCGCGCTCGCGTGGGCGGCCGCCGAGCAGGTCGGCGTGGTGATCGCGCTCACTGGCTTCCCCGGCATGCCCGAACGCGACCCCGATCTCGGCGATCCCGCGGTGCCGGCCGCAGCGGCTCGGATCTGGCTCGCGCTCGCGCGCCGGTACGCCGCCACCGGCGAGCAGCTGCGATTCGAGCTCCTGCACTCGCCACCGGCGAAGTCCGCCGCCGTGCTGCCCGCGGTCCACGCCGCGGCGCTCGCGGCGGTGCGCGCCGTCAGCCCGCGGCGGTTCGTCTACCTCGGCGTGCCGGAATGAGCATGGCGGCCGTGACGGCCTCGGCGCCGGTCCTGTCCGACGAGCGCACCGGACTCGTGGTCGACTTCTTCGAGCCGAAGGCGTTCACGTTCCAGATCGACCCCGCCGTGCCGCCAGTCCAGTTTCCCGATGCCGCGGACCCGACCCGCACCATCGCGGCGATCGACACTGCATTCGCCGAGCTCGCGGCGTGGGCCGCGAAGAACGCGCACGATCGCGAGATCTACGTCGCGCAGGTCGGCGTCTATCACACCGCCGATGCGGCTTCGCAGCGCGCGTACCTGACCGCCGTACGCGCGGCGCTCGATCGACATCATTTGGCGTGGGCTACCTACGATTACGAGAGCGGTTGTGCGATGCGCGGCCGCGACGGCACGCCGACGATCGCGTACGAGGCGCTCGGGCTCGGGGGACCGCGCGCGACCGAGACGCGCTACGCGATCGTCGAGCGCGGCAAGACCACCGAAATCATCGTCGTGCGGACCGACGGGCGCGATGTCGGGATCCACCAACCGATCGACGACACCACCCGCGGCATTTCCGCGCTGCAGCTCGACGAGGCCGGCCTGACTGCGCGCTACGACAGTTACGTCGCGAGCGGCGCGGAGCGCGATCCCGATGCCAAGCTAGCGGAGAGCTTCACCGCGCCGGCCCGCGCAGTGTTCTACATCCCCAAGCAGGACGATCCGCTGGTGCTCGGCATGCTCGCGCGCCGGCTCCTCGAACACCCCGGCGAGCGCGTAGCGCTCGAGCCGGACGGCGAGGCCACCGGCGAGCTGCTCGGCACGCTCGAGGTCGCCGGACAGCCCGTGACCTCGCTCGCGATCATCGGCGCGGATCTCGAACCGATCGTGGTGTGGCTCGACGCCGATCGCCGGGTGTTCGCGATCCCCGAACCGGACCCGACAAGCGGCACGATCGTCGAGGCCCACGCCGCCGCATTGCCCGCGTTGGCCGCCGCCCAGCACGTCGCACTCGCGCGCCGCGCAGAGGCGATCTCCAGCCGGCTCCAGCATCGCCCCGAGCACGGCCTGCTCGTGCGTCACGCGCGGGTATTCGATCCGGCGACGCTCGCCGTGATCGAGAACACCGCGATCTTGATCCGCGGCGCCACGATCGAGGCAATCGGTCCCGACGCCCGGGTCGCCGCCGCGGCACCCTCTGGGATCGAACAGATCGACGCGGCGAACCGGTTCGTGATGCCAGGCCTGTGGGACAGCCACACGCACATCTCCGGCCGCGCCCGTGCGTTGATGCAGCTCGCAAGCGGCGTCACGACGGTGCGCGATATGGGGAACGAGGGCGATCTGCCAACCCAGGTGAAGCGCTACGACACCGGCGCAGAGATCGGCCCGCACGCGGTGCTCGCGATGCGGTTCGGGATCGAGGGCAACCGGCGTATGCCTCGCGTGACCACGCCCGACGAGGCGCGCGCGATCGTGGAGCGCGCGGCGAGAGCCGGCTATGCGCATATCAAGGTGCTCGACGACATCGATCCCGCGCTCGTCCCGCTGCTCGCCCGGCTGGCGCGCGCGCGTGGGATGCGGTTCTCCGGACACGTGCCGAAGGGGCTAACCGTCGAGCAGTTCGTCGCCGCTGGCGCGCAGGAGATCCAGCACATCGGCGGCCTGTTCCGCGGCCAGCCCAGCGGGGCGCGCGCCTACGATGCGATGATCGCCGGCCGGGTCGCACTGCTGCGCCGGCGCGGCGTCACGCTCGACCCGACCCTCTCCGGCACGCGGCTCGCGTCCGGAGATAGCGGCCTGACCGCCGTTGCATCGGACGTGCTCGCGCGACTGCCACCGGTCGCCCGCCGAGCGGTCGAGCGCGGCGCGTTCACCGCCGCCGAGCAGGTGACGGTGCGGAGCTCGCACGCGGCGTTCGGGCGCGCGGTGCGGGCGGCGATCGACACGGGTGTCACGGTCGTGCCCGGCACTGACGCGAGGCTCAGCGGGTTCGCGCTACGCCACGAGCTCGCGGCGTACGTCGACCTGGGAATCCCGGCGGCCCGCGTGCTCCGCATGGCGACGCTCGAAGCCGCGCGCAACATGAAGCTCGACGCGCGCTCGGGCTCGCTTGCGCGCGGCAAGGTCGCCGACTTGATCGTGATCGCCGGCGACCCGACGCGCGACATCGGTGACCTCCGCAACATCGAGCTCGTGGTCAAGAACGGCTGGATCCTCTCGCCGCCGGCGCTGCTCGAGACCGTGAACATCCGGCCGCCAGCCGCCGTCGGGGGCGGGTAGATTGCCGCCGTCAGGAGACGCCGCAACATCCCGATCGCGGTGTGCACGGTCGCGGGGCTACTCGCAGCGTGGCAGATCTACGCGCTGCCGCGCGTTCCTGGTGACGAGCTCTCGTTCGGACAAGCGTTACGGTGGCGCTACCTACCGTGGCAGGTGTGGGTGTTCGGCATGCCGTTGATCGGCCTGGTCCGCCGGCGATTCGCGAGCCTGGTCGCGAGCGTGCCGCTGCACATCGTGATGTACGCGGCGATCACTGTGACCAACACGGTGCTGATCTACACCTGCGGCAGCCTCGCCGAATCGGACGGCTTCTGAAGTCCAGTCGACCGGCTCCCGCGATGCTCGGTCCGGAAGATTTGCGGGCCCACGCGCGATGGAAGAAAACTCCGCGGTCCGCGCAATCGATAACCTGACAGCCGCGTCATACCTCGGTTGTCCGGCTGCCGGACGACGCGCGCCAAGTCGTGCAATCACTCGATCGCCGTCACCGACCCGTGTCCGGAACTCGGACGATTTGCACAATTCGCGCATCAATTCAGTCGCACCGGATTATCACCGGTGGCCAGCGGGCGGTCTGGTGACGCAAGCGGCGGCTACGACGCGGCGAACACGGTCTCGTCGGCCGGCACCACGAGGGCGAACCGTGCGAGCACCAGCTCGTGATGCTTGATGACCTGCTCCGCGGCGAAGATCGACCGAACGACGTGCGCGTGGCGATGCCCGCGGTGTACGCGCTGCTGCGAGACTGCTATCGGCAGGACCCTGCGAAGGATCACGACTGATCTCTCGAGCCCCCCCGCGCGCCGCCGTCGTAGGTACGGTGATAACGTCCCCGTTCATGATCAACACCGCACACCGTTTGCTCCTCGTCATCTCGCTCGCCGGCGTCCTCCCGATGGCCGCCGGCTGCAAGAAGAAGGAGACCAAGACCGAGCCTGCCCCCGCTGGGTCCGCCGAGCCGGCGCCACCGGCAGATGCCCCGGCCGCGGTCGCCGAGACAAAGCCCGCCGAGCCAGCGCCGCCCGCCGGTCCCACGGTCGGCGCGTGCACGGTGAAGGAAGACAAGAGCTGCAGCGAGACCAAGCTCAACAACCCGGGCGACTCGGCGACGTACGGAAAGCAGTGCGCGGACATCCTCAAGGGAGCGTGGGCCGACGGTCCGTGCCCGATGGAGAACGTGATCGGCGAGTGCAACAGCGCCTCGGCCGGGCGGACGGTCTACTACAAGGGTGCGAAGGACACGAAGCACACCTGCGAGCAGATGGTCATGGGCGGCGTGTACACCGCCGCGGCGAAGTAGCCGTTTGGCGAGCCCTGATCACGAACGACGTGCGGGTCGTGCTGTTGGAGCCGGCCTGAGCGCTACCAGAACCTCCACCAAGGCTTCGGCGGCCGGCGGAGGAGCGTGACGTAGTCGAGCGCATCGTCATCGTCGGACTCCAGGCGGTAGCCGACGACCAGCTTCGCGACCGCGAGCGGGATCTCGAAGATGTAGTCCACGTCCTGCCCTGACCTGGCTTGCGATGTGAGCGACTCGTCCCTCGCGGCGGTCCAGCCGGCCGGTAGGTCGCCACGGGTCGCGAGGTGATCCTGCGCCTCGTCGGCCGCGTGGATCACGGCCCATACCTCGCGGCCATCCCGCCACTCCGAACAGGCGGAGTACATGACGTGCGACTCCTCGTCGCAACCGACAACGCGGCTTGATCTGGACAGCTGCGCGAGGAGCTCGCGGTCGGCGACCAGGCCATCGCGCTCCAGCCTGCGGACGAGCAATACCCAGCCCGTCGGCAACATGGCCGCAAGGTGAGGGAGCTGGGTTCCGTCATTGGTCCCGTGGGTGGGCGCCGGCGCGAGACCGAGCGCATCGCCGAGCTGTTCGAGGTTCATGCCCTCGATCGCGATCCAGGACGTGCTCGTGCCCATTGGCGCGACCGTACACGCGTTTGCGTGGGATCTGATCCCGGTGCTGTCCTTCGCGCGTGGCGACATGTTCTGCAGCTGCGATCTGACAGCGCGGCGGCTACGACGAGGCGAACACGATCTCGTCGGCCGGCACCACGCGGGCGAACCGTGCGAGCACGAGCTCGTGATGCCTGACGACCTGCTCCGCGGTGAGGATCGCGTTGGCGGTCGTCGTGTGCGCGCCCGCCGCGAGCGTGACCTTGAACCGCTTGGCCCACGCGCTGCGGACGGTGGTGTCGACGCATGCCTCCGACGCGAAGCCACAGATCACGAGCTCGTCGACCGCGAGACTCGCGAGGAGCTCGGCGAGCGGCGTCTCGTAGAACATGTCGGGCTCCGACTTCTGGATCACGTGCTCGCCCGGCAGCGGCGCCACGCTCGCGGGGAAGCGCCGGCCGGGTGCATCGGGCGCGAACAGCGAGCCGTCGGCGCCGAGTTGTTGGGCGTGGAAGATCGGGACCCGGGCCGCGCGTGCCCGGTCGAGGAGCCCACGCACACGTTGCATGAACCCCGCGGGGTCGTGAAGTGGTACGGGGAGCTCGAAGATCGCATCCAACACGTCCAGCACGAGCAACGCCTGCATCGCGCTACCGTACAGCGCGCCGGATCAGCGCGCCACGCGCGGTGAGCCGAGGCTTGTCATCACCCGGCGCCCGCGCGGGAAGTTGCGGCGATGACGTCGAGACAGGTCTGCTCGAGCGTCCGGACCTGACGCTCGAGATCGTACAGCTCGCGCGCACGCGCACGACCGGCGCGTCCCAGCTCCGCGGCGTGATCCGGACGGGTCAGCACCTCGAACAGCGCGGCGGCGATCACGTCGGGATCCCCGGGCGGCGCGATCTTGTAGCCGGTCGTGCCGTGGACGATCTGCTCGCCGGGGCCGTAGGCATCCATCCCGACGACGGGGAGGCCCATCGCCATCGCCTCGGTGATCACCATCCCGAATGGCTCCGTGATGCTGGTGTGCACGAGGACGTCCGCCGCGGCGTACATCGCGGGCATGTCCTCGACGAAGCCGAGCAGCTTGACCCGCTCGCCGATCCCGAGCTCCTCTGCGAGTAGCTGGATGGTGCGCGCGTAGCCCTTGATCGGACCGACCTCCGCACCCGCCATCACCAGCGTCGCATCTGGAAGACGCGCGAGCAGGCGGTGGAACGATCGCACGGTGACGTCGGGGCGCTTGAACGGGATCAACGCGGAAGCCGACAACACCACCGGACCTTCGAGCGGCACGCCGAACTTTGCGCGCGCGGCGGCACGATCGTGGCGCGCGGGATCGTAGAGCGTGGTGTCGAGGCCGACTGGCGAGCTGGTCATGCGTCCCGCCGGCGGCCGGAACACCTGGCGGAGCGCGTGCTCGTACGACGTGGCACACCCGATAATGAGATCGGACGCCTCGAGCGCGGCGCTGCGCAGCACGAGGGCACCGAGCGCGGGATTGGCACCGAACACCGGGGTCTGCGCGAAGCAGATCGAGGGGATGCCGGTGAGGCGCGCCGCGACCGCCATCGCGGGAACGAAGCCGTGGAGCCACACCAGGTCGGGACGTTCCTCGTCGAGGATCCGGCGGCTCGCGGACAGCGCATCGGTCCACGAGCGGCCCGCGAGCGGCACGTACTGCGCGTTCGGCCACCGCACCTGCAAGTAGTGGGTGCGGTAGCGCTCGCGCGTCTGCTCGAGCAGCGCATTCTCCGACGGCTGGGTCACGACGAGCTCGAACCGCGTCTGGTTCCACCGGCCGAGCCACAGCTCGAGCAAGCGCGTGGCGCCGTACGGGTTGCCGTTGTAGTTGACGAACAGGATCTTCGCCCGCTCGGGTGCGGGAGACGGCCGGCGCGAGCCCCACTGCTGCCAGCTGGCAGCGGCGAGCTCGTCGAACACGCGCTCGTAGTCCTCGCTGTCGTCGGCGAGCAGGTATGGCGCGAGGGCGCGCGCGCGCGAGCCGGCGGCCGGGATCAGGTTGACCGCCAGGCACGAGAACCGATCCTCGACGTCGGCGTCGGCGGCCTGATAGTGCGCGCGCGACTGATCGATGAACTCGAAGAAGTCGGACACGAAGTCGAGCTGGAGCTGGCGGGTGTGCGCGGCGCTCAGGCGCTGCAGCGCGGTGAGACTGGCGACACAGGCGTCGACATGCAGCGGCAACTTCTTGCGCTGTGCGAGTGCGCCGAGTTCGGCGATCGGATCGATCACGCCATGCGGATACTGGGGCGCGGAGGCGCAGATGCCGATCGTGCGCCAGCCGATCGCCTTGGCCATCGCTTTCACGTTCGCCCGCAGGTCCGCGCCGACCGGGACCTTCACGAGATCGATCCCGAAATAATGTGCGGCCTTGTCGAATGCCGGGTGGATCGTCGTCGGCACGACCAGCTGCGGCCAGCGGATCCACGGGCGCTCGCGGCGCGCGCGATCGCGATACGCTGCGACCGCGCACAGGATCGACTCGGTGCCGCCGGACGTCACGGTGCCGACCGCGCCGGCGCAGTGGAACAACCGACCCGTCATCTCGATCAGGTCCCGCTCCATCTGCTTCAAACTCTTGAACGCGATCGGATTCAACAGATTCGTGCTCGCGTAGAGCGCGTGCGCGCGCTGCAGCAGATCGTCGTGTGCCTCGCCGAGCTTGCCCGGCACCTTGTAGACGAGCGAGAACACGCGACCGTCACGCCAGTCGGCATCGCCGTGCCCGCGGTTCGCGAGCTCGTCGAGGACCTCGCTCGCGGCGCGACCTCGCACGGGAATCTGGATCATAGATGTGCCTCGATCGAGACCGTGATGATGTTGTTCGAGCCCTTGCCGCGGATGTTCGACGGCGGCGCGGTGATCGAGTCGGTGATGGTCGGGATCCGGTACCAGTAGTGGACGAAGCTCGCGCCGAGCCGGTAACGACCGGCCTGCCAGCGTGCCCCCGCGTGCGCGGCGGGATGCGAGAAGCTCGGCTGATCGAGCGTGACGGTACGCGCGGGTGCCGGAGACTTGTCGTACTGCAGGCCGGCCATCAGCTCGAGGGCGGGTGCCCGCCGGAGCGAGTGCACGCGCACGCCCGCCGAGGCGGCCCACGAGTCGTTGTAGTTCTTGATCGTCTCGAGCTTGCGGATCAGCGCGATCCCGACGATGTCGGTGGTCTGCTTCTCGTACTGGCGATACAGCCAGTAGCGAAACTCGGTACCGAGCTCGATGTTCGGCGTCAGGTCAAAGTTACCGCCCGCCATGAAGGCCCACGGCAGGAGCTGGGTCGTGCGCTGGGTCCCGACCAGCATGTCGCCCGGCGAGTCGGCGTCGTCGGAGAACGTGACCTTCACCGGGCCCTCGAGCTTTGCATCGACACGGCCGAGCACGGTCGCGCCCCAGGTCACGCGCGGGTGCGGCTGGCCAAATGCGCCGATCGTCCAGGTCGGCGCCCAGGCGCTGCCATCGAGCACGAGCTCGGGACGTGTGCCGGTGATCCCGCTGACGTCCATGCCCTCGAGGATCGGGAACACCTCGCGCTTGCCGTGGACGCGCATGTTGAGGACGCCCGCAGTGGCGCCGACGGTGATCGTGTCGTGCAGGCGGTACGCCGCGCTGATCACCGCCTGCGGCGCGACGACGTAGCCATCGATCAGGTGATAGCGCGCGACGCTCTCGCCATCGAACTGCGCGCCGGTCGCATTGCCGACGTAGACGCCCGCGCCGAGCACCAGCCGGTCCGGCAGGATCTCCGCGGTCGCGGCGATCATCGGGATGACGCCCATCGCGCGCGTTGGCTTGATCGCGCCGTAGTAGCCGTCGCTCTCGGGCGTGGTGCCGAGAAACCGATCGCTCTCGGCCCACGGTGCGAGCCGGAACTCGGTGTTGACCAGCGAGACACCCATCGACAGGTACAGCGTCCAGCCGTGCTGCAGGATCAGGCCGGCGGGGTTGTGATAGATCGCGGATGGATCGTCGGGGCGGCCGATGATGGTCGCCATCGAGGTGCGGCGCACGCCGATCTCGGGGATGCCGAATCCGCCGGCTCGCGCAGGTACCGCAGCAGCGGCGATACCGACGAGGGTCGCGAGGCATCGAAGCATCATGCGAGCAATCTCCATGACTCTCTCGACGCGCGCTAGCGATAAACTAGGCCAACATGAGCGATGATCTGAACTGGCGACTCGGACTCCGAACGCCAGGCCACGACTACAAGATCTTCAAGACGGCGTTCGTCGATGGCGAGCATCCACGGACCGGTGCGCCGAAGCGATTCTCGCTGATCGAATGCGTCGACTGGGTCAACGTGATCGCGTTGACGCGCGACGATCAGGTCGTGTTGATCCGGCAGTTCCGACCGGGCACTGGCAAGGTGTGTCTCGAGATCCCCGGCGGCATGGTCGATCCGGGTGAGGAACCCGACGTCGCGGCCGCACGCGAGCTCGCGGAGGAGACGGGTTACAGCGCGGAGCGCTGGCGCCTGCTCGGCAAGGTCGCGCCCAATCCGGCGATCCAGAACAACTACCTCCACAGCTACCTCGCGCTCGATGCCGAGCCGACCGGCGCACCGCGACCCGACGGCAACGAGGTGATCGCACTCGAGCTCGCCCCACTCTCCGAGGTCCGCGAGATGCTGCGCGACGGCCGGATCGATCACGCGCTCGTCGTCGACGCGTTCGCCCACCTCGCGCTCGCGCTCGGCCCGCTGCGTCGCCCCGCGTGATCTCACTCGATCGAGCGCGCGACCAGCTGCCGGAGAGCTAGCGCGCTGACCGGTTTCTGGTCAGAATGCAGCCGCATGCCGCCCAAGACTTCCTGCCCCGTTTCCGCAACGCAGTTCCTGGAGAAGGCCGAGCCGCTGAAGATCACGATCAACGGCCAGGACATGCTGGCCGAGGTCAAATCGTTCTCGACCGGCAGCTTCGGCTGGTACCTGAACGGCAAGACCGTGATCTCGATCGACGGCAAGGCCGTGTCGGTGCAGATCGGCATGAACATGACGATCGTCGGCAGCAAGGAAGCTGAGCGGTAGATGGCCACCCGCGTCGCAAGCGTGCTGGCGGGCAGCGAGCCCGTCGGCACGCGCGTCACCATCGAAGGCTGGATTCGCACTCGTCGCGACTCGAAGGCCGGGCTGTCGTTTCTCGCGGTGCACGATGGCAGCTGCTTCGACGCGCTGCAGGTCGTGGCCCCCGCCGAGCTGGCCAACTACCAGACCGACGTCCTCAAGATCACCACCGGCTGCGCGGTGCGCGTCGCCGGCGAGCTGGTCGCGTCGCAGGGCAAGGGTCAGACGGTCGAGCTCCGCGCGGAGACGATCGAGGTGGTTGGCTGGGTCGACGATCCAGACACCTATCCGATGCAGCCCAAGCGGCACTCCATGGAGTACCTGCGCGAGGTCGCGCACCTCCGGCCGCGCACCAACGTGATCGGCGCCGTGACCCGCGTGCGCCACACGCTCGCGCAGGCGGTGCATCGGTTCTTCCACGAGCGCGGCTTCTTCTGGATCCACACACCGATCGTCACCGCCTCGGATGCCGAGGGCGCCGGCCAGATGTTCCGGGTCTCGACGCTCGATGCGGCCAACCCGCCGATGACGCCAGACGGCAAGGTCGACTGGGACAAAGACTTCTTCGGTCGCGAGACCCGCCTGACGGTGTCGGGCCAGCTGAACGTCGAGACCTACTGCCTCGCGCTGTCCAAGGTCTACACGTTCGGTCCCACGTTCCGCGCCGAGAACTCCAACACGCGGCGCCACCTCGCCGAGTTCTGGATGATCGAGCCCGAGATCGCGTTCGCCGATCTGGCCGCCGATGCGCAGCTCGCCGAGGACTTCCTGAAGTCGATCTTTCGCCAGCTGCTCGACGAGCGGAAGGACGACATGGCGTTCTTCGAGAAGTTCGTCGATCCCGAGTGCGTGAAGCGGCTGACCGCGATGGTCGACTCCACGTTCACGCGCATGGAGTACACGGACGCGATCACGGTGCTGGAAGCGGCGAAGGAGAAGTTCGAGTTCCCCGTGAAGTGGGGCATCGATCTGCAGAGCGAGCACGAGCGGTTCCTCACCGAGAAGGTGGTGAAGGGCCCGATCGCCGTCGTCAACTACCCGAAGGACATCAAGGCGTTCTACATGCGCCAGAACGACGACGGCAAGACCGTCGCCGCGATGGACGTCCTGGCGCCCGGCATCGGCGAGATCATCGGTGGCAGCCAGCGCGAGGAGCGGCTCGAGGTGCTCGATCGCCGGATCGCCGAGATGGGGCTGCACGCGAAGGACTACTGGTGGTATCGCGATCTGCGGCGCTACGGCACGGTGCCGCACGCCGGCTTCGGGCTCGGCTTCGAGCGCGCGATCCAGTACGCGACCGGCATCGAGAACATCCGCGACGTGATCCCGTACCCGCGCGCGCCCCGTCAGGCCGAGTTCTAGCATTGGCCGACTGGGTGCTCGCGATCGAGCGCGCGTACGTCGCGGCCGCCACGGGGAGCGTCGCCTCGGCGGGTCAGCCGGCGCTCGCGCATGCCCGTGCCGCCGTCGGGGCGATCGCGTCGCACTACCTCGCGGTCGGCACGCCACGCTCGTTCGGCCTGGTCGCGGATGCGGCCACGGCGGCCGACGCCGCGCTCTCGCTCGAGGCGCATCGCACGTGGTTCGCACCGCGCGACGTGCGCTCGACCATCGCGGGTCCAGGTCGCCTCGTCGAGCTCGCCGAGGCGCTCGCGTGCGACATCGTCTGCATCCACCTGCCGCTCGCGCTCGCGGCCCGGCAGCTCCGGCGCGGCACGCACGTCAACGTGCTCGCCGAGGTCGTGCTCGATGCCGACCTCGCGCAGCTCGCGACCGTCGTCCACGAGGAGCCGGGGCTGGGTGCACTTGCGGCCGGGCTCGTCGACGGCCGTCAACTCGACGAGCTCACCGTGTTCGTCGTGGGCTCGCTCGCGACCGCGCGCAGCTAAGACCCGAGGAAAGCGCCATCGATGCCCATCATCAAGCACAACCCAGCGACGATGTATCCGCAGTACCGCAATTACAGTCACGCGATCGAGATCAGCACCGGCTCGCGTCTGCTGATCATCAGCGGACTCAACGGCTATCGTGAAGATGGCCAGACCATGCCGGAATCGTTTGAAGACCAGGGTGACGTGATCTGGCACAACCTGGGGAAGATCCTGGGCTCAGCCGGGATGGACTACGACAACATCGTGTCGTTGCGCTTCTATCTGGCACATCCGCAATACGATGAGGCAAATGTCGCGTTGCGCAGAAAGTATCTCGGCAGTCACGAACCCGCGCTGACGGTCGTGTGCGCACAACTGCTCGATCCACGCTGGAAATTGGAAGTCGAGGCAATGGCAGCCGAGTGATGCGCCTCGCGCAGCTGGCTCACTTGCAGGTCCGCGCCTGCTCGGCGCCGAGCGCCTTCTTCGCCTTGAGCAGATCACAGCTGTTCTGCCGGACGTAGCCGTTCTCGGAGTCCTCGTCGAACGCCGCCAGAATCGGCTTCTTCAGATGGTCCCAGCACGCACCGCCGGCGATCGTTCGCGCATCGGCCGCGCGATCGTAGTCCTTTGGTAGCGCGAGCCCGGAGATCACCGCGAGGGACAGATCGGCATCCTTGCAGGCGGCCGCGCTCGGCTTGCCGGCCAGCGCACGCTTGAAGAACGGTAGCGCGGCCCAAGACTTCGCATTCTTGCGCACGATCTTCGCCATCCTCAGCGCCAGGTCGACGTTGCTCGCGTCGGTCTCGACGAACTTGATCGCGTGCTCGACGCACTCGTCGGCCCAGTGGTTGTTCTGCAAGCACGCGTCGTACGCCTTTAGCCCGATCTCGGCCCGGACCTTCGTGTACTTCGCGACCTTCAAGATCGGCGCGACGTCGGCGTCCAGCTGCTCGATCGCGATCACCTTGGTGACCATGTTGTCGTTTGACAGGCCCGCGATGTAGCCGGCACCCGCGGTCGCCGCGGTGTCGAGCCACTCGGCCTTGCGCTCCGACGGCGCCACGTCGTTCAGGTGCTCGACCGCCTCCTTGAACGACTTCTGGCTGACCAGCTCCTTCAGATCGGCGAGCGTGTACGGCTTCTTGTCGGCGGTCGCGACGCTGGTCATCAGGCTCTGAATCGCGAGCAGCGTGCCGAGGGCGAGGGCTTGGTTCATGGGAGGACCAAGGTTCACGTGTGCGCGCCTATTCCACCGCACGGGCGGGAAGCTTCGCGCACACGGTCGCGTAGCACTACCAGACCTGCTGCGTCTGCTGGATGAACGCGTACGGGTAGCCGAGGTCGAACGCCGAGGCTTGATCGAGGGTCGCGACCTGGTTCGCCGACAGCTCGAGATCCGCAGCGGCGAGGTTGGCGTCGAGCTGCGCGAGATCGCGCGCGCCGAAGATCACGGACGACACCTGCGGCTTCGCGAGCAGCCACGCGATGCTGACCGCCGACGGCGTCGAGCTCAGCTCGCTGGCGACCGCGCGCACCGCATCCAGGATCTTCCAGTTGCGCTCGAGATCGTAGCGCGCGAAGCGCTCGGCCTTCTCGCCGAGCCGGGTCCCGGCCTGCGGCGGCTTGCCCCGCTCGAACTTTCCGGTGAGGAAACCACCGGCGAGCGGCGACCACGGCAGGATCCCGAGCTTCTCCTCGCGGCACAGCGGAGCGTGCTCGCGCTCGAGATCGCGGACGAGCAGGCTGTACTGCGCCTGCAGCGTGACAAACGAGGCGAGGTGCTTGGTGCGCGATAGCCACAGGCTGTTCATCATCCGGTACGCGGCGTAGTTCGAGCACCCCAGGTAGAGCACCTTGCCCGCACGCACGAGGTCGTCGAGCGCGCGCAGCGTCTCCTCTTCGGGAGTCGTGATGTCCTGCATGTGGGTCTGATAGAGGTCGATCCGATCCGTGCGCAGTCGGCGCAGCGAGTCGTCCACGCACTTCATGATCCGGTAGCGCGACGCGCCGCTCTTGTTGGCGCCGTCGCCCATCGTGAACCGGAACTTGGTCGCGAGGACGATCTTGTCGCGCGTGCCGCGCGCGGCGAACCAGTTGCCGAGCACGCGCTCGGACAGTCCGTCCTGGCCATAGACATCGGCCGTATCGACGAAGTTGATCCCGGCCTCGAGCGCACGGTCGAGCACGGCATGGGCCGTCTGCTCGTCCGAACCGGCGTTGTGCATGAACGACTTCTCGTCCGCCTCGCCGAACGTCATTGCACCGAGGCACAGCGTCGAGACCCGGACGCCCGAGCCTCCTAGATTTCGGTATTTCATCGCGGGGCGACCCTACGCCGCGCCCGCTGACGAAACAATGACGGATGGGTCACGCGCGGGAGCGCCGGAGCTGCGCTAGTTTTCGGGTGATGTCTGGCACCGCCGTCGAGGCTGCGAGCTCGCGGAGCTGGCGGCGCATCTACTTCAACGCCCTCACGCTGCCGTACTGGGGTGTTCACGTGCTCGCGATCGTCGGCATCGCGATCACCGGCCTGTCGTGGTTCGGCCTGCTGCTCGCCGTGGCGTGCTACGTGCCGCGGATCTTCTTCGTGACCGGCGCGTACCACCGTTACTTCTCGCATCGCAGCTACAAGACGTCGCGCTGGTTCCAGTTCGTGCTCGCACTCGGCGCGACCTGCACGGGTCAGAAGGGCCCGCTGTGGTGGGCCGCGCATCACCGCATCCATCACAAGTACTCCGATGCGCCCGGCGACCTGCACTCGGTCATCCAGTCAGGGTTCTGGTGGTCGCACCACGGCTGGATCCTGTCGCGCGACCTCGAGGACACGGAGCTCGCTCGCATCAAGGACTTCGCGAAGTACCCGGAGCTACGGTGGCTCAACACCTACTGGATGCTGCCACCGGTCGCGGTCGGCGTCGTCACATTCGCGACGGGTGGCTGGTTCGCGCTGGTCTGGGCCTTCGCAGTCTCCCAGGTGATGTGTTGGCACGGCACGTTCACGATCAACTCGCTCTCGCATATGTGGGGCCGCCGTCGCTACCAGACCGGGGACGACTCGCGCAACAACCCGGTGCTCGCCCTCGTCACGATGGGTGAGGGCTGGCACAACAACCACCACCGCTATCAGGTAGCCGCACGCCAGGGCTTCTACTGGTGGGAGGTCGACGCGACGTACTACGTGCTGCGTGCGCTGGCGCTCGTCGGCCTGGTCTGGGATCTCCACGGCGTGCCCGACCACGTGCGAGATGACCACACGGCGACGGCGTCCAACGAGGCGCCGCCCGTGGCCGACGTGGCATAGTTTTCCGCGTGAGATTCCCGCCTGCGAACATGCAGCTGCGCCGTGCGCAGCTGGTCCTCATGCTCGCCGCCCTGCTGCCGACGATCGCGATGATCTTCATCGGCATCGTGCTGCTCGTGATCGGGCGGTCGACCACCACGCTGATCTCCGGCATCCTCGTGCTGACATTCTGCACCAGCGGGATCACCGGCTACATCCTGAGCTCGATCTTCGTCGGCCGCGGCGCGTCGCTTGTCCGGGTGCAGAACGACTTCGTGTCCAGCGTCTCGCACGAGCTGCGCACGCCCCTGACCTCGATCCGCTTGCTCCTGGAATCGCTCAAGGATGGCAGGCTCGAGGACCTCGACCGCAAGCACGTGGTCTCGCTGCTCGCCCGCGAGACCGAGCGACTCGAGGTGCTCGTCAATCGCGTGATCGAGCTGTCGCGCCTGCAGTCGAGCTACGACTTCGCGCGCGAGCCAGTCGATGTCGACGCCCTGGTCGAGGAGTCCGTGGCAGCGTTCGACGCGGCGACGTTGACGTTGCCGACCCCGATCCACCGCGAGATCGAGCCCGGGCTGTGCGTTGCCGGCGATCGCTCGACGCTGGTGCGTGCGATCATGAATCTGCTGACCAACGCCTGGAAGTACACGGGCGAGGGCAAGCAGATCGCCGTGATCGCGCGCGGCGCCGGACGCTGGGTCGAGATCGTGATCCGCGATAACGGGATCGGGATCGAGCCCGCCGAGCTGCGCGCGATCTTCGAGCAATTCACCCGCGGCCGCGCAGCCCACGAGAGCGGTGCCCCCGGCTCTGGCCTCGGCCTGGCGTTCGTCCGCGCGATCGTCCGCGGTCATGGCGGCAAGATCGACCTGACCTCACGTGCCGGGCAGACCGAGGTGACCATGCGGCTCAAGCGGGTTCCCCCGAGGCCCGCATGAGCCATCGCGTCCTGGTCGTCGAGGATGACGACGCGATCGCCACCGGCCTGTCGCTCAACCTGAAGCTCGCCGGCTACTCCGCCAGCATCGCACGCGATGGTGAGGACGCGATCCGGCAGGCCGAGGAAGAGGACTTCGCGCTGGTGCTGCTCGACATCAACCTGCCGCGCAAGAACGGCCTCGAGGTGCTGTCCACGATCCGCGCTGCAGACAACCTGGTCCCGGTGATCGTGCTGTCCGCGCGCGATGGTGAATTCGACAAGGTCGCCGCGCTCCGGCTCGGCGGCGACGATTACGTGACCAAGCCGTTCGCGCTTGCCGAGCTGCTCGCTCGCGTCGACGCGG